>NZ_BAAAZG010000001.1:682367-744470 GCF_039536785.1 Actinomadura miaoliensis
GGCGGTGCCGGCCGACCGGCATCGGGCCGCCGCCCCGTCGCCGGCGCTCCTGTCGTCCCTGGAGACCGCCTTCTGCTCCGGCACGCGGCGCTGAGCCGCGGTGTTCGTTCGCTCCGCCGCGCGTGTGAGCGGCCACGCGCGGCGGTGTCGATGACACGCGGCGTCATCGGCGTGGGGCCCGGCGGTACCGCCTCTGTCAGGCGGCGCGGGGCGGTGCCTGGGGACCGGTGACCTCGGGCAGCGGGTGACCGACGCGGTGCGCGTGGGTCGTCCGGCCGTGCTCGTTGGGGAACGCCAGGCCGCAGGAACAGCTCCACACCTCGGTGACGTCGTCACCGAAGTACCAGGCGATCTCCTGCGGATCGCAGCCGTGGCTCGCGCGGCTGTGGCTGCCGCGGTTGCGCAGCGCGATCTGCGTGTCGCACTGCCCGCAGCGCACGGAGACGTCCGGTCGGACCCGGGCGGGGCGCTGCTCGGCCCCGTTGCCCGTGCCCGCGGCCTTCTCCAGGGCCCGCTGCGCGGGACCGCGGGTGCGCAGCAGTTCCCGCAGCGGCGCGAGCAGTTCCTCGTCGCAGCGCGGGCACAGGTCGAGCCGGGCCTGGTCGGTGCCGACGCTCACCTCGACGGTGACCTCGGCGTCGTTCTTGGTCTGATCGTCCTGGTAGCAGCGGTCGCAGTAAGTGACGATCAACACTTCCTGCATCAGGCGCCACCGATTCGCTTCAGCGACTCCATCCGGATGGCGGCGAGCCCGCGCTGCCCGATCCGGCCGATGCCACCGGACTGGTAGCCCTCGGGGTAGCTGTAGCGGTTCCCGACGATGCCGCCGCTGGGTGTCATGACACGGGTGCGGATGGTGCCGCAGGTGGAGCACTCCACCGTCCAGTGGATGCGGCCGTTGGCGCGCTGCACCGCGGAGGTGCGCGGGTCCCACGCGTGCGCCCAGGTGCGGCACATCAGGTAGTCGTTGGTCAGTCCCTCGGCGAACTTGGTGACATCGTCCAGCTTCGCCATCTGCGGTCGCGTTGCCATGTGTTCGGATCCCTTCGACTGTGCACTTCCACTGTGCACTCGGTCCAATGTTCCCACGCAAGATCACGGCGTGGCCGGTGCCCGTCCGGTCGGACACGCTGTGACAAGGATGGACCAGTGACCGCCACTGGTCAGGTGAACACGTACCACATGTGTCGTCGTGTCGGCACACCGGGCTCGTCCGTGGTCAGGTGCGAGAGGGCGGTATCGACCGCCGCCCGGCGTCAGGCCGGCCGGGTCAGCGGCCGTTCCGGCCGTCCCCGAGGCACGAAGGAGTGATCGACGCGGATGGGCGCGGATCAGTCCGGGAACCGGTCGTGAATGGGCAGGCGCCGGTCCAGGCCGGTGATGGTCAGCATGCGCGTCAGTTGCGCGGACGGGTTGAGCAGCACCAGTTCGCCGTCGGCCTGCCGCGACAGATGCCAGCCGCGGACGAGCGCGTTCAGCCCGGACGAGTCGCAGAACGACAGGCCCGACACGTCGAGCACCATTCTCGGGGTTTCCCCGGCGTTCTCCGTGGCGGCGAGCCGGTCCTTCACGGCGTCGAGAAGCCGGTCCGCGGTGGTCATCTCCAGTTCGCCGCGCACCGTGAGCACCGACCAGCGACCATGACGCCGCTCCGCGATCGTCAGGGGCGCGACCGCGCTTCCGGCGTCGAACGGGCGCCGTGAAGCGGGCCCCATCCCACGATGCGGTGACGTCGTGGTCATCGCTTCGCTCCTTAACGCTCGACCATTGTCCACACCGGAACTCATCTGTGCCCGCGAGTCCTTGGACCATGCATCGGCATCGGTCGTCGCACAATACCGGCGACTTCACCAGGGCCTGTTATGGGAGCGTTCCGAGAGGCGTACGACGCCGATTCACGTCCCGGTTCACCGTCGGTGGAAAGGACGGTGCACCCATTCCGCGATCGGCGCCGCAAGGAGCGCGCCCCGGGTCCGGGAAACCGGAAGGCGATGACGGCGCACGTGCCCCATCTTCAACGCCGCCCCGGAACGGCGGGTCAGGACGACGAAGCGCTCGCCGGCCGCCTGTCGCCGGACTCGATGGCGGCCAGCAGCTCGGCCTGCCGGGCGCGGTACCGGGCGACGTTGCCGAGCTTGATCTCCTCGTAGCCGCGGACCAGGTCCGGCAGTTCGGCGAGCTCGGCCAGCAGCGGATGGTCGGGCGCGATGTCGAGGGCCCGTTCGATCGCCCGGCGGTACTCGGCGACGAGCGCACGCTCGGTGCGCCGCACCCGGGTGTGGCCGAAGGGGTCGAGGGGGGTGCCGCGCAGCCCGCGCATCGCCCGCAGCGTCCGGAACACCCCGCCGAACCACGGGCCGAACGCGATCTTGCGCTTGTACCCCAGGGCGCGCAGGATCGGCGGGTGCAGGCGGTAGGCCACCCGCGAGCCGTCGCCGAAGCGCTCGGCGATCTCGGCCCGCAGCCGCGGATCCAGGCTCAGCCGGGCGACCTCGTACTCGTCCTTGTACGCCATGAGCTTGTACAGGTTGCGCGCCACCGCCTCGGCGGCGTGCGGGGCCCTGGCGCGCACGTGCTCGACGAACCGGGCGTACTCGGCGGCGTAGGCCGCGTTCTGGTACTCGACGAGGTCGGGGACGCGGACGTCGAGAATCCGGGCCAGTTCGGTGCCGGGTTCGGCGGCGACCAGGGACCGGACCTCCGGCGCGCTCGCCGGTTCCTCCCGCGGCGCCTCCGGTTCCAGTTCCCGGCGCAGGCCGTCGGGGTCGGCCACGGCCTGGCGGCCGCGGCGGAACGCCTGGACGTTGGCGGCGACGGCGGTGCCGTTGAGCTCGATGGCCCGCTCGATGCTCGCGGCCGTGACGCCGAGCGCGCCGGTCTGGTACGCGGCGCCGAGCTGGAGGATGTTGGCGAACTGGTCGTCGTCGAACAGCGCCTCGGCCAGGCCGCGCGCGTCCAGGTAGTACGCCCGGGCGGTCGCGGCGTCCAGGGACGAGCGGATGCGCGAGGCGTCCGGGAACGACACGGACGGGTCGACGATCATGCGTCCGGTCGGGACCTCGGTGGTGGACACCACGGCGGTGGTCCGCGACGGGTCGGCGGCGCCGAGGTAGGCGGGGTCGGCGCCGACCAGCGCGTCGCACGCCAGGTACAGGTCGCATTCGCTCGCGGCGAGCTTGGCCGCCTGTTCCACCGGGGCCGCGGTGACCTTGACGTCGGACACGACGGCGCCGCCCTTCTGGGCGAGCCCGGTCTGGTCGAGCGTGCGCACGTGCCGCCCGTCCAGGAACGCGGCGGTGGCCAGGATCTGCGCGACGGTGACGACTCCGGTGCCGCCGATGCCGGTGATGCGGACGGTGAAGTCGCCGCCCGCACGCCCGGGTTCGGGAACGGCGTCCGCGGAGAGCTCCGCGAAGGTCCGGCGCGGCCGCCGTCCGCCCGGCACCACCGTCAGGAAGGACGGGCAGTCCCCGTCGAGGCATGAGTAGTCCAGGTTGCACGACGACTGGTGGATCGCCGTCTTGCGGCCGAACTCGGTCGCGACCGGCTGCACCGAAAGGCAGTTGGACTTGCCGCCGCAGTCGCCGCAGCCTTCGCAGACGCGTTCGTTGATGAACACCTTCTCCGCGGGTGCGGGCGCCTTGCCGCGGCGCCTCTTGCGGCGCTTCTCCGCCGCGCACTCCTGCTCGTGGATGAGGACGGTCACCCCCGGGATCGCGGCGAGCTCCTCCTGGGTGCGCCGGAGCTCGCTGCGGTGGCGCACCTCCACGCCCTTGACGCGCCCGGCCCGCCGCAGCCGGCGCGGCGCGTCGCTGGTGATCACGACCTTGGCGGCGCCTTCGAGCAGCAGCAGCTCGGCGACCTTGTGCACGGGCAGCGCGCCGACCGCGTCCTGCCCGCCGGTCATCGCGACGGCCGAGTTGTAGAGCAGCTTGTAGGTGATGTTCACGCCCGCGGCGACGGCCGCGCGGACGGCGAGGCTGCCGGAGTGGGTGAAGGTGCCGTCGCCGATGTTCTGGACGAAGTGCGAGGCGTCGACGAACGGCGCCATGCCGATCCACTGCGTGCCCTCGCCGCCCATCTGGGTCAGCCCCACGACGTCGCCGACGGTTTCGGGGTCCATGAACAGCGCCATGGTGTGGCACCCGATTCCGGCTCCGACGATGGTCCCCTCCGGGGTCCTGGTGGAGGAGTTGTGCGGGCAGCCGGAGCAGAAGTACGGGGTGCGGGCGAGCAGCGGGAGGGCGATGCGCTCGCGCTTGTCCGGCGGTGCCGGGGCGAGGTCGGCGTGACGGGCCAGCCGCCCGCGCAGCCCCTTGGCGATCAGGTCGGGGTCCAGCTCCCCGAGCGCGCTGAAGAGGTCCTTGCCGTGGACGTCGGGGGCGTCGCGGTGGCCGTAGAGCACCTCCTTCACCGCGGGTTCGAGGAACGCGCGCTTCTCCTCGACGACCACGATCTCCTCGAGCCCGGCGGCGAACTCGCGCACGATCCGCGGTTCCAGCGGGTGGATCGCGCCGAGCTTGAGCAGGCGGATGCCGTGGCGGGCCAGGTCGGCGTCGTCCAGTCCGAGGATGCGCAGCGCCTGGCGGACGTCCAGGTAGGCCTTCCCGGCCGTGACGATGCCGATCCGGTCGCGGTCGCCGCGGTGGACGATCCGGTTGAGCCCGCTCGCCCGGATGTACTCCAGCGCCAGCGGCAGCCGCACCGTGTACAGGCCGCGTTCCATGCGCGCGAGGTCCTGGCCGAGCAGCCGGCCGCTGGGCCTGTGCCGGTAGGCGTCGCCGGGCATCGCCGGGGGCGTCCACGCGCCGTCGACCGTGACCGTCGCGGCGGCGTCGGCGACGTTGGCGACCACCTTCAGCGCCGACCACAGCCCGCTCGCCCGCGACAGCTCCACCGCGTGCAGGCCGAAGTCCACGATGTCCTGCGGGTCCGCGGGGAACAGCACCGGGATGGACAGATCCGCCAGGGCGAGTTCCGAGGCCGAGGGGATGGTCGAGGACTTGGCGTTCGGGTCGTCGCCGACCAGTGCCACCGCGCCGCCGTTCGGATCGGTCCCGGCCATGTTGGCGTGCCGCAGGGCGTCGGTCGCGCGGTCCAGCCCCGGCGCCTTGCCGTACCAGAACCCGGTGACGCCGTCGGTGCGCAGGCCGAGCCCGGCGGCGAGCTGGCTGCCCATCACCGACGTGGCGGCCAGTTCCTCGTTCAGTCCGGGCCGGTGCACCACGCGGTACTCGTCGAGCAGGCGGCCGCGCCTGGCCAGCTCCAGGTCGTACCCGCCCAGCGGGGAGCCCTCGTAGCCGGAGACGAACACCGACGTCGTCTTCCCCCCGGAGCGCCGGTCGTGCCGCACCCGGTCGAACAGGACCCGCACCAGGGCCTGGACGCCGGTGAGGTAGACCTCGCCGTCCTCGCGCAGGTAACGGTCTTCC
Organism: Actinomadura miaoliensis; assembly: GCF_039536785.1. NCBI lineage: Bacteria > Bacillati > Actinomycetota > Actinomycetes > Streptosporangiales > Thermomonosporaceae > Actinomadura > Actinomadura miaoliensis. Next base: position 687,800 of record NZ_BAAAZG010000001.1, read on the forward strand.
AGTGTGAACGCGCCCACGACCGGACTCCTCTCGTCGGTGAGAGAACAGCAAACGACGATCGCCGCACGCAACACCACACCGGACTTCACAGTCAAAGACGCAAAAATCGGGACCATACCCGCGTTCCGCACAGGGATCCGTTGCGTTAGCATGCCGCACCATGGCCGCCGCGCGTCTGGATTCCACCGATCACGAGATCCTGTCGCTGCTGCGGGAGGACGCGCGGCGCACCCTGGCCGACATCGCCGAACGCGTCACCCTGTCCACCGCGGCGGTCAAGCGCCGCATCGACCGGATGCGGGACGAGGGCGTCATCACCGGGTTCACCGTCCAGGTCGACCACGCCAGGCTGGGCTGGGGCATCGAGGCGTTCACCGAGCTGCGCTTCCTCGGCACCACCAACGTCCACGACATCGTGCAGACCGCGACCCGGATGCCCGAGACGCAGGCGGTGTTCACCATCGCCGGCGACCCCGACGCGCTGGTGTGGCTGCGCGTCCGCGACATGGCGCACCTGCAGCGCACGATCGACGAGATCCGCCGCAGCCAGCGCGTCACCAGCACCAAGACTCTGATCGTCCTGGAACGGTGGACCCGCGACCGCGGGCCGAGGCCGCGGTAGCCGTCCCCGCCCCAGGCGTGTTCCGCGACGGACCCGTCCGTCCGGCTAACTCCCCGAACTGGGGGTAGATGAGACAGAACGGCTGCTCGACGGGGGGAGAGAGCCGTGCTGTACGAACCCGGCCCGCACGACGCGCGGCGCGAGCACGTCCTGCGGACGGCCGCGGCCCGTCCCGTCCAGGCCGTGCACGTCGACCGGATCGCCACCCGGCACACGGGGATGCGGACCGGCCCCGTCCCCACGCCGGCCGCCGACGGCCGGCGGACCGGCGCGGGACGCCGGTGACGCGGGACGCCGGTGACGCGCCCACATCGTCAGCACCTGCAGGGAGACCGAGAGCAGCTACAGGGAGATCCTCGCGGAAGGAGACCAGCCATGGCGGAGAAGACGCACACGACCACGACGACCGAGGAGAGACGGACCGAGTGGGCCCTGGGGGTCGTGCTGTTCGCGGGCATCCTGCTGATCACGGTGGGGATCTTCCAACTGGTCGCCGGGATCGCCGCGCTCGTCCGGCGCGAGTTCTTCGTGGTCACCGCCAACTACGCCTTCTCGGTCAACGTGACCGCCTGGGGGTGGATCCACATCGTGATCGGCATCCTGCTGATCCTGACCGGCTGGGGGATCATGGCCGGCCGGCTGCTGGCCCGTATCGTCGGCGTCGGCATGGCGGTCATCAGCGCGGTGGCGAACTTCCTGTTCCTCCCGTACTACCCGGCGTGGTCGATGCTGATGATCGCCCTCGACGTCTTCGTGATCTGGGCGCTGTGCGTGTACGGCCAGCGCGAGGCCATCCGCATGGGCATGCGCTCGGGCCCGTGACGGCCGCGCGTTCGGGGAGGCCGGGGCGTCGTGAACCTCAACGTGCTGCCGCTCGCCGTCACCATGATGGCCGGGCCGCAGATCATCTCCGCGATCATCCTGGTGACCGCCGACCGCGCGGTCCGGGTGTCCCTGGCCTTCCTGTGCGGGGTGCTGGCCGCCACCGTCGCGGGTGTGGCCGTGGCGCGCGGCCTGGCCGGGCTGCTCGGCGGCGCGCCGCAGGGCACCGCGCCCGGCGGGGGCCCCGTCGCGCGGATCGTCGAGGCGGTGCTGGTCGCCCTGCTGGTGGTCCTGGCGATCAGGAGCTTCCTGGGCCGCCGCACCGCCGAGCCGCCGCGCTGGCTGGCGGAGCTGATGGGCGCGGCTCCCCGGCAGGCGCTGCGCACGGGGCTGCTGGTGATCCTGCTGATGCCCTCGGACATCATCGTGATGCTGACCGTCGGCGTGCACCTGCAGCGAACCGGCATGCGCCTGCCCGCCGCGGCGCCGTTCGTCGCGGCGACCGTACTGATCGCCGCCCTTCCGCTGCTGGCCTACCTGCTGTTCCACCGGCGCGCGGTGAACGCCATGCCGAAGGTCCGCGACTGGATGAACGCCAACAGCTGGCTGGTCAACATCATCGCCTACCTGATCTTCATCGTCCTCATCGTCGGATGAGCCACCTCGTCGGCCCGGCGGCGGGCCGGCACCCAATTGGCGAAGGGTCGCTAGAATGGCGTTCTGCCAAGTGGGAGGAGACCAGGTGGACACGCCGCCGGCCGAGACGTTCTACGAACCGCTCGACGAGGACCGCTTCGCCAGCACCCCCGCCACGGCCGGGCCGTGGTCGCCCGGCTTCCAGCACGGCGGCCCGGTCTCGGCGCTGCTCGGACGGGCCTTCGAACGCCACGACCCCGTCCCCGGGACGCGGATCGCGCGGGTCACGGTGGAGATCCTCGTCCCGGTGCCCGTGGCGCCCCTGCGGGTGAGCGTCCGCACGGTACGCCCGGGGCGGCGGGTCAGCCTGCTGGAAGGCGAACTGTTCCACGAAGGACGCCCGGTCGCCCGCGCCACCGGCTGGCGGATCGCCGCCGCCCCCGACCACGTCGAGCCGACCGACCACGCGCCGGCCCCTCCCCCGCTGCCCGCTACCAGCCAGGCCGTGACCGCCTGGCCCGAGGCGTACGTGGACGGCTACCTGTCCGCGATGGAGTGGCGCTACACCGAGGGCTCGTTCACCGGACGCGGCCCGGGCCGTACGTGGGCGCGGCCGCGCGTCCCCCTGGTCACCGGCCAGGCCGACACGCCGCTCGTGCGCGCGCTCGTGCTGGCCGACAGCGCCTCGGGCGTGGGCGCCCAGCTCGACTTCGCCAAACTGCTGGTCATCAACACCGACGTCACCGTGGCGCTGCACCGCGATCCGGTCGGCGAATGGATCTGCATGGACGCCCGCGTCCATGCCAGCCCGCACGGCAGCGCCCTGGCCCAGGCGTCCCTGGCCGACCCCTCCGGCGAGTTCGGCCACGTCCTGCAGACCCTTCTGGTGGACGAGCACCGTCCCTGACGCGCCCGGCGCGTCACAGGGCGTCACAGGATGTTCAGGCCGAAGGCGTGGTCGAGCTGCCAGGCGGCGGAGGCCAGCAGGCCGGTGGCGGTGCCGACGCCCGCCAGCAGGACCGGGCCGGTGACGGTGTTCTTGCTGGGCGGCGCGGACAGTAACGCCTGCACGCGCTGGACGACGCCCGAGTCGGTGAACGCGGGCAGCGACGAGGGGGGCGACTCGGCCTCCGCCCGGGCCAGGGCGACGCGGGCGATGGTGTGCGCGACGAGCGTGCGGTCGCCGACGGCCTCGGCGGCGTCCTCGTCGGCCCAGCGTTCCAGCGCGAAGCGCAGGCGGGCGTTCAGCCGGCGCAGCACCGGCACCGTACCGGCGGCCAGCGCCCCCGCCGCCAGGTAGCGGTGGTGACGGTGCCGCAGGTGCGCGGCCTCGTGCTCGAACACCACCCGCAGCTCGACGCTGTCGAGGGTGCGCAGCAGCCCGCGCGAGACGAGCACGCCGCCGTCCCGGCCGGGGACCGCCAGCGCCATCGGGACACCCGACTCCACCACCTGGCGGGCGGTGCGCTGGGCGTGGCGCACCTCGGCGGTCCAGCGGACCGCCAGCCGCGCCGTGACGGCGACGCTCAGGGCCGTCAGCGCCAGCGCCGGCACGCCGAAGGCGGCGTGCACCGGCTGGTCGTCGCCGAACAGCGCCCACTCGGGCAGGTACCGGTCGGCCACGCCCGGGGCCAGGGTGGCGGCGTAGTTGACGCCGACGAACACCAGCGTGCCGGTGACGGCCACCGCGGTGGTGACGGCGATCACCGCCAGCACCCGCGCCGACCAGGCCGGATGCAGCGGCAGCGGCGCCACGCCCATGACGACGCCGAGCACCAGCGCCAGCGCCGCGGGCAGGAACGTCAGCAGCCAGATCACGCCGGGGCCTCGGGCTCGCCGCCGGACCGCCGCAGGACCGCGCGCAGCGCGTCCTCCTCCTCGGCGCTCAGGCTCTGCACGAAACGGCTCAGCACGCTGGACGGGTCGCTGGCGTGCCGCAGGTGGTCGCGCATCCGGTCGGCCACCAGGCGCGACTCGTCCACCGCCAGCCGGTACAGGTAGTGCCGGCCCTGCCGCACCCGGGTGACCAGGTGCTTTGCGTGCAGGCGGAACAGGATGGTGTTGATGGTCGTGTAGGCCGGTTCCCCGGGGATGCGGGCCCGCAGGTCGGCGGTGCTGACCGGACCACCGGCGGCGGCGAGGGCGGCCAGCACCTCGGCCTCCAACTGCCCCAGCGGTCGTCTCGCCACGGGTCCACCTCCAAGGTCGAATGCGTACGGGGAAGGGTAACCGCCCATGCGCCGCCCGTTCACTTCGTGCCGTCGCATCCGCCGGCGGGAGGCCGGTCGAAGGCGATCGCGCGCAGCGCGGTGGCGGCCGCGCGGTCCAGCAGCACGACCGAGGCGCAGCCGCCGGGGAGCCGTCCGGCCTCCGCCCCGGCGACGAGCCGTCCGACCGCGCGGCGGTGCCGCGCGAACGCGCGCCGCGACACGGTGCGTCCGCGCAGCACCTGCCCTTGCACGGCCTGCCGCGGCGGCACGTCCACCAGGACGAGGTGCACCAGACTCCGGCGGCGGCGCGCGCGCCGTGCCGCCCAGCGGCGCACCCATCCGTTGCCGCCGCAGTCGTGCACCACGACGCTGTCCCCGGAACGCAGCGCGCGTCCCAGCCGCGCGTAGTGCGCGACGCGGACGCCCGGACGGTACACCGCGTATGGCAGCCAGGACGGCAGCCGTCGCTCCCACGCCTCGCGGACGTCCTGCGCGTCGATCGTGCGCACCGGGCCGCCCCGCCCGTCGAGGGCCGGCACGACCCGTCTGATCAGCGTGCTCTTCCCGCTGCCGGGCAGGCCCGACACGACGACCACGTCACCGGCCGCGAACGCCAGGCGCACGCGGCGGGGTTCGGTGCCGCGCCCGGCGCGCAGGTCGGCCATCGGCCTGGAGCGCGGTGGCCGGGAGGCGTCCGCGGCCACCGCCCGGGGTGCGTCGTCCACCCCGGCCCCGTGCTGGCTGTCCACCTGATCGGCTCCCCCGTCCCGGACGGCGAACCCGCCCCGGAGCAGGCGGAGCGGCACGACCGGCCCCTCAAATTACTTTTGTAATAGTGAACGTAGCAGCCTCGCCGCGCCGTCCGACGCCGGATCGCGCGGCGGCGGCATCCCCGCGCGGCGCCGGGTGACGGCGCCCACAGCGGAATCGGTGGTTGGTTCCCGGCCCTTGTGCTACAAGTGTCGTAGATAATTGTCGGCGGGCCCGCGACCGTCAACGGACAACAGAAGAGGGGAACCATGGTGTTCAAGCGGCTGCTCGGAGCCTTCGGGGTGGGCGGGCCTTCGGTGGAGACGGTGCTGCACGGCGGGCACGGCCGTCCGGGCGGGCACCTCCCCGGAGAGGTCACCATCCAGGGAGGGGACCACGACGTGCACGTCCAGCAGGTGGTGCTGAGCCTGGTCACGCACGTCGAGTACGAGCACGGCGACCACGAGGGCACCGCAGGCGTGGAATTCTACCGGGGCGCGATCGCCGGCGGCTTCCACCTGGGGGCCGGGCAGTACCACACGATCCCCTTCCAGATGCCGCTGCCGTGGGAGCTGCCGCTCACCGAGGTGTACGGCCAGCATCTGCACGGCATGGCCATGGGCGTGCGCACGGAGCTGGAGATCTCCGGGGCGATGGACTCCGGCGACCTGGACCCGGTCTCGATCGGCCCGCTCCCGTCGCAGCAGCGCGTGCTCGACGCGTTCGCCGCGCTGGGCTTCCAGTTCAAGAGCGCCGATGTCGAGCAGGGCCACATCGCCGGGGTGCACCAGGAGCTGCCCTTCTACCAGGAGATCGAGTTCTATGCGCCGCCGCAGTACGGCGGGCAGATCAACGAGGTCGAGCTGACGTTCGTGGCGAGCCCGCACGGCCTGGCGGTGGTGCTGGAGGCCGACCGCCGGGGGAACATCTTCGCCGAGGGCGACGACGTGTTCGGCCGCTTCCACGTCTCGCACGACGAGGCGCTGCACATGGCCTGGGAGCAGGAGCTGGAGAACTGGCTGCGCGCCGTCGCCGGGCACCTGCACGGAGGCCACGGCGGATTCGGACACGGTGGATACGGCCACGGCGGGTACGGCCACGGCGGGTACGCGCCCGTCGCCCACCATGACGCGCACCACGGCCACCACGAGTCGCACGGTCACGGCGGCCCGGGCTGGGGCGGGGTCGCGGCCGGCGCGGCGGGCGGCCTGGCCGCCGGATTCGTGGCCGGCGCGGTCGTCAACGAGCTGCTCGATGACGACGACGATGACGAGGACGGCGGCGACGACGCGTTCGCCGAGTCCATGGTCGAGGCGCAGCAGCAGGCAGTCCAGGACGCCTACCAGCAGGCCGCCTACGAGGCGGCGTACGAGCAGGCGTACGAGGACGCCTACGAGGAGGCTATGGAGACCTTCGAGGACGAGGAGTGACGCGCCGAACCTGCTCGTCGCCGTGATGGTGCGGGCGGCGCCTCCCGTGGCCCGCTGACCGTTCGTGAGGCGCCCCCGGGGTGCGACACTGAGGTGATCGCCCCCTCCGGCGCTCCGGGAACCGGGGGCGTGAGCGGAGCGGAGGCCATGGCGGGACGCGGGGACGACCGGACGGCGCCGGCGGCGCTGCCCCCGGCGCTGTTGCAGCAGGCGGCGGGCCTGTTCGGGATGCTCGCGGCCACGACCAGGCTGCACATCGTGTGGTTGCTGACCCACGGCGAGCGGGACGTCAGCTCGCTGGCCGAGGAGGTGGGCGGCACGGTGGCGGCGGTCAGCCAGCACCTGGCCAAGCTGAAGCTGGCCGGGCTGGTGCGGGCGCGGCGCGAGGGTCGTCACCAGTACTACGTGGTCGACGACCAGCACGTGGCGTCGATCGTCCGGCAGATGGTCGCCCACCTGCGCGGCGAGGCGGCCGACGGCGGCGGCAGGGCCACCGGCACCGGGCGCGCCCGCGGTGTGGGCGCCTGACCCGCCTCTGGACAAGCGATCCCCGGCCGCACCCGCGCCGGGGGCGGCGGCACGGGGACGGCCGGACGGCGGCTCCCTCGCGTCCGTGCGGGCGGCGCTGGCCGGGTACGCCGGCGAGCCGGCGCTGGCGGTGCTGCGCCGCTGGGACACCTCTCCGCGCGGGCTGGACGAGAACGAGGCCCAGGATCGCCTGCTCCGGTTCGGGGAGGGCGCGGACGGGTCCGCGCGCGACGGTGGGACGCGGCGCCCGGTGCGCGCGGCGGCGGCGCCGTTCGTGGTGGTGCTGATCTGCCTCGGCCTGGTCTCGGCGCTGGTCGGCGACGCGCGCGGCACCGTCCTGATCTGCTGCCTGGCGGTGCTCAGCGGGGCGCTGCGGTTCCGGCAGGAGGCGCGGTCGGACCGGGCCGCGGCCGCGCTGCGGACGATGGCGACCACCACCGCCACGGTGCTGCGCCGCGCCGCGCCGGGCGCGGACCCGGTCCCGCGCGAGGTCCCCGCCGAGCAGGTGGTGCCGGGCGACATCGTCCTGCTGGGCCCCGGCGACGTGGTGCCCGCCGACCTGCGGCTGCTCAGCTCGTCCGGGCTGACGGTCGACCAGTCGGCGCTCACCGGCGAGTCGCTTCCGGCCGGCAAGCACGCGACCTGGGCGGAGGGTCCGCTTCCGGCCCCGCCCGCGGGCGGCCCGGAGCCGGACGTGTTCGGCCATCCCCGGCTGTGCCTGACCGGCACGACGGTGGTGGCCGGCACTGGCACGGCCGTGGCGGTCGCGACCGGCACCGCCACCTACGTCGGCGCCACCGGCGACCTGCCCGCGCGTCCGCCCGAGACGGCGTTCGACCGCGGCGTGCGCGCGGTGTCGTGGGGGCTGGTCGCGGCGATGCTGACCGCGCTGCCGCTCGTGCTGGCCGCCGGCGGGGCGCTGCGCGGCGACTGGTCGCGGGCGCTGCCGACGGCCGTCGCGGTGGCGGTGGCCGTCACCCCGGAGATGCTCCCGCTGGTGGCGACGGCGCTGCTGGTGCGGGGCGCGGCGGGCCTGTCCCGGCGGCAGGTGATCGTCAAACGGCTGCCGGCGGTGCACAACCTCGGCGCGATGGACACGTTGTGCGTCGACAAGACCGGCACGCTGACCGAGCGGCACCTGCGGCCCGCATGCCATCTCGATCCGGACGGCGGGGCCGATCCGGGCGTGCTGCGCTGGGCGCGGCTCAACGCCCTGTGGTCGGTGGAGCTGTCGGGAAGCCCGGACGGTGACGCCGTCGACGAGGCCCTGCTGCGCGACGCCGGCGACCTGGCGGGCTTCGAGGGCGCCGACGTGATCCCGTTCGACTTCACGCGCCGCCGGGCGACGGTGCTGCTGCGGCCCGACGATCCCCGTCCGCGCAGCCGGGCCGCGCACGTCCTGGTCACCAAGGGCGCGGTCGAGGACGTCCTGGACGTCTGCGTGCGCGTGCGCACCCGCGACGGCGAGGTCGCGCTGGACGCCGCCGAACGCGCCCGGCTGCTGGCGATGGGCGACCGGTGGGCCGCCGACGGGGTGCGGCTGCTGGCGGTCGCCACCGCCCGGCGCGCGGCGCCCGCCCGTTCCCTCTCCCCCGCCGACGAGCGGGACCTGACGCTGGTCGGCTTCGTCGGGTTCCGCGACCGGCCGGACCCGGCGGCGGCCGCCGCCGTGCGGGCCCTGGCACGGCGCGGCGTCGACCTGATCATGATCACCGGCGACCATCCGGAGGTCGCCCGGCGGGTCTGCCGCGACGCCGGGCTGCCGGTGTCCCGGGTGGTGCTGGGCCGCGACCTGGCCGGGCTGGACGATGCCGAGCTGGCGCGGCTGGCCGGTCCCGCCACGGTGTTCGCCCGCGTCGCGCCGGCCCAGAAGGCGCGCGTCGTCCGGGCGCTGCGACGGGCCGGACGCACCGTCGGCTACCTCGGCGACGGCGTCAACGACGCGCCCGCCCTGCGCGCCGCCGACGTGGGCGTCACCGTCGCGGGGGCCGCCGGCCCGGCGCGCGCCGCGGCCGACGTCATCCTCGCCCGCGGGGGGCTGGGCGCGCTGGAGCAGGCCGTCGTCGCCGGACGGCGCACGTTCGCCAACACGGTCAAGTACATCAAGATCGCGCTGACGTCGAACGTGGGGAACGTGGCGTCGATCCTGGCGGCGGCCGCGACGCTGCCCTTCCCGGCCATGCCGCCGCTGCAGGTGCTGGTGCGGAACGTGTGCTTCGACCTGTCCCAGCTGGCGCTGGTGCACGACCGGGTGGACGAGTCGCAGATCCTGCGTCCGCGCACGTTCGACCATCTCGACCTGGCCCGGTTCGTCGCCTGCGTGGGACCGGTCGGCGCGCTGTTCGACCTGGCCGTGTTCGGGCTGTTGTGGCGGGTGCCGGCCGCGCACGGCCCCGGCGGGCAGCAGCTCGTGCACACCGGCTGGTTCGTCGCGAACCTGACCGCGCAGGGCCTGGCGATGCTGCTGCTGCGCAGCCGGGGGCGCGGCGCGCCGCGCGCGGCGTGGCCGGTGCTCGCGGCGGCCGCCGCGCCCGCGCTGTGCGGGCTGCTGCTGCCGTTCTCGCCGCTGGCCGCGACGCTGGACCTGCGTCCGCTGCCGCTCGCCGCGCTGCCCCCGCTCGCGGTGGTGGTGACCGGCTACCTCGCCGCCACGATCGGCGTCCGGGCGCTCTACCAGCGCCTGTTCGGCCGCTGGCTGTGACCGGCGCCCGGACCGCCGCCGGTCACGCGTGGGCGCTGATCGCCGGCAGCATGTCCTGCAGCGTGCGGCCGTGGCAGGGCTCGCCGATCGCGTTCATCTTCCAGCCGTCGCCGTGCCGGTACAGCCGCGCCATCACCAGCGCGGTGTGGCCGCCACCGCCGCCGAGCCGGTAGTGGGCCAGCTCCTGCCCGGTGGTCTCGTCGACGAGCCGGCAGAAGGCGTTGTCGACCTCGTCGAAGGTCTGGCCGCTGAACGAGCTGACCGTGAACACCAGCGCCGTCACCTGCGGCGGCACCCGGGTCAGCTCGACGATGACCGACTCGTCGTCGCCGTCGCCCGCGCCGGTCAGGTTGTCGCCGGTGTGCCGGACCGAACCGTCCTCGCTGGCGAGCTTGCCGAAGTAGACCACGTCGGCGATGCCGCCCTGGGCGAACAGGACGCAGGAGGCGTCCAGGTCGATCTCCTGTTCGCGCTTGCCGAACAGTCCCTTCTTCTTCACCGCGTCCCAGCCCAGGCCCATCCGCACGACGCTCAGCGTCCCGCCCGGCTTCTCCAGCGAGATCCGCTGCCCCTTCACCAACGACACCGTCACGGTCGTTCCCCTCCCGGTTCGCGCTCCGCCGCGGCCCTCCGGCCGCCGCGCAACTACACTTGTAGCAGAAGATCTCCCCCCGCCACAGCCGACAGACCGGGCCGCTCCCACCCGAAGCGTCCCGGCCGAAGCCTCCCGGCCGAAGCGTCCCGGCCGAATTGACGACGCCCCGCCGCCCAATGGCCGCCGCGGAATCACGCGGCGTTTTCCGGCGGGCCACTGAAAACGGCCGGGCGCCGCTCACCTGGACGTTTGGGGAAACGCCTGGAAACCGAGGGTTCCCAGCGCCGGAGGAGGCGGGTACCGTCAAGGCGACGCGGGCATGCTCCCGCCCGCGGCTAGGGGCCGAAACCGACCTGCCCGTCCAATGGCGAAAGGAATGCCGTGCCCCTGAACAAACGCATACTGGCTCCCACGGCGGCGTTCGCCGTCACCTTCTCCCTGGTCGCCGTTCCCCCCGCCCCGGCGCCGCGCGCGGCGGCGAACCGGACGACGGCGGCCGTCCCGTCCTTCGACTTCTCCGCCCCCCAGGTCCTGGCGACCGGCCTTCAGGTGCCGTGGGGCCTGACCTTCCTGCCCGACGGCAGCGCGCTGGTGTCGGAACGGGCGACCGCCCGCATCCTGCGGCTTCGCCCGGGGTCGGCACCCACCGAGGTGGCCCGGCTGTCCGGCGTGCGGCCCGCGGGCGAAGGCGGGCTGCTGGGCTTGGCGGTCTCGCCGTCCTACGCGCAGGACGGCTACGTCTACGCCTATTACACCGCCGCGTCCGACAACCGCGTCGTCCGCTTCCGGCTGGCCGCCTCGCCGCAGGAGCAGGTCGTCTTCTCGGGAATTCCCAAGTCGACCATTCACAATGGCGGCCGCATTCACTTCGGCCCCGACGGAATGCTGTACGTCGGCACCGGCGACGCCGCCCAGACCGCCAACGCGCAGAATCCGAACACCCCGGCCGGGAAGATCCTGCGGATGCGTCCCGACGGATCCCCGGCACCGGGCAATCCGACGCCGAATTCGGTCATCTACACCCTCGGGCACCGCAACGTGCAGGGGCTCGCCTGGGGCGGCGGCCGGATGTACGCCAGCGAGTTCGGGCAGAACACCTGGGACGAGATCAACCACATCACGCCCGGCGGGAACTACGGCTGGCCGCAGGTCGAGGGCCCCGGCGGCACGCCGGCGTACCGCGCCCCCATCGTCACCTGGGCGACGTCGGAGGCCTCGCCGAGCGGCGCCGCCGTGGTGGGCGACACGCTCTACGCGGCCGGGCTGCGCGGCCAGCGGCTCTGGCTGGTCCCGCTGAACGGCAGCGGCGGAACGGCGGGCAGCCCCACGGCGGTGCTGACGGGCGCCTACGGGCGGCTGCGCACGGTGGCGCTGGGGCCCGACGGCTGGCTGTGGGTGATGACGAGCAACCGCGACGGCCGCGGCACGCCCGCCTCGGCCGACGACCGCATCGTCCGCTTCCCGCCGGCCACCTCGCGCACCGGCTGACCCGGTAGCTCCCCTGGAGGCGGGGCCGGGCCGCCGGCCCCGCCCGCCCGGCTTCCGGGGGCTAACCGACCGTGCCGGCGAAGTAGGCGCGCAGGCCGGACAGCGCCTCGTCGAGGCACTCCTCGATCGTGCGGCCCTCGCGCTCCAGCCACTCCTCGTAGGCGGACAGCGTCAGGGCGAGGCTGACGTTGCCGACGGCGCGCGGCAGCAGGGCGTCGCAGGGCAGGCCCAGGCGGCCGGCGACGTAGGAGGTGATGACCTCGCACCACTGCCGGTACTTCAGGGCCGAGTGGGCCTGCAGGGCGGGCGTCCGCAGCAGCAGCGTCATGCGCTGCCGGTGCTGGGCCACGGCCCCCTCGTCCACGTGGTTGAAGGCGAGCACGGCGCGGTGCACGGCCTCGTGGACGGGGATGTCGTCCGGCATGGCCGCCAGCGACCCGCGCAGGTCGGCCAGGCTCTCGTCGAACCGCCCCCACGGAATGTCGTTCTTGGACGGGTAGTAGCGCAGCAGCGTGCGCCGTCCGATGCCCGCGGCCTCGGCGATCGCGTCCAGGGTGGTGCCCTCGAAGCCCCGCTCGGTGAACAGCGCGAACGCCGCCCGTTCGATCGCGGCGTGATCGGTGGCGGGCGGACGGCCCTTCGGGCGCCCGGATACTGACCGCACATCGCCCCCTTCTTTTTGACCCTCAGTGCCATTAAAGTCCATGACACGTCCAGCCGAGCCGAGGAGGCGTCATGCCGGAGCCCATGATGTCGGTCGAGGAGACCGTCCCGCAGGTCGACGAGGCGACGGACCAGGTGTTCGAGGAGGAGTCGCTGATCGAGGAGGTCTCGATCGACGGCATGTGCGGCGTCTACTGACACCCGGGCCGGGGAGCCGATCGTGACCGAGATCCTCGACCAGGCATGGGAGCTGTCACCGTCGGTGGCGCTGCGCCCCGAACCGTTCGGGGCGCTGGCCTACCACTTCGGTAACCGGCGGCTGACCTTCCTCAAGCGCCGCGAGCTCGTGGAGGTCGTCCGGGGCCTGGGCGGCGCGCCCGACGCCCGGACCGCGCTGGAGCGGGCGGGCGTGCCCACCGCCCAGTGGGGCGCCTACGCCAGGGCGCTGCGCGGCCTCGCCGACGCCGACATGATCCGCCATCGCGACACCACGGGAGAGGCACCATGACCGACACGACGGCCGCGGGGAACGGCGCGGTCGGCTCCGCCTCCGGCTCGCTCATCGAGATGTTCGAACGCGGGCTGGACGCGCCGATCTGCCTGACCTGGGAGCTGACGTACGCCTGCAACCTGTCGTGCGTGCACTGCCTGTCGTCGTCCGGCAGGCGCGACCCGCGCGAGCTGACCACCGAGCAGTGCGAGGCGGTCATCGACGAGCTGCAGGCGATGCAGGTGTTCTACGTCAACGTCGGCGGCGGCGAGCCGACCGTCCGCCCGGACTTCTGGCACCTGCTGGAGTACGCCGTCGACCACCAGGTGGGCGTGAAGTTCTCCACCAACGGCGTGCGCATCGACCCCGCGCGCGCCCGCTACCTGGCGTCCACCGACTACGTGGACGTGCAGGTGTCGCTGGACGGCGCCACCGCCGAGGTCAACGACCGGGTGCGCGGGCCGGGATCGTTCGACACCGCGATGCGGGCGCTGGACAACCTGGCCGCGGCCGGGTTCCGGGACGCCAAGCTGTCGGTCGTCGTCACCCGGCACAACGTGCCCCAGCTCGACGAGTTCAAGCGGATCGCCGACGAGCACGGCGCCACGCTGCGGCTGACGCGGCTGCGCCCGTCCGGCCGGGGCGCCGACGTGTGGGACGAGCTGCACCCCACGGCCGCCCAGCAGCGCGAGCTGTACGAGTGGCTGGTGCGGGCGGGCGAGAACGTCCTCACCGGCGACTCGTTCTTCCACCTGGCCGGGTTCGGCGAGAAGCTGCCGGGCCTGAACATGTGCGGGGCCGGGCGCGTGGTGTGCCTGATCGACCCGGTCGGCGACGTGTACGCCTGCCCGTTCGCCATCCACGACACCTTCCGCGCGGGCAACGTCCTGACCGACGGGGGCTTCGGCCGGGTGTGGCGGACCTCGGAGCTGTTCGCGCGGCTCCGCGCGCCGCAGGACGGCGGCGCCTGCTCGTCCTGCCGGTTCTACGACGTGTGCCGGGGCGGGTGCATGGCGGCCAAGTTCTTCACGGGCCTGCCGCTGGACGGGCCCGACCCCGAGTGCGTCCAGGGCCACGGCGAGGCGGCGCTGGCCGACCCGCGGCGCGCCGTGCCCGCGCCCGGACAGGACCACTCCCACCGCACCGAGCCCCGGTCGCGGCGCGCCCCCGGCCCCGTGCCGGTGCGGATCGGCAGGCGCCCCGACCCGGCGGCGCCCCCGGCGTCCCCCTGCGTGGAGAGCCCGCTCGCCGGATTCACGACATCGACTGAGAGGTAGGGCATGGGCAACGCGTGGTTCGAGACGGTCGTCGAGGCGCAGCGGCGGGCCCGCCGCAGGCTTCCCCGGTCGGTGTACTCGGCGCTGCTGGCCGGGTCCGAGCGGGGCGCGTCGTACCGGGACAACATGGCCGCGTTCGCCGAGCTGGGCTTCGCGCCGCACGTCGCGGACCTGTCGGCCAAGCGCGACCAGGAGACCACCGTCATGGGGCAGTCCGTCTCGCTGCCCGTGATCATCTCCCCGACCGGCGTGCAGGCGGTGCACCCCGACGGGGAGGTCGCGGTGGCGCGGGCCGCCGCCGCGCGCGGTACGGCCATGGGGCTCAGCTCGTTCGCCAGCAAGCCGGTCGAGGAGGTCGTCGCGGCCAACTCGCGGACCTTCTTCCAGATGTATTGGATGGGGTCCAAGGACTGGATGGTCCGCCGGATGGAGCGCGCCCGGGAGGCCGGCGCGGCCGGCCTGATCGTCACGCTGGACTGGTCGTTCTCCCACGGCCGGGACTGGGGCAGCCCCTGGATCCCCGAGCGGCTCGACCTCAGGGCCATGGCGCGCCTGGCCCCGCAGGCGCTGTCGCGTCCCGCCTGGCTGGCGGAGTACGCGCGTTCGCGCCGCCTGCCCGACCTGACGGTGCCGAACCTGGCCGAGCCGGGCGAGCCCGCGCCCACGTTCTTCGGCGCGTACGGTGAGTGGATGCAGACTCCCCCGCCGACCTGGGACGACATCGCCTGGATGCGGCGGCGGTGGGACGGGCCGTTCATGCTCAAGGGCATCTGCCGGGTGGACGACGCCCGGCGCGCCGTCGACGCCGGGGTCACCGCCATCTCGGTGTCCAACCACGGCGGCAACAACCTGGACGGCACGCCCGCGCCGATCCGGGTGCTGCCCTCCGTCGTGGCCGCCGTCGGCGACCAGGTGGAGGTGCTGATGGACGGCGGCGTGCGGCGGGGCGGCGACGTGGTGAAGGCGCTGGCGCTGGGCGCCCGCGCCGTCATGATCGGCCGCGCGTACCTGTGGGGGCTGGCCGCCGGCGGGCAGGCCGGGGTGGAGAACGTCCTGGACATCCTGCGCGGCGGCATCGACTCGGCCCTGCTCGGGCTGGGCCGCTCGTCGATCCACGATCTGACGCCCGACGACGTGCTGGTGCCCGAGGGCTTCACCCGCACGCTCGGCGCCGCGCCCGGACCGGACCCGCGATGAGCGACCGGGCGCTGCTGTCGCGGCGGTCCTGGCCGCAGGTCCCCGAGGGGACGCTCGTCCTGGTCCCGGTGGGGTCGTTCGAGCAGCACGGGCCGCATCTGCCGCTGGACACCGACACCGCGATCGCGGTGGCGGTGGCCGAGGGCGCGGCGGCCGAGCTGGCGCGCCGCCATCCGGACGAGCCGGTGCTGGTCGCGCCGCCCGTCACGTACGCGGCCAGCGGCGAGCACCAGTCGTTCGCCGGGACGATCTCCATCGGCCACGAGGCGCTGCGGTCGATGCTGGTCGAGCTGGTGCGCTCGCTGTCCACCTGGTGCGGGCGGATCGTGTTCGTCAACGCGCACGGCGGCAACCTGCCGAGCCTGTCGGACGCCGTCGCGCGGATGCGGCAGGAGCGGCACCGGGTGGCGTGGGCGCCGTGCCAGGCGGAGGCCGCCGACGCGCACGCCGGGTTCACCGAGACCTCGCTCATGCTGCACCTGGCCCCCGACCGGGTGGACATGACCCGCGCCGCGCCCGGCAACACCGCGCCCGTCGCCGAGCTGCTCCCCGCGATGGCCGCCTCGGGCGTCGCCGCCGTGTCGCCGTCGGGCGTGCTCGGCGACCCGACCGCCGCCACCGCCGCCGAGGGCGAACGGGTGCTGCGGCGGATGGTCGAGGACGTGTGCGCGCTGATCGACGCCGGTGAGCCCGGCGCCGACGGCCGCCTGCGCCGCGTCCGGGAGGCCCGGCGATGAGCCCCGGGTCCGAGGCCGGGCGGGTCGCGCTGGTCACGGGCGCCGCCCGGGGCATCGGCGCCGCCACCGTCCGGGCCCTGTGCGGACGCGGTTACCGGGTCGTCGCCGTGGACTCCTGCACCGGGGAGGTGCCCGACGACCTGCCCGGGGTGACCTACGCGCTCGCGAGCAAGGACGAGCTGGACGCCCTGCGCGACGAGCACCCCGACCAGATCGTCGCGCTGGTCGCGGACGTCCGTGACCGCGCCGCCCTGGACCGCGCGGCGGCGACGGCCGTGGAACGGTTCGGCCGGATCGACGCCGCCGTGGCCGCCGCGGCCGTGATCTCCGGGGGCCGGCCGCTGTGGGAGACGCCCGAAGCCCACGTGCGGGCGCTGTGGGACGTGGACGTCATGGGGGTGTGGAACACCGCCGCCGTCACGGTGCCGCGCATGCTGGCCGGCCCCGACCCCGGCGGCTGCCGCTTCGTGGCGGTCGCCTCGGCCGCCGGGACGCGCGGGCTGTTCCACCTGTCCGGCTACGGCATGGCCAAGCACGCGGTGGTCGGGCTCGTCCGGGGCCTGGCCGCCGACCTGGTGGGCACCGGCGCGACCGCCGTGGCCGTCTCGCCCGGCTCGACCCGCACGTCGATGCTGTCGGCCACGGCGGGCCTGTACGGGCTGGACGACGTGGAGTCGTTCGCCCCGTCCCAGCTCACCGAGCGGCTGATCGAGCCCGCCGAGATCGCCGAGGTCATCGCGTTCTGCTGCTCGCGGGCCGGCGGCGTCGCGACCGGCACCGTGATCGGCGCGGAGGGCGGGTTCCGGGGATGAGCCGCACTCCAGCCCCGTCCGGCCTGCCGCGCGGCTTCGTCGTGGAGCTGGGCCGGCGCGTCCGCGTGTACGACGGCGGCCGGACCCTGGTGGGCGGCGCGCCCATGCGGCTGCTCCACCTGAACCGGCGGGCGGCCTCGCTGCTGCGCGGCCGCCGCGTCGAGGTCACCGACCGGCTGTCGGAACGGCTCGCCGAGCGGCTGCTCGCCGTCGGCGTGGCGGACCCGGTGGTCGCCGAGCTGCCCCCGGTGGACCTGTCGCAGGTGACGGTCGTCGTCCCCGTCCGCGACCGTGCCGTCGCGCTGGACCGGCTGCTGACGGGCCTGGCGGGCCGCGTCCGGGTCGTCGTCGTGGACGACCTCTCCGACGACCCGCAGGCCGTCGCCCGGGTGGCGGCCCGGCACGAGGCCGAACTGGTCCGCCTGCCCCGCAACCTCGGCCCCGCCGGGGCGCGCAACGCCGGACTGGAGAAGGTCGACACCCCGTTCGTGGCGTTCGTCGACTCCGACGTGGTCGTCGCTCCCGAGGCGATCGCCACGCTGCTGCGTCACTTCCACCATCCTCGCGTCGCCGCCGCCGCGCCCCAGATCCTGGGGTTGCGCAAGCGGGGCAAGCCGAACTGGATCTCCCGCTACGAGGACGCCCGGTCGTCCCTCGACCTCGGCCCGGCGCCCGCGCTCGTCCACCCGCGTTCCGCGGTGAGCTGGGTGCCCAGCGCGTGCCTGGTGGCCCGGGTCGACGCCCTCGGCGAGGGCTTCACCGACGGCATGCGCGTCGCCGAGGACGTCGACCTGGTGTGGCGCCTGGCCGCCCGGGGGCTGCAGGTCCGGTACGAGCCCGCCGCCACCGCCTGGCACGACCACCGCACCCGGCTGACGGCGTGGATGCGCCGCAAGGCGTACTACGGCACCGGGGCGCACCCGCTGGCCCAGCGGCACGGCGCGTTGGTGGCCCCCGCCGTCCTGTCTCCGTGGAGCGCCGCCGTCGCGGCGGCGGTCCTCGCCCAACGGCGCTGGTCGGTGCCGGTGGCGGCGGGTGTGGTCGCGGTCGTGTTCACGCGGCTGTCCCGCACCGTCTCCGGCAGCGACCACCCGCGCCGTCTGGCGGCCGACCTGACCCGGCTCGGGCTGGTCGGCACCGCCGGGCAGACCAGCGCCCTGCTGCTGCGGCACTGGTGGCCGCTCAGCCTCACCGCCTGCCTGTTCTCGCGGCGCGCCCGGCGCGCCGTGGCGGTGGCCGCCGTCGCCGACGGCGTCGCCGAGTACCTCCGCGTCTCCCCCGACCTCGATCCGGTGCGCTTCGTGCTGGCCCGCCGTCTGGACGATCTCGCCTACGGCGCGGGCGTCTGGGCGGCCGCCCTCCGGGCCCGCTCGCCCCGTTCACTGCTTCCCGACGTCCAGGGGACGCCGAGGTCGCGGGGCGGCAGCGCGCGGACGAGCAAGGCGATGACGACCAGCGAGGACAGCGCCCACCACACGTGGGCGTCGCGCCAGGCGAACTCGTCCAGGCGGGTGGTGTAGAGGTAGCCGAACCCCGCCCAGAGCCCGGACACGGTGATGACGGGCCAGGTGGCGCGCCCGGCCAGGGCGATCAGGTACGGCATCGGCCAGGCCAGGTACTGCGTGCCGAACCGGTGCGTGGCGATCAGGAAGGCCAGCAGCAGCGCGAGCGTGAGCACGGCGGGGTCGGCCCTGCGCCACCACCACGCCGCGGCGAGCACCCCGCCCGCGAGGATCAGCAGCCCGGGACGGGCGTAGGCCGGATCGACGACCTGCTGCCCGCCCGTCGCCACCGCCGTCCAGCCCCAGTCGCCGACCACGGGACGCGTCGACAGCGACTCGGCGAGCGTCGCGGGCAGGTCGCCCACCGGCGTGCCCAGGAACACGCAGCCGCTCAGCAGGAACACCAGCGGCACGACGCCCGTCCAGACGAGCGCGACGAGCCGGTGCCGGACCCCGGACAGGGCGAGCAGCACGCCGGGCAGCATCAGCCCCGACCAGCTCGCCGAGGTCACCGCGAACCCGACGAGGATCCCGGCGGCGTGCGGGCGGCCCGCCCACCGGCCGCCGCCCCGCGCCACCACCAGGGCCCCCACCCCGAACAGCAGGGTGATCGGGGCGAACTGGCCGTGGATCGCGCTGACCATCACCCCCACCGGGGCGCAGGCGTACTGGAAGGCGCGCAACCCGCTCCTGTCCGGGTCGGCGGCCAGCCTGCCCACGAGCGGGATCAGCGCGAGGTCGCACAGGATCGGCACCGTCCGGCCGACGACGCTCCACGGCACGCCCAGCAGCTCGCCGAGCTCCCGCTGCCCGGCCAGGACGTAGGCCAGGAAGGGCAGGAAGTGCCAGCCGCCCTCCCGCAGGTGCACCAGCGGGTCGCGGCCGTCGAGCACGGTGTCGGCGGTGGAGCGGAAGTCCTCGGCCAGGTCGTAGGGCTGCCAGCCGTCCCGCGCGGCGATCACCAGCAGCACCAGCCGCAGCAGCGCGCCGACCGCCAGCGCCGCGGTCAGCGACGGCCGCCACCCCGCGCGCGCGGCGGTCACGGCCAGGACCAGTCCGATCGTCAGCGGCAGGCCCGCCGCCAGCACATGGGTCACCGGGTGTCCTCCCCTCCGCCGGTCATCATGCCGAACGAGGGCGCCGGCCGACGAACCGGGCGCGCGGCGACGCGCCTGCGCGGCCGGAGCTGCGGCCAAGGTCCATTAGGGTCGACCTTCGTAGAGGTGCACGCGAGCGTCACGGGTGAACGCAGGTGAGGGAGAAGTCGCCGGTGGAGGGGTTGGAGTCGCCGGACGAGGCGAAGCTTGAGGGCGCGCGGGTGCTGGTCACCGGCGGCGCGGGGTTCATCGGCGGCCGCGTGGTGGCGGCCCTGCTCGATGCCGGGGCGGAGGTGGTCGTCGCCGACCAGCGTCCCCATCCGGATCCCGCGGTCCGCTCGGTGGTGGGCGACCTCTGCGACCCCGACGTGCGCAAGCGGGCGGTGGGCACCGGACCGGACGGCATCGTCCACCTGGCGGCCGCGACCTCGGTGCTGCGGTCGATCGAGGACCCGGCCGGGGTGTACCGGCTGAACGTCGACGCCACCGCCGGGCTGCTGGAGCTGGCGCGCGAGCACGGGGTGCGCCGGGTGGTGTTCGCCTCGACCAACGCCGTCACCGGCGACGTGGGCGACGCGCCGATCAGCGAGCGGATGCCGCTGCGGCCGCTCACCCCCTACGGCGCGACCAAGGCGGCCGCGGAGATGCTGCTCAGCGCCTACTCGGGCGTGTACGGCATGCGGGCGTGCGCGCTGCGGTTCGCCAACGTGTACGGCCCGGGGATGCTGCACAAGGACAGCTTCGTGCCCCGCCTGATGCGCGCCGCCGCGGCCGGGAAGGGCGTCCAGGTGTACGGCGACGGCCGCCAGATGCGCGACTACGTCCACGTCGACGACATCGTCCAGGCGGTGCTGCTGGCCTGGCGCACCGGCCTGACCGGGCCGCTGGTCGTCGGGTCGGGCCGGTCGACGAGCGTCAACGACCTGATCGAGGCGGCCCGGGAGGTCACCGGCGCGCCGATCCCCGTCGAGCACGTGCCGGCCAAGGCCGGGGAGATGCCCGCCGTCGTGCTGGACATCTCCGCCGCCCGCGCCCTGGGCTACGAGCCGCGTCACGACCTGCGCTCCGGCCTGGCGACCGTGTGGCCCGACTTCGCCCCCGCGGGGGCGGCGTCGTGACGGCGGTGAACGAGAGGGTCGAGGACGTCGACGAGGCGGCGCTGGCGGCGTTCCGCGCCGAGTACGGGACGCGGCTGCCGCCGGTGGCGATCGTCATCGCCGCCTACAACGAGGAGGACGGCATCGGCGAGGTCGTCGGGGCCGTCCCCGCGACGGTCGGCGGGCACGAGACCGCGACGATCGTGGTGGTGGACGGCTCGTCCGACGCCACCGCCGAGGTCGCCCGCAAGAACGGCGCGATGGTCTGCGACGTCCCGGTCAACCGGGGGCAGGGCGCGGCGCTGCGCCTGGGATACCGGATCGCGCGCGAGGGCGGCGCCGAGTACATCGTCACCACCGACGCCGACGGCCAGTACGACCCGGCGCACATCGAGCGGGTGCTGACACCGGTGCTGCGCGGCGAGGCCGACTTCGTCACCGGGTCGCGGCGGCTGGGCCGCCAGGAGACCTACGACCGGGTGCGGCGCGCGGGCGTGCACGTGTTCGCCTGGCTGGTGAGCCTGCTGACCGGGCAGCGCGTCACCGACACCTCCTTCGGCCTGCGCGCCATGCGCGCCGAGGTCACCGCGGCCGTCACCCTGCGCCAGCCGCAGTACCAGGCGTCCGAGCTGCTGATCGGCGTGATCTCCCGGGGGTACCGGGTGAAGGAGGTCCCGGCGACGATGCGGCTGCGCACGGCCGGGACCACCAAGAAGGGCGGCAACCTGGTGTACGGGTACCGCTACTCCCGCGTCGTGTTCGGCACCTGGTGGCGCGAACGGCGCGCCGGGCGCGGGCGGCGCCCGGAACGCCCGCCGTCCGCGAACACCAGGTAGTGGAACAGGACGAACTTCACCACGAACATCACCCCGTAGACGGCGAGGAACACCCCGCCCACCAGGGCGGCCCGCAGCGCGTCGGACTCCACCAGCCGGTCGACCTGCCGGTCGGCCACGCCGGTGGCCCACGCGCTGAGGGCCATGGTGGTCAGCGCGATCACCCAGTACGGCAGCAGCTCGCGGCGCAGGTCGGCGCGGCCGCGGCGGCCCCACGCCCACCACCGGTTGAGCCCGTAGTTGAGCGCCGCGCCCGCCGCCCACGCCGCGACGGACGCGGCCTGCGGGCCGAGCAGCCCCGGCCCGTAGGTGAGCAGCAGCACCGCCTCGCTGGCCACGGCCGCCAGCACCGAACCGATCGTGTACCGGGTGAACACGCGCCGGAACGAGCGGCCGCCGCCCCGCGCCGCGGGGTCGGCCGGCCGGGTCGGCGCGGTGGCGGTCATCGCCTCACCGCGCCTTCCCCGCCTGCGGGACGTCGTCCGGCACCCGGGCGACGGCCAGCACTGATTGCCCGAACGGGATCGGCAGCAGCCGGTCGAGCACCCGGGTGGCCGGGACGAGCACGCGGTCGTACACGCCCACGGCCCCCGTCCTGGGCCCCTGCACCTTGCCGAGCCGCATCGCCGCCCACCAGGCGACGCCGCCGAGCAGGTTCACCGGTCGCGACAGCTCGCACGCCAGCCCGGCCCGCCGGATCGCGTCCCGCAGCGTCGCGGGCGTGTACCGGCGGAAGTGCCCGACGCGGCGGTCGAACTCGCTGAACAGGCTCTGGTAGCCGGGCACCCAGAGCACGATCGTGCCGCCGGGGACGACCGAACGCGCCAGCACGGCGAGCACGTGCGCGTCGTCCTCGAAGTGCTCCAGCACGTTGATCGCCACGGCCGTGTCGACCGGCCGGTCCAGGCGCTGCGGCCCCGCCAGGTCGAACTGGTGGGCCTCCACCTCGGTCCGGTCGGCGAAGCGGTTCTTCAGCAGCGTGACCGCGTCCGGGTCGACGTCGGTGACGACCAGCCGGTCCAGCCCGGTGAACTGCGCGGCGAACTCGCCGAGCCCGGCGCCGACCTCCAGCACGCTGCGGCCGCAGTGCGGGGCGATGAGGTCGTACTGGTAGCGCCGGTAGCGGGGCTTGTCGGCGCCGCCGTCCTCGGCCGGCACGGTGCGGCCGGTGGCGCGGGCGAACGCGCCCTCGGATGAGGTCATGGGCGGCTCCCGGTCGGTCATGTCTCCTGCACGGGGCTGGCGTGGCGGCGCCAGTCGACCTTGGGCGTCAGGGCCTCGGGCCGCACCCGGTGCGCGTGCCGCTTGGTCACGTCGAACAGCGAGGTGATCAGCGTATCGGAGAGCAGGTGCGGGGTCAGGCCCAGCTCCAGCAGGCGGGTGTGGGTGACGTTGTAGTAGTGGTCCTCGTGCTCGACCCGCGGGTTGTCCAGGTGCTCGACGCGCGCGTCGCCGGGGAAGCAGCGGACCACGGTGTCGGCGATCTCCTGGACGCTCATCGCCTCGGTCATCTGGTTGAACACCCGGAACTCGCCGCGCTCGGCCGGGTTCTCGCAGGCCAGTTGGACGCAGCGGACGGTGTCGCGGATGTCGATGATGCCGCGGCGCTGCCCGCCGCCGCCGTAGACGGTCAGCGGGTGCCCGAGCACGGCCTGGATGACGAACCGGTTGAGCACGGTGCCGAACACCGCGTCGTAGTCGAAGCGGGTCGCCAGCCGGTCGTCGAGCGCCGTCTCGGGGGTCTGCTGCCCGTACACCACGCCCTGGTTCAGGTCGGTGGCGCGCAGGCCCCAGATCCGGCAGGTGAACTCGATGTTGTGGCTGTCGTGCACCTTGGACAGGTGGTAGAAGGACCCGGGCCGCTTGGGGAACAGCACCCGGTCCTTGCGCCCCTTGTACTCCAGGTCGAGCCAGCCCTCCTCGATGTCGATGTTGGGGGTGCCGTACTCGCCCATCGTGCCGAGCTTGACCAGGTGGATGTCACGGTCCACCTCGGCGATGGCGTAGAGCAGGTTGAGCGTCCCCACGACATTGTTGACCTGGGTGTAGACCGCGTGCTTGCGGTCGATCATCGAGTAGGGCGCGGCGCGCTGCTCGGCGAAGTGCACCACGGCCTGCGGCCGGAACGTGCGCAGCATGTCGTAGGTGAAGTCGGCGTCGGTGAGGTCGCCGACGAACACCTCGATGGACGCACCGGTCACCTCCCGCCACGCCGCGACGCGCGTCTGCAGCGTCTCGATCGGCACCAGGCTCTCGACGCCGAGCTCGAAGTCGTACTGGCGCCGCGCGAAGTTGTCGGCGACCGCGACGTCGTGGCCGCACCGCGAAAGGTGCAGCGCCGTCGGCCACCCGAGGTACCCGTCACCGCCGAGGACGAGAATCCGCATGCATCACTCCTGACCTGTCCGAACCGGTTCGTCGGGTGAGCGCGGAACACGGCCGGCCCGCCGCGCGGCGGGCCGCCCGGGGGCGCGCGGGCGGCCCCGGGAACGGCATGGTGGGGGGCCATGACGGCAGCCGGTGCGAACGATCGCCGGCACGGGACCACACCCTTCTGACATGCGCCGATTCCGTGCCGACCAGACTTCCCGGCTCACCCGGCCGTTCACCTTACCGGGCGAAACTGAATGTCAGCTGGAAGCCTCCCGGCCGGGCACCGCGCCTGAGCCGGCGCCTCAGTCCGCGCCTCAGTCCGCGCCTCAGTCCGCGCCTCGGCCCGCGTCTCCGGCCGTGCCTCAGTCCGCGGCGCGGGCCCGGTCGTAGCGGGCGCGGGCCGCCAGCACCGCCGGCATCTCGTCCTCCACCAGGTGGATCAGCTCGCGGAGCTTGGCGGCGACGCGTTCGCCGAGCGGCGTCAGGCTGTACTCGACGTGCGGGGGGATGGTGGCGCGCACGTCGCGCACCACAAGGCCGTCGCGTTCGAGCACGTGCAGGGTCTGCGACAGCATCTTCTCGCTCACCCCGTCGACGCGGCGGCGCAGCGCGTTGAAGCGGTGGCTGCCGTCGGCGAGCGCGGCCAGGGCGAGCGTGCCCCATTTGCCGGTGACGTTCTCGAGGGTGCGGCGGGACGGGCAGGCGCGGGCGAACACGTCCGCGACCAGTTCGTCGGTGATGTCGGCCTCGGTGCCGGAGGCGGGACCGGTCACGTCCGGGCTCGTGCTGGTCATGTCTCAACGGTAACCGCCCGGGCGGCCCCTGCACCGTGACACCTCTCACTGTTGGTTAGTGCTGTCGATTAGTTAGTGCATGATGGCCAGTACGCACTCACCGTTGAGAGGAGCCCTTGTGATCACCGTCACCGGAGCCACCGGCAGACTCGGCCGGCTGACCGTCGCGGCGCTGCTGGAGCGCGGCGTGCCCGCCGGACGGATCGTCGCCGCCGTGCGGAGTCCCGCCAAGGCCGCCGACCTGGCCGAACGCGGCGTCCAGGTACGCCGGGCCGACTACGACGAGCCGGCGACCCTCGCCACCGCCCTCGCCGGAACCGACGCGCTGCTGCTCGTCTCCGGCAGCGAGGTCGGCCGGCGCCTCCCCCAGCACCGCAACGTGGTGGAGGCAGCCGTCGCCGCGAAGGTGGGGCTCGTCGCCTACACCGGCATCCTCAACTCCGACACCACGAAGATGACCCTCGCCGAGGAGCACAAGGCCACCGAGGCGCTCATCCGCGAGTCCGGGCTGCCGTACGTGTTCCTGCGCAACGGCTGGTACGTCGAGAACTACACCGGCGACCTGGCGCCCGCCCTGGAGAGCGGCGCGCTCATCGGCGCCGCCGGGGACGGCCGGATCGCCGCCGCCACCCGGGCCGACTACGCCGCCGCCGCTGCCGCCGTCCTGGCCGGGGACGGGCACGCGGGCAAGGTGTACGAGCTGGGCGGCGACACCCCGTTCACCATGACCGAGCTCGCCGCCGAGCTGTCCCGGCAGACCGGGAGGCGGATCGAATACCGGAACCTGTCGGAGGAGGAGTACGCCGAGGCGCTGGTCTCGGCGGGCGTGCCCGAGCCGTTCGCCAGGATCCTGGCCGACAGCGACACCGGCATCGCGCGCGGCGACCTGACCACCGGCTCCGGTCACCTGCGCGCCCTCATCGGCCGTCCCACCACCACCCTCGCCGACGCGGTCGCGGCCGCCCTGAAGGGCTGACCGCGGCGCGCGGGTCAGCGGATCGGGGCGATCCGCACGGGCACGCCGTTGAGGTGCGCCATGCCCGCCAGGGGCTCCAGGTCGCCGGGGTCGGGTGAGGCGAGCAGGTTGACGTTGACACCCCCGGCGGCGTTGGCGACCCGCCAGCCCCCGCGATGACCCCAGCCGTGCGGGACGGCGACGGTGCCCGGCGTCATCTCGTCGGTGACCTTCACCGGCAGCTCCACCGAGCCGTGCGGCGACGAGATGCGGCAGCGGTCGCCGTCCTGGAGCCCGTGCCCGGCCGCGTCCTCGGGGTGCACGCGCGCGACCTGCTCGCGCGTGCCGCCCTTGGCGCGCATGAGCGCGGGCGCGTTGTGCATCCAGGAGTTGTGGGACCGCTGCTCGCGGATGCCGATCAGGCGCAGCGGGTACCCGGGCGGCGGCTCGGGGGCGGCGGCGAGCCGATCGATCTCGGCGGCGATCTGCGGCGGCGCCAGGTGGACCCGCCGGTCCTTGTGCCAGACGCGGCGGCGCAGACGGCCGGTGCGCTGGTGGTCGGCCAGGACGATGCCGTGCGGGTGGGCGCGCAGCCGTTTCAGGCTGAGGCCGCCGCGCCGCAGCCCGTACCAGTCGCCGTACGGGCCGGTGCGCAGCAGCGCGTCGGCCAGGAAGCGGGGCGTGGGCCGCACGCCGAGGCGGTGCGCGAGGCGCTGCGCCCGCAGGGCGCCCACGCCGAGCCCCATGCGGCGGGCCAGCTCGTCGAAGATCTGCCATTCCTGGCGGGCCTCGCCGCGCGGCGGCACGACCGGCTCGGTCCAGGTCACGTACGGGGTGAGGTGGAGCTGCAGGAACGGCAGCGGAAGGTCCTCACGTTCCAGGAACGAGGTGGCCGGCAGCACGTAGTCGGCCTTGCGGGCGGTGTCGGAGACGTACATGTCGACGCAGACCAGCAGGTCGAGCCGGTCGAGGGCGGCGTCGAGCGCGGCGCTGCCCGGCACGGTCAGCACGGGGTTCCCGGCGGCCACCAGCAGCGCCCGCAGTCGCCCCCGGCCGGGCGTGGTGATCTCCTCGGCCATCACCCCGGCGGGGAAGGTGCCGAGGATGTCGGGGTAGCCGCCGACGCGCGAGCGGGCCCTGCCGTAGGTGGCGCGGCCGGACAGCCGCAGGATCTCGTCCACGCGGATGGGCGACTCGCCGAAGACGGCCCCGCCGGGACGGTCCAGGTTGCCCGTCACGGCGGTGACCGCGTCGATGAGGAACGCGGTGAGGGTGCCGTACCGGCCCAGGCAGGAGCCGGTACGGCCGTAGACGACGGCGCGTTCGGCCGCGGCCAGGTCGCGCGCCAGGGACCGCGCCCGGTCGGCGGGGACGCCGCTGTGGGCGGCGGTGCGCTCGGGGGCGAAGCGGGCGGCCAGGGCGCGCAGTTCGGCCAGGCCGGTGGCCTGGTGCGCGCAGGCGGCGGCGTCTTCGAGGCGTTCGGCGAAGATGACGTGCAGCAGGGACAGCAGCAGCCAGGCGTCGCCGTCGGGACGGACGGGCAGGTGCTCGTGGGCGCGGGCGGTCTCGGTGCGGCGCGGGTCGGCGACGATCACGCGGCCGCCGCGCCGGACGATCGCGGCCAGGTCGTCGCGGATGCGCGGCGCGCTGAGCACGCTGCCGTGCGACACCAGCGGGTTCGCCCCGATCATCAGCAGCAGGTCGGTGCGCTTGAGGTCGGGGATCGGGACCAGCGTCGGCGCCCCGTACAGCAGCGCGCTGGCGGCGAAGCGGTTGTTGACGTCCTGCGACCCGGCCGAGTACAGGTGCGGCGACCCGAGCGCGCCCATGAACCCGGTGAGCCACAGCGGATGGCTGTAGGAGAACGTCGCGGGGTTGCCGAAGTAGCAGCCGATCGCGTCGCCGCCGTGCTCGCGGCGGATCCGGGTGAGCCGGGCGGCGATGTCCGACAGCGCCTCGTCCCAGCTCACCTCGTCGAACCCGCCGTCGGCGCGCCGCCGCAGCGGCCGGGTGACGCGGTCGGGGTCGTTCTGCACCTCGGCCATCGCGATGCCCTTGGGGCAGGCGAAGCCGCGGGAGAGCGGATGGTCGGGATCCGGGCGGAGCCGGAGCAGCTCGCCGTCGCGGACGGTGGCGGTCAGCCCGCACAGCGGCTCGCAGATCCGGCAGTAAGTGGCCACTTGCGTCGTCCCCATGGAGACGATTATGCGCCACCCTCCGCCGTCCGCCACCCCCTCGGGCTAGGCGCCGGCACCCCGGACCATGCGGGCGTGGGCCAGCCAGTGGCGGGCCTTGTCGGCGTGGGCGAGGTCGATGTGCTGGCCGCGGAAGCGGACCGCGCCGTGACCGTCCGCCGCCGCCCGCTCCACCGCCGCCACCAGCTCCTCGTGATAGGCGACCTCGTCGTCGGTGGGCGTGAACACCTCGTTGACGACGGGCACGTGCGAGGGGTGGATGACGATCTGCCCGCGGAAGCCCAGCTGCAGGCCGTAGTCGGCGAACGCGCGCAGCCCCTCCAGGTCGCCCAGGTCCTCCCACAGGCCGGTCAGCGCGTGCAGGCCGTGCCGGCGGCAGGCCAGCAGGACGCGGCTGCGCAGGTAGAGCGACTCGCTGCCCTCCGACGACCAGCGAAAGCCCACCGCGCGGGCGATGTCGGCGTGCCGCGAGGTCGGGCCGATCATCGCGCCGACCCGGGGCGAGGCGCCCGCGATCTCACCGCAGTTGTCGATGGCCTCCACCGTCTCCACCGGGACGATCATCTCCAGGCCGGACGCGCCGTTGCGCGCCTCGAACCAGTCGATGAGGGTCTCCCAGCGCAGCACGTCGGCGGCGTCACGGATCTTGGGGGTGAACAGGCCGGTCAGCTCCGGGCCGACGACGCGTTCCAGGTCGGCCCCGGCCAGCCGGGTGTCCAGCGCGTTGGGCCGGACGAACAGCCCGGCGCCCGGGGCCTCGGCGCGCAGTTCGGCGAGCGTGGCGCGGACGGTGTCGCGGCTTTCGGCCTTGAGGTCGTCCGGGACCGAGTCCTCCAGGTCGAGCACGATGGCGTCGGCCCCGGACGCCAGCGCCTTGCGCGCCCACGCGGGTTTGTGTCCGGGGACGAACAGGACCGATCGGTAGGGATGCATCGCGTGCCTTTCAGCGGCTCGGCGCGCGGCCGGCGGCGTCGGGTGTGCGGTCGTGGGTGTCGGGGGTGATCCCGGCGGCGCGGAGCTTGGCCTTCTGGACGCGCTGGGACGGCGTCTTGGGCAGCGCGTCGACGAACCGCAGGTAGCGGGGGACGGCGAAGGCCGGGACGCGGCCCTCGCACCACCGCCAGACCTCCTCGGGCGTGACCTCGTCGCGGGTGACCAGGTAGGCCATGACCTCGTCCTCGCCCGCCTCCGACGCGGCGGGCACCGCGATGACCGCGCACTCGGCCACGGCCGGGTGGCTGAGGACGGCGGTCTCGACCTCGTAGGAGCTGATGTTCTCGCCGCGCCGGCGCAGGGCGTCCTTGAACCGGTCGACGAAGTAGAACCAGCCGTCCTCGTCGCGGCGCAGCGCGTCGCCGGTGTGGAACCACAGGTTGCGCCACGCCTCGACGGTGCGGTCGGGCATGTTGAAGTAGCCGTTGCTGGAGATGAACGGCACCTTCGGCCGGACGACCAGCTCGCCGACCTGCCCGACCGGGACCTCCTCGTCGGTCTCCGGGTCGACCAGCGTCACGTCGAACCACTCGTCGGCCGCCAGCCCCGCCGCGCCCGCCGGGCGGTCCTCCCCGTACGGCGACAGGATCGGCGCGGACGTCTCGGTCAGGCCGAACACCTCGACGAACGCCTCGATGCCGAAGCGCTCCCTCATCGGCGCCAGGATCGAGGCGGCCGTGGGCGCGGCGAACACGCAGCGCAGCGGGTTGTCGGCGTCGTCGGGGCGGCGCGGCTGCTTCCAGACGAAGTCCATCATCACGCCGATGAAGTTGGTGACCGTGACGCGGCCGTCGCGGATCTGGTCGATCCACCGGCTGGCGCTGAACCGGCCGCGCAGCACGAAGCGGGCGCCCGCGACCATCGCCGGGTAGGCGGCCATGAACTGGGCGTTGCCGTGGAACAGCGGGGTGACCGCCATCCACGCGTCGTCCGCGGTCAGGCGGGTGAGCGCCACGCACTCCTGGGCGAAGAAGTACATCTGCGCGTGCGGCATGGCCACGCCCTTGGACGGGCCCGTCGTTCCGGAGGTGAAGAAGACGGCGGCGAGATCCTGGGGGCGGACGGCGGGCAGTTCGGCGGGGCCGCCTTCGAGCAGCTCGTCCCAGGGATCGGCCTGCCAGCCCGCGGCGCGCAGCACCTCGATCGCCTCCGCCTGCCGCCCGGTGTCGATCACCCAGAATCTGCGGATGTCCGCGGCGGCCTCGGCGACGGCGGCGAACCGTTCGGCGTGCACGTCGTCGATGACGGCCAGCCGCGCCTGCACGGTGCGCACCTGGTGGGCGAGGAAGTCGTGCTCGTAGGCGGTGTTGATCGGCACCTCGGCCAGCCCGGCGACGGCCGTGCCGAGCCAGGTGCGCACGAACCGGGAGGAGTTCGCCGCGAAGATCACGACCCGGTCGCCGGGCCGCGCCCCGGCCGCCAGCATCGACGCGCCGATCGCCTCCGCCTCGGCCAGCGCCCGCGCGTAGGTCCAGCTCGCGTTCTCCTCGGGGGCGTCCAGCCAGACGGCGTCGGGGCGCCGTTCGGCGTGGTGCCGCAGGACGGTGGGCAGCGCCCAGTCCCGGCGGTCCGGGAAGGTGGGGTGGATGTCGCGGTAGTAGCGGAAGGTCACGAGCGGCCCCCTTCACGTGCGGCGTCGGTCGCGGCGCGGGCGGCGTCCTCCCGGGCGCGGGCGCCACGGAAGTCGGGGGCGCGCTTGTCCAGGAAGGCCCGGGCGCCCTCGCGCATGTCCTCGCTGCCGATGGCCTGGACGAGCATGCCCAGGCCCGCGTTCATGTTGTCGGCGGACTGGTGCCACCACTGGTTGGAGCTGATCTTGGCGATCTCCAGGTAGCGGGGGCTGAGCGCGCGGATCTCGGCGATCCAGCGGCCGACCGCCTCCTCCAGCCCGTCGTCGTCCACGACCTCGTTGACCAGGCCCAGCGCCAGGGCCTGCTCGGCGGTGTAGCGGCGGCACAGCATCGCCATCTCCTTGGCGCGCTTCTCGCCGATCTGGACGGTGAGCATGTTCGTCGCGCCCAACACCCCCGCCGAGCCCACCTTGGGGCCGGTCTGCCCGAACGTGGAGCGGCGGGTGGCGATGGCGAAGTCGCAGGCGACGACGAGCTCGTTGCCCCCTCCGGCGGCGGGTCCGTCCACCGCCGCGATCACCGGGCGCGGGCAGGCGCGGATGGCGTTGACCAGCCGCAGCGAGGCGGCGAACAGCGCCCGCAGCCGCCCGGGGTCGGGGTCGCCGAGCTGGTCGAGCGCGCCGCCCGCGCAGAACGCCCCGCCCGAGCCGGTGAGCACCACCGCGTCGGCGTCGGCGGCGTCCTCGAACGCCCCGATCATGGTGCGGGCCATGGCGAGGTCGTAGGCGTTGCGCCGCTCCGGCCGGTCGATCCGGATCCAGGCGACCGGGCCGCGACGCTCCACGTGCACACCGCCCGCCGCTCCATTCGTACGATTCATAATCATGAATCCTAGCCGTGGACGCGGCCGACCGGCAGGGGCTCACTGCCCTCGGGACGGACGAACTCGACGCGCACCGGGAGGCCCGCGCGCAGCTCCGGGCCCTCGGCGTCCACCAGCCGCAGCGTCAGCCACGGCCCCTCGGTCAGCTCCACCAGCCCGATGACCCGGTCGGGCGCGGGGACGCCGTCCGCGCCGCGCCGGCCCGGCTTGACCGTCCAGGACACCAGCTCGCCGGTGCCCGCGGCGGGCCGCCACTCCAGGTCCCGCGTCTGCGTCACCGAGCACACCACCGCGGACGGCTCGGACCACTCGCCGCTGCTGGGCGAGTAGCGCAGCAGCAGCGTGCCCTCGGCGGCGGCGTCGAAGAACGGGGCCGAATGCTCGTCCCGCACGACGGGGGTAAGGCTCAGCCCTGCCGCCCCACTTGCGTCCGGCTGGCTCATGTGTGCGCCTTCCTTCTCGGGCATCGCGTCACGTCCTGGCGTGCGGGCTGAGGATGAGGGTGGAGTGGAAGTCCAGCACTCCCCCGTTGCCGCTCACCATGATCAGGTCGTGCTCGGGCACCTGGCGGTCGCCGCCCTCGCCCCGCGCCTGGATGATCGCCTCCGACAGCGGCGTCATCCCCCACATGTAGAAGGACGACAGCTCGCCGCCGCCGGTGTTGACCGGCAGGCTCCCGCCGGGCGCGATCGCGCCGCTCGCCACGAACGCGCCGCCCTCGCCCTTGGCGCAGAACCCGTAGTCCTCCAGCGTGACCAGCGTGGTGTAGGTGAAGCAGTCGTAGATCTGGCAGAGGTCGATGTCGCCGACGCCGACCCCGGCCATCTTCAGCGCCTCGGCGCCCGACCGCGCCGCGCCCGTGACCAGGCCGAACTCGCTGCCGCGCCGGTTGACGTAACCGGGGTGCGCCTGCCCCCAGCCCCACACGTGCACCGGGGGCCTGCGCAGCCCCGCGGCCCGCTCGGCGGTCGTGAGGATCACCGCGACGCCGCCGTTGCTGACCAGGCAGCAGTCCAGCAGCCGCAGCGGGTCGGCGATCATGCGGGAGGCCTGGTGGTCGGCCAGCGTGATCGGCTCGCGCATCTGCGCGCGGGGGTTCATCGCCGCCCACTGCCGGGCGGCGACCGCGACGGCGCCGAACTGCTCGCTGGTCGTCCCGTAGGTCTCCATGTGGCGGCGGGCCGCGACCGCGTACCGTTCGGGCGCCGCCCTGAGCCCGGCGGCGGCCGGCAGCGCGCCGACGCCGCGCATCGGCCGCTTCTGCCCCGCGTACGAGGCGCCCGCGCCCTTGCCCTCCTTCAGCGGCGCGTCCGCGTAGACGCAGGCCACCACGTCGGCCATGCCGGAGGCGATCGCCATCGAGGCGTACTGCACCATCTGCCCGGCCGACGAGCCGAACCCCTGGACGGTCGCCAGCAGGCGGGTGTCGCGCATCTGCAGCGTCGACTGCAGGCGCAGGTCGATGTCGCCGCCGACACCGGGGTTGACGAGCAGGCCGTCGATGTCGCCCAGCGTCAGGCCCGCGTCCTCGGCGGCCCGCGCGATCGCCTCGACGGCGAAGTCGGCGGACGTGCGCCCGTAGATCCGGCCGAACTCGGTCAGTCCGAGGCCCGCGATGACCGCGGTGCGTCCCGCCCCGCTCACGCGTCCTCCCCGCTCCGGCGCGGCAGGACGACCTCGACGACGCCCGGCCCGACCGTCACGCCGCCGGAGTTCTCGCAGCGGATCGCGATCTCCACGACGCCCCGGCCGTCCTCGTCGACGCGAGCGTCCTTGACCTCGGCCCGCACCCGCATGGTGTCGCCGACGACGTTGAACGACCGCATCCGGAAGCCGCGGATCGCGCGGATCTGCCCGGCCAGGCCCATCCAGTCGCGGACGCAGCGTTCCCACGCGCCCAGCAGGAACTGGGTGTTGGCGTACATCTCGGGCGCGCCCGTGCCGCGGGCGTACTCGGTGTTGTGATGGATCGAGTTGAAGTCGCGGTTGGCGCCCGCCGCCATCACCAGCCGGTAGACGGTCAGGGGGTAGTCGGCGCCGGGCAGCTCCTCACCGACCGTCACGTCCTCGAACCTGCGCCCTTCCAGGGCCGCCGTGTCCACCTGGCTCACCCCTCCCTGCCTTCGTTCCGGGGGACGTAGGCGTAGGTGCCGATGCGGATGCGCGCCACCACCTCGCCGGACGTGGTGACGATCTCGCTCTCCCAGGTCATGAAGGCGCCCCGGCCCACCGAGGTCTCCTTCGGCGCGCACGACACCAGCCGCCGCCCGCGCCGTCCGATGCGCTCCCCCGCCACCACCGGGCGCAGGAAGTCGACCTCGATGTCGGTGCCGAAGAAGCCGGTGGTCTTCGGGCCGATCGGCATGTCCTGGTTGTTGATGGGGCTGTGCACCGGCTGGGCGTCGCGGTCGTCGCTGTCGAACAGCGTCTCGCCGGGCCGCCACATCGGCGGCAGCGTCCACGACATCAGGCCGGTGTAGGGCATCGTGACGTCCTCGAACCCGGCGCGGCGCGCCACCACCGGATCGGTGTGCAGCGCGCAGCCGAACTCCAGCGGCTCCAGGTAGCGGCGGATCGCGCCGCGTTCGACGGCGTCGGCGCCCCAGACGGTCTCGCCGTCGGAGAAGTCGCGGCCGACCGCGTCGAC
Organism: Actinomadura miaoliensis; assembly: GCF_039536785.1. Lineage (NCBI taxonomy): Bacteria > Bacillati > Actinomycetota > Actinomycetes > Streptosporangiales > Thermomonosporaceae > Actinomadura > Actinomadura miaoliensis. The sequence continues at coordinate 721,701 of NZ_BAAAZG010000001.1, forward strand.
GACCGGCCGCCACTCGGCCTTCCAGTCGTCCGGCCCGGCGGCCACCCTGTTCGTGCTCGCCTGTGCGCTCAACGGAGCGCCCCTCCCTCCAGCAGTTCACGCACCCGCGCCTCGGGGTAGCCGAGGATCTCCCGCAGGACGGTCTCGTTGTCCTGCCCCAGCGTCGGGGCGGGACGTTCCACGACGCCCGGCGTCGCCGACAGCAGACAGCGCGGCCCTTCCACGTACGCCGTGCCGTGCAGGCGATGCGGGAGCGCCACGACGTGCCCCCGCGCGGCCAGCTGCGGATCGGCGACGAAGTCCGCGCTCGCCTGGGACATGTGGGCCGGGACGCCCTCGGCCTGCAGCAGCCCTTCCACGTCCTGGGCGCGGTGCCGCGACGTCCACTCCGCGATCGCCTCGTCGAGCAGCTCCTCGTGCTCGCGGCGGCCCCGCGCCGTGGCCAGGTCGTCGCGTCCGGCCAGGTCGGGACGGCCCATGGCGGCGGCCAGGCGGCGCCACTCGCCGTCGGTGCGCACGGCGATCGCCACGAACCGGTCGCGGCCGTCCTCGGGCCGGCACGGGTAGACGCCGTGCGGGACGAACGCCTCGTCGCGGTTGCCCCTGCGCCGCGCGATCGTCCCGTCGAAGCCGAACCGCGCCACCTGCGGCGACAGGAAGAACACCCCGGCCTCGATCTGCGCCACGTCGATGTGGCGGCCGCGTCCGGTGCGGCGGCGGTCCTCCACCGCCGCCAGCAGCGCCGCCAGCGCCAGCCGCGGGCCGATGTAGTCGGTGTACGGGCCGAACGGCCCGAGCGGCAGCCGGTCCTCCCAGCCGACCAGGCCCTGCAGCCCGCTCAGCGACGAGCCGACGTTGCCGTACCCCGCCAGCCGCGCCAGCGGGCCGCTCTGCCCGGCGATGCTGGTGCTCAGCATGATCAGGGACGGGTTGGCCGCCGCGAGCGCGGCGTAGTCGAGCCCCCACCTGGCCATCTGGCCGGGCGAGAACGACTCGACCACCACGTCGGCCCAGCGCGCCAGGTCGCGGACGACCGCGCGCCCGTCCTCGCTCTTGAGGTCGACGGTCAGGCCGAGCTTGCCCGCGTTGCAGTTGCCGAACAGCGCCGAGTTCTCCGGGCCGGGCACGCCGCCGTAGAACGGCTGCATGAGCCGCGCCGTCTCGACGCGCGTGCTGGACTCGGCCCGCACGACGCGGGCGCCGAAGTCGGCGAGCGTCCGGCCGATGAGCGGTCCGGCGACCACCCACGACAGGTCCAGCACCTTCAGCCCGTCCAGAGCCCGCGCGCCGCGCGGACGGGCCGGCGGGGCGTCGCGGCCGGCGCGTTCCCGGGGAAGCCATTCGCGGATCACCTCGTCGGTGTGCTCGCCGACGCGCGGCGCGCGGCGCCGCACGCGCGGCCCGTCGTCGCCCGTGACCCGCGCGAAGCGTCCGGGGATGCGGACCCGGCGGCCCTCGATCTCGACCTCGGACCAGAAGCCGCGCGCCGCCAGGTGCGGCGCGTTCGCCACGTCGGCCATGTCGAAGATCGGCACGCAGAGCAGGCGGCGGCGCAGCGCCGCGTCCAGCACCTCCGCCTTGGTCCTGTCCTTGAGGAAGGCGCGGACGGCGGCGCGGGCGTCGTCCAGGTCGGCGGGCGTGAGGGTGCCGTCCGCGAGCAGGCCGGGCAGGGTGCGCCAGTCCCAGGACGCGATGCGCTCGTCCACCGCGCCCTCGTCCCGCAGCCAGGCGAACAGGTTGTTGGTGAACGCTCCGGCGGCCGGGCCCATCGACAGGTGCAGCTCGACCATGCCGTCCCTGACGTGCCACTTCTTCATGGCGTTGGGCGTGGCGGCGCCGCTGCCGCTCTGGTCGGAGCGCGGCGCGGGCTCGCGGTGCCACTCGGGCTTGTCGTCGCCCACCGCGTGCGCCAGGACGCGCGCGAGCGTCGCCACGCCCAGGCACGCCTGCGCCGAGACGTCCACGACCTGGCCCTCGCCGGTGACCGTCCGTGCCAGGACCGCCAGCAGCGTGCCCGCCGCCGCGTCCGCCCCGGCCTGCAGGAACGCCTGCGGCGCGCTGATGCGCAGCGGCGGCCGGTCGCCGTCGCGGTGCGGGTCGAGGGGGCCGCCCGCCGCCCAGACGACCAGGTCGCTGTCGGCGTAGTCCGCCTTGGGGCCGGCCGGCCCGAACGCCGTGATCGCCGTGACGACCAGCCGGGGACGCCCGGCGCGCAGCGTCGCCGGGTCCAGGCCCCGTTCCCGCAGCCACGCCGCCGGGGCCGAGGTGACGACGACGTCCGCCGCGTCCGCCAGGCGGCGCACCAGCGAGCGTCCCTCCTCGGTGTCCAGGTCGGCGACGACGCCGCGCCGGCCCGCCGCGTAGGTCTCCCAGAAGAGCGACGGGCGGCCCGGCCCGCCGGCGACCGGCGGGACCGACCGGGCGCGCGACCCGCCCGGCGGTTCGACCTGCACCACGTCCGCGCCCAGGTCGGCGAGCAGCCGCCCGCACATCAGGCCGCGCTCGTCGGTCAGGTCCAGGACGCGCAGGTGCTCAAGCATCGGCACCGGCGTCGCCGCTCAGCGAAGGGGAGGCCGCGCGCAGGGAGATGGCCCGCTCGGGGCAGGCGCTGACGGCCTCGCGCGCATCGGCCAGCAGCCCGTCCGGGACCTCGATGGTCTGGCCGCGCTGGGCGACGAAGCCCTCCTCGTCGTCGGACAGCAGCCGCTCGGCCACCGAGTAGCAGCGGCCGTGCCCCATGCACCGGCCCTCGTCGATCGACAGGAACATCTCTCAGACCTCCCATTCCAGGGGCAGCGTCGGCATGGTGAGCTGGCCGCCCCGCTCGGTCAGCGTCACGCCCGGCCGGATCCGGTAGTCGGGGATGCGGCTGTGCCACTCGCGCAGCACCACGGCGAGCTCCAGCCTGGCCAGGTGCATGCCCAGGCAGCGGTGCGGGCCGGCGCCGAACGCCAGGTTCTGGTTGACGCCCTCGCGGCCCAGGATGAACCGGTCGGGATCCGGGAACTTGCGGGGATCGCGGTTGGCCGAGCCGATGCCCAGCCAGACGATGTCGCCCTTCTCCAGCGGCAGGCCGTGGAAGTCCTGCGGCTCGCGCACCTCGCGGCCCGCCTGGATCACCAGCGGGTACATGCGCAGGAACTCCTCGACCGCGGCGGGCGCCAGGTCCGGCTCGGCGATGATCCGCCGCCGGTCCTCCTCGTGCGTGGCCAGGTGGGTGAAGATGAAGCCGAGCGCGCTGCGGGTGGTGTCCAGCCCCGCCAGCATCAGCGTCATGCAGATGGTGAGGATGTCCTCCTGGGAGATCGGCTTGCCGTCGATCCGGGCCTGGACCAGCCGCGTCACCATGTCCTCGGACGGGTCGCGGGGGTCGGCGCGGCGCTCGTTCACCGCCTCGTCGAAGTACTCCAGGATCCTGCCCTTGGCCTCGGCGGCCGCCTCGGGGTCGCCGCCGAAGAACCCGGCGAACAGCGTCTCCGACCAGGGCAGGAAGAACTCGCCGTCGCTGACCGGAAGGCCCAGCAGGGCCAGGAACAGGTCGGTGGGGTAGCGGATGGCGAACTCGGCGACGAAGTCGCAGCCGCCCTTCGGCCGGACCTCCTCCACCAGTTCCACGCAGCGGCGGTGCGCCAGCGACTCCATCCGCCGCACCGCCGCCGGGGAGAAGAACGGGTTGAGGACGCGCCGCAGCTTGGCGTGCTCCTTGCCGTTGAGGTCCTGCGGCAGCAGCGCGATGCCCGGCTCGGGGTTGAGCGCGCTGCGCGCGTGCGTCGTCCACACCGCGTGGTTCTGGAAGCCCTCCAGCACGTCGTCGTAGCGCTGCAGCATCCAGAAGCCGCGCGGCCGGGTGTCGTTGAAGTGGAACCGGGCGGCCTCGCGTTCGGCGTCCAGCAGGGCGTAGTGCCCGTACAGCTCCGAGTCCTCGCCGTACTCGGTGTGGCTGACGGGGCAGCCGCGCATCGTCCGGGCCCCGGGCTCGCCGTCCGGCCCGGTCCGCTGCCTGGTCTCGCTCATCGGGGGAATCCTTCGTCGTTCGGATGTCGCTCGGGGGGTCGCGCGGGGCGGCCGGTCGTCACTCTCCCGACGCCAGGTCGGGGATGAAGGTCGCGATCTGCGGGAAGAAGATCAGGACCAGCGTGACGATGATCGCCATCGGCATGAACCACCACACCGCCCGGAACACGTCGTTCATGCTGATGTTCCGGCCCTGGTTGACCTGCGGGTCCTTGGTGATGCTGTAGATGATGAACGCCAGGATGCCGACCGGCGGCGTCACCACGGCCAGTTCCCCCATGAAGACCGCGAACACCCCGTACCAGAGCAGGGAGATGTCCAGCGCCTTGAGCGTCGGCATCAGGATGGGGATGGTCAGCACCATCATCGGCAGCGGCTCCATGAAGGTGCCGAGCACGATGTAGATCACCGTCATGAGCAGCAGGAAGCCCACCCGGTCGAGGTTCAGGCCCTCCACCAGCTCGGCGAACCCGTTGCTGATCCCGGTCAGCGTGAGCATCCGCGACAGCGCCTCGACGCCGATCAGCATGAAGAAGATCGCGCCGACGCTGGCCACGGTGGCGGTCGCGGCCTCGGCCACCGCCCGCCACGCGCCCGAGCCGCGCCGCCACACCAGCGTGACCAGCAGCGACACCAGCGCGGCGACCGCCCCCGCCTCGGTGGCGGTGAACACGCCGGAGAACATGCCCGCCACGATCAGCACGATCAGCAGCGGGACGGGCCAGATCCGCACCAGCCCGGCGAACCTGTCCCGCCAGGTCACCGCGGGACCGGCCTCCGGCTCGGAGGCCGCGCCGGAGGCCGCTTCGGCCACCGCCCAGCGCCGCGCGAACAGCACGATCATCACGGTGAACAGGGCCGCGACCAGCAGCCCGGGGCCGATCCCCGCCAGCAGTTGCGGCCCGATGGGCACCTCGGCGATCCCGGCGTAGATGACGAGCATGATGCTCGGCGGGATGAGCTGGCCCGGCAGTCCCGCGACCACGACCGACCCGAGCGCCAGCCGCTTGTCGTACCCGGCCTTGAGCATCTCGGGGATGCCGATGCGGGCCAGGGCGTAGGTCGTCCCGACCGAGGAGCCGCTCACCGACGCCAGGCCCGCGCCCGCCAGGTTGGTGCCGACGGCCAGGCCGCCCGGCAGCCAGCCCAGCCACATCCGGCCGACCGAGTACAGGCTCTCGGTGAGCCCGGCCCGCCACAGCAGCAGCCCCATGAGGATGAACATGGGCACGACGCTCAGCGTCCAGTTCGCCACCTGCTGGTAGGGCAGCGTCGTCAGGGTGCTCTCCACCAGCGGCCGTCCGCGCAGCGCGTACACGCCGAGCAGCGCCGGGATCGTCATCGCGATCGCCACCGGCATCCGCAGGAAGATCAGCACGAGCATCAGCGCGCAGGCCAGCGCGCCGATCGCCTCGGGCACCAGCGGCAGGAACAGCGCGCAGGTGGTGCCCGCCACGGTCGCCACGATCAGGCCGAGGACGATCCAGGACCGGACGTCCGAGGTGCCGCCCCGGGCCCGCCCGCCCGGGTCCTCGGCGCCGGCCGGGGCGTCGGCGGTGCGCGTGGCCGGTTCGGTCATGACCGGGCCTCCTTGTTCTCGGCGGCCGACAGTTCACGCAGGACGGCCGCCTCGTCGGGGTCGGCGGCGGCGTGCTCGGCGACCGGGCGCACCGCGGCCCGCACGGCGGCCGCGGCGAACTGCGCGGTCAGCCCGGCGAAGGCGAGCGGGACCAGGAAGTACGTCGGCCACGCGGGAAGGTCGCTCACCCCCGCGGTCTTCCTGATCTCGTAGGCGTGCAGGGCCTCCTGCCAGCCGAACCAGGCGAAGCCCGCGGCCAGGGCGCAGCAGGCGGCCAGCACCACCGCCAGCACCGGCCGCCGCGCCGCCTCGGGCAGCCGCTCGAACAGCAGGTCGGCCGCGATGTGCTGGCCCCGGTGCTGGGCGGCGACGAAGCCGAGGAACGCGACGATCGGCAGGTACCAGTACTGGACGATCTCCAGCGTGTTCGGCATCGGCCGGTCGGCGAACGACCGCAGCAGGGCGTTGGCCGTGATGTGCAGCATCATCACGAAGGTCACGGCCACGGCCGCCACCTCGATCACGGCCACGTCCAGCCGGAACGTGCGGGAGCTGTCGTCCGGCGCGCGGTCGCCGGCGGGCGGGCCGTCGGTGGCGGGGTGGGATGGTGCGCTCATGGCGGCTCCATGGCGAGGGTGGGATGGGTCGCCGCGGCGGGGCGCGGCGGGCGGTCAGGAGGGGCGGTGCGGCAGGAAGACCTGCTCGTAGACCTTGCCGACGTAGCGGTTCGCGTCCACCTTGCCGGGCTTGTACCACTGGTCGAAGTCGGCGTGGGCGACGTCCTCCCCGGGCCCCGCGGCCCGCGCCTCCTTGAGCCACCTGTCGGCGGCCGCCTGGATGTTCGTCACGAACGCGCCGGGGTCCTTGACCTTGGCCTCGCGCCGCATCGTGTCCAGCATGCGGGAGTTGGCGCCGGTCATGGCCTTGCGGGCGTCGTCGGAGAACGGGCCGACCGAGCCGCCCGCCGCCTTGGCCTGGGAGACGGCCTGCGCGATGTTCGGCCAGATCTTGCCCTCGATGTTGGAGGCCAGGAAGACGTCCAGGCGGTCCCACAGCAGCTGGCGGGCGACCAGCGGCAGCCCGTCCCAGGTGCGCTGGTTGATCGCCATGCCGCCGGGGGCCAGGGCGAACCCGGCGGCGGGGTCGATGGTCACGTTCGGCGCGACCTTGACGAATCCGCCGAGCACGCCGACGGTGAAGCTGGAGACGGTGCAGTCGACCACGCCGCGCTGCAGGCTCTCGAACTGCTCGGTGTAGGGCACCGACGCGGGCGCGGCGCCGAGCGCGGTCAGCTCGGCGTTCTGCGCCTGGCCGCCGGAGGCGGTCTGCACGCCCTTGAGCGAGGCCAGGTCGCGGCGGGGCTTGCGGCAGAACATCACGTTGGCGCCCGAGTCGTAGTACGGCACCATCAGCTTGATGCCCTTCTTCTCGAACTCCTCGGTGATCTCGGGCGTCTTGAAGGCCACCTCGTTGGGCCAGGCGTTGGACTGCAGCGTCCCGGCGACCGGCGTCTGGTCGGACACGAAGCTCGCCTGGATCAGCGCGGCGTTGGCCGGGTACTCGGAGGGCTCGTAGATCGGCAGCACCTGGCCGATGTCCAGCCGGCCGTCCACCAGGGCGTCGTCCACCTCGGCGGGCGGGGCGACGCCGTTGGAGTAGGTCACCTCGAAGGTGATCTTGCCGCCGGACCACTCGGTGACGGCCTTGAGGTAGTCCTCGACGTTCTTGCCGGTGACCGAGCCCTTCGGGGACGGGGACTGGGTGGTCAGCTTGATCGGCCGGACGTCGGCGAAGGCCGCCTTGTACTGCTCGATGGTCGCCCCCTGGGGGACGCCCTGACCTCCCCCGCCACCGGCCCCGCGGCCTTGGGTGTCGGCGCAGGCCGACAGTGCGAGGACGCTGCACGCGCCCAGGGCGAGGGCGAGCCCGCGCACGCCCCGGCCACCGCTGAGTGCGACCATGTTCCACTCCGTCGCTCGGGAAAAGATGATGAATATGATTCGCCTGTATTACGCCCAGGTCAAGAGTTCTATGCGCATGAATCGAAGGAAATACGTCCTGGTGGGGGCGTCCGCACGCTAGGTGCGCAGGCCGCGCCAGGCGGTGGTGCCGCCGTCCACTGGGAAGATCCCGCCGGTGACGAACGAGGCGTCGTCGGAGGCCAGGAAGCAGACGACCTTGGCCACCTCCGCCGCCCGCCCGAACCGGGGGATCAGGTGCGCGCCCGTCATCTCCCGCAGCCTGACCTCCCGGTCCGGCGCGGCCTCCAGGTGCGCGCGGCTCATCGGCGTCTCGATCGAACCCGGGCAGTAGGCGTTGCAGCGCACCTCGGGCGCCAGCGCGATCGCGGCGGCCCGGGTGAGCTGGATGACCGCGCCCTTGCTGGAGGCGTAGGCCGCGGCCGGGTAGCCCGTCATCCCCGCGACGGACGCGGCGTTCACCACCGAGGGGCCGCGCCCCGACGCCCGCAGGTGCGGGGCCGCCGCCTTGGTCGCCGCCCACACGGCCTTGACGTTGATCGCGTACACCCGGTCCCAGGCGTCGTCGGGCAGCGTCTCGAACGTGGCGCCGGGGGCGACCGCGCCGTCCAGCACCCCGGCGTTGTTGACCAGGGTGTCCAGGCCGCCCGCCGCCGCGGCGGCCGTCTCGACCATGCCCGCGACCTGCGCCGCGTCCGCCAGGTCGACGTGGATCGGCAGGCCCCGCGCGCCCGTCTCGCCGACGGCGGCGGCGGTCTCCTCCGCGGCGGCGAGGTCGATGTCGGCCACGGCCACGAACGCGGCGCCCTGCCGGGCGGCCTCCACGGCGATCTCCCGTCCCATGCCGGCGCCCGCGCCGGTCACGAGCACACGCTTGTCCGTGAGCATGTCGGTCTCCGTTCTGCGGTTGGAAATGTGCGCGCCGCGCCGGCGACCGTGCGCCACGCCCCGCGCTCACGGTGAAGGCGGATCAATCCGGGGCGACAGTGCGGCGTCCCGCTTCGAGCAGGCCGGTCGGCTCCTCGTAGCGGCCGGTGGCGAAGGGCGAGGGGCCTCCGGCGCCGGTCATGCCCGCGTCGACCGGCAGCACGATTCCGGTGACGTGGGACGCCTCGTCACTGGCCAGGTAGAGCGCCCCGGCGGCGACGTCGGCGGGACGCAGCGGCCGGTCCATGTACGCCGTCTCGCCCAGCGCGCGCTCGGCCCCGCCCAGGTCGTCGGCGCCCCCGGCCACCAGTCCGGCGGTCATGGCCGACACGACGGCGCCGGGCACGATGACGTTGCACCGCACGCCGAACCGGCGCAGCTCGGCGGCGACCGAGTTGGACAGCCCGATGATCCCGGCCTTGACCGCGCTGTAGACGTGCGGGCCGACGCCGCCGAGCACACCGGCGGGGCTGGACGTCGACAGGATCACGCCGCTGCGCCGGGGCTTCATCACCCGCGCGGCGTGCTTCATCCCGCACAGCGCGCCGCGCAGGTTGACGGCGATGGTCAGGTCGGCGTCCGGCATGCGGGTGCGGTCGATCGGGCCGAGGGCGCCCATCACCCCGGCGTTGTTGAACATGACGTCCAGGTGGCCGAAGCGTTCGACGGCGGTGTCGACCAGGGCGGCCACGTCGTCCTCGCGGGAGACGTCGGCGCGCACGAACGCCGCGCCCTCCCCCAGCTCGGCGGCCAGCGCCTCGCCGGGGCTTTCCTGCACGTCGGCGATGACGACGCGGGCGCCCTCGGCGTGGAACAGGCGGGCCGTGCCCTCGCCGATCCCGCTCGCGCCGCCGGTGATGACCGCGACCTTCCCGGCCAGCCGTCCGGACATTGACCCTCCTCGGTCGGTCTGACGCGCGCAGGGGCGTCACGCGCGGGGGCGTCAGACAGGGGTGTACGAAAAGTGGCCGTGCCAGGCCTCGTCAGGGGGCGACGGCGATGGACTTGGTCTCCAGGTAGGACCGGAATCCCTCCGGGCCCATCTCCCGGCCCACGCCCGACTCCTTGTAGCCGCCGAACGGGGTGCCGAACGCCTGCGCGCGCCCGTTGATGCTGACCATGCCGGTGCGGATCCGCCGGGCGATCGCCAGCGCCCGCTCCTCGTCCGGCGTCCAGACCGAGCCGGACAGGCCGTAGCGGGAGTCGTTGGCGATGGCCACGGCCTCGTCGTCGCCTTCGTACTCGATGACCGCCAGGACCGGCCCGAAGATCTCCTCCTGCGCGACGCGCATGCCGTTGTCGACGCCGTCCAGCAGGGTGGGCGGGACGAACCAGCCGCGTGCCAGCTCGCCGGGCAGGTCGGCGTGCTCGCCGCCGACGACGACGCGGGCGCCCTCGGCCCGACCGGTCGCGATGTAGCCGGTGACGCGGTCGCGCTGCCCTTCGCTGATCAGCGGCCCGATGGTCGTGGAGGGGTCGGCGGGGTCGCCGAGGCGCTGCGCGCGCAGCGCCTCGGCCAGCGCCGCGACGATCTCGTCCCGGCGGCGGCGCGGCACCAGCACGCGGGTCTGGGCGATGCACGCCTGGCCGTTGACCAGCAGCGCCATCGGCAGCAACGCCGGAACGACGGCGTCCAGGTCGGCGTCGTCGCAGATGATCGCGGCCGACTTGCCGCCCAGCTCCAGCGTGACGCGGGCGATCCGCCCGGCCGCCACCGCCATGATCTTCTTGCCGGCGGCGCTGCTGCCGGTGAAAGAGATCTTGTCGACCTGCGGATGCGCCACCAGACGCTCCCCGGCGTCCCGGTCGCCGGGCACCACGCTCAGCACCCCCTCCGGCAACCCCGCCGCCGCCAGCGCCTCGGCCAGCGCCCGCACCGTCAACGGCGTCTCCGGCGGCGGCTTGAGCACCACCGAGCACCCCGCCGCCAACGCCGGAGCCACCTTCAACGCGGGGGTGCTCAGCGGACCGTTCCACGGCGTGATCGCCGCCACCACCCCCACCGGCTCCTGCGTCACCACACTGGCGTTCACGCCGTCGGTCCGCCGCTCGTCGTAGGGGAACGACTCGGCCAGATCGGCGTAGTAACGCAGATGCCGGATCGGGTTGGGCACATGCGCCCGCTCACTGAACCAGATCGGACACCCCAGCTCGGCCGTGATGCTCGCCGCCAGCTCGGGGGCGCGTTTCTCCAGCAGGTCGGCGGCGGTGCGCAGCACCCGTGCCCGCTCGGCCGGATCGGCGCCCGCCCACACGCCCGCGTCGAACGACGCCCGGGCCGCCGCCACCGCCTCATCGATGTCGGCCGCCGACGCCAAGGCCGCCGACCCCGCACACCGGCCCGTCGCCGGATTGCGCACCTCCACCGCACCGCCGCCCCGCGCCGGAACCCACCGGCCCCCGACGAACAGTTCCAGTGGTTGGCTCCGCGACGCCGACATCTGCGCTCCGATCCCGCCCGACCGTCCGAATCTGTGATAATGAACATAAGGTATCGGTCAACGGGAGGTCAAGGACCCGACCCCCCGGACCTGCGCGGACCATGATCAACCGGACGGGCGGCGGTTCGCGTGCGCGGTACGGGCGGCCCGAGCGAAGGAGCGACCATGACGAGCCAGAGCGAGATCGCCGCCCTGCTGCGGCGGGTGCGCCGCCTGGAGGAGACCGAGGCGGCGCGCAACCATCTGCACCGGTACGCCGAGGCGCTCGACGATCCCGTCCCGGAGGCGGTGGCGGCCCTGTTCACCGAGGACGGCGCGCTGCACACGCGGCTGGGCGGCCGGCCGGGGCGGACGATGGCCGGACGCGAGGCCATCGCCGCCTTCTACCGGGAGCGCGGCGCGGCCGACCCGGCGGAGAAGCGGCACTTCATCGTCAGCCCGAGGACCACATGGGTGGAGCCGGGCGTGGTGGAGATCGCCTCGTACTTCCTGTTCACGGCGCGCGCCGACGACGCGTCGGTGATCGGCTGGGGCACCTACCGGGACCGGCTGCGGGTCGACGGCGACACCGCGCTGTTCACCGACAAGATCATCGACCTTCATGTGGGGACCGACCTGGCGCAGGGGTGGGCGCGCTCGTGACCGCCCGGCCTGACGCGGCGGCGGCTGCTCACCGGCGTGGCGCCCCTCGGCCGCGTCGTGCCGTCGCGCGCCGCCCTGCCCCGCCTGGTCAGCGGAAGGCCGGCAGCACCTCGTCCCTGAACAGCTCCAGGGTCCGCAGCACCTGCTCCTGGGGCAGGTCGTACCACTGGGCGCGCAGGATGACGTGGGTGAACCCGTCGGCCTCCAGCGCCTTGAGCGCGGCGATCGCCCCGGCCGGGTCGGTGAACAGGTAGGAGGCGTCGGCGACCTCCTCGGCCGCGCGGTCGCCGCGCAGGTGCCGGTACGCGTCGCCCTGCTGCGGCGCGTTGTGCTCGGCGTACTTGCGGGTGAGGGCGCCGCGGGCCGCGACGCCGACGGCCCGCGCGCGCTCGCGGTCGTGGTCGAGCACCAGCTCCCGGCGGACGACCAGCTCGGACGGCCCGCGGCCGAGCCGTTCGCGTTCCCCCCGGTAGTGGCCCAGGAGCGTGCGCAGTTTCGCCGGCGTGACGTGGGGCGGGACGATCCAGGCGTCCCCGAGCCGGGCGGCGCGCAGCGCTCCGGTGCGGTGCGGGCCCGCGCCGATCCACACCGGCGGCCCGCCCGGCTGGACCGGCGGCAGGCTGATGTGCTGGTCGTCGACGCGGAAGTGCGCGCCCTGGAACGTGACGCGCTCGCCGGTCCACAGCCGCCGGATCAACTCGACGGCCTCCTCGTAGCGGCCGAGCCGGTGGTCCATCGGGATGCCGAACGAGGCGAACTCGTTCTCCCGGTAGCCCATGCCGAAGCCGGCGACGGCGCGTCCCCCGGTCAGGTGGTCCAGGGTGGCGAACTCCTCGGCGACCTCGACGGGGTGCCGCAGCGGCAGGATGAACATGTTCGTGCCGAGGCGCATGTCGCCCGTGTCGTCGGCGAGCGCGGCCAGCAGCGGGATCGGCTGCAGGGTCGGCATGCCGCCGAGGTAGTGCTGCAGCACCCAGACCGAGGAGATTCCCGCGTCGCGGGCCGCCCGCACCTGCTCGCGGATCAGCGGGACGCGTCGCGCGGGCACGACGTCCGGGGGAAAGTCGTTCATGACGGCGAGCCCGAACCGCAGCACCTCGGCACCTCCACACGCCCGGATCACCCTGGGCGACATCGTACGGACCAGCTGGACAGGGGACGTCAGGGCGAAGAAACCAGGTTCATCATGCGCCTGGATTTCTCCTCGGGTCAAGCGGCCCGGCCCGCCGGGCGACCTGGCCGGCAGCGCCGGGAGGGCCGTCGCCCCGGCGGCCGCTTGACGGAGTGACCATCCACCAAATACCTTCATTTCATTATCAGAGTTAAGGGTAGGAGCGCCTGGCAGTGAGCACGCCCACCGCATCGAACGAACGTCCCGGGCCGCCGCCCGGGGAGCTGGACGTCCTGGTCGTCGGCGCGGGCTTCGCCGGGCTGTACGCCCTGTACCGGCTGCGCGAGCTCGGCCACCGGGTGCACGCCGTGGAGGCGGCGGGCGACGTCGGCGGCGTCTGGTACTGGAACCGGTACCCGGGGGCGCGCTGCGACATCGAGAGCGTCGACTACTGCTTCTCCTTCTCCGACGAGCTGGTCCAGGACTGGAACTGGACCGAGCGCTACCCGTCCCAGCCGGAGATCCTCCGCTACATCGACCATGTCGCCGACCGGTTCGACCTGCGCCGCGACATCACCTTCCGCACCCGGGTGACGGCGCTGACCTTCGACGAGGCCGCGGGCACCTGGACGGCCGCCACCGAGCACGGCGACCGCGTCACCGCCCGCCACGTCATCATGGCCACCGGCCAGCTGTCGGTCGCCAAGCCGCCCGAGATCGAGGGCGTCGGCGACTTCGCCGGCGACTGCCACCACACCGGGAACTGGCCGCACGACGGCGTCGACCTCACCGGCAGGCGCGTGGGCGTGATCGGCACCGGCTCGTCCGGCGTGCAGGTCATCCCGCAGATCGCCCGGCAGGCCGCGCACCTGACGGTCTTCCAGCGCACCCCGCACTACATCGTCCCGGCCGTCAACCGCCCGCTCGACCCCGAGTACGTCGCCGACCTCAAGTCGCGCTTCGAGGAGTACCGCGAGCAGGCCCGCAACCATCCGGGCGGGACGCACCGCGTGCTGCACGAGGACCTGGCGGTGGAGGCCGCCCCCGAGGAGCTGCGCGCACGGCTGGAGGAGTACTGGCGGCGCGGCGGGCCCGACATCCAGGCCGCCTACAGGGACATCACCCGCGACCCGGCGGCCAACGACAGGGCCGCCGAGTTCGTCCGGTCCAAGATCCGTGAGATCGTCCGGGACCCGGAGGTGGCCGAGCGGCTCACCCCGCGCGGCTACCCGTTCGGCAGCAAGCGCCTGGTCCTGGAGATCGGCTACTACGAGACGTTCAACCGCGACGACGTCCGCCTGGTCGACCTGCGCGAGACCCCCATCGAGCGCGTCGAGCCCGAGGGCGTGCGCACCGGCGGCGCGCGGCCGGAGCTGCACCGGCTGGACGTGCTGGTGTTCGCCACCGGGTTCGACGCGCTGACCGGCGCCGTGCTGAAGGTCGACATCCGCGGCCGGGGCGGGCGGTCGCTGCGGGACAAGTGGTCGGCGGGCCCCCGGACGTACCTGGGGCTGGCCACCCACGGGTTCCCCAACCTGTTCTTCATGGCCGGGCCCGGCAGCCCCTCGGTCATCAGCAACGTGCTGGTGTCGATCGAGCAGCACGTCGAGTGGGTCACCGACCACCTGGAGTACCTGCGCAAGAACGGGCTGACCCGCTCCGAGGCCGTCCTGGAGAAGGAGGACGCCTGGGTCGAGCACGTCAACGACGTCGCCGCGCAGACGCTGTACCCGCGCGGCAACTCCTGGTACCTGGGCGCGAACGTGCCGGGCAAGCCGCGCGTGTTCATGCCCTACGTCGGCGGGGTCGGACGTTACCGGCAGATCTGCGCCGACGTGGCCGCACGTGACTACGACGGCTTCGACCTGAGCTGACCCCCGAGCCGTCCCACGAACCGATCGCGAGCGGGAGGGTCCCGCACGTGAACACACCTGGAGGTCCGGCGCGTGAGCCCTGCTGACATGCGCGACGACAGTCCGCCCCCCGCCGACGGCCCGCTCGCGGGCGTGCGCGTCATCGAGCTCGGCTCGATGTACGCGGCGCCGACCGCCGGCCGGATGCTGCGCGACTTCGGCGCGGACGTGGTCAAGGTCGAGGACCCGGCGAGCGGAGACTTCGCCCGCCAGTGGCAGCCCGCGCACAACGGCCTGGCGATCGGGTTCTCGAGGCTGAACGCGGGCAAGCGGTCGGTGGGCGTCGACCTGCGGCGGCCCGCAGGGCGCGACATCGTCCGGCGGCTGGCCCGGGACGCCGACGTGCTCATCGAGAACTTCCGGCCCGGCCGGATGGAGGCGTGGGGCCTGGGCTACAAGGAGCTGTCGCAGGACAACCCCGGCCTGGTGCTGACGCGGGTGAGCGGCTTCGGGCAGACCGGCCCGTACCGGGAGCGTCCCGGGTTCGGCACCGTCGCCGAGACCGCCAGCGGGTACGCCTTCCTCAACGGCTGGCCGGACTCTCCCCCGACCGCGCCGCCGTTCGGGTTCGCCGACTCGATCGCCGGGATCGCGGCGGCGTTCGGCACGACCATGGCGCTGTACCGGCGGGAGGCGGGCGACGGCGCCGGCGGCGAGGTGGACGTGGCGCTGTACGAGCCGCTGATGTTCATCCTCGGTGACGCGGTGCTGCGCTACACCGCCTCCGGCGAGATCATGCAGCGCTGCGGCAACGCGTCGGGCGCGGCCTCGCCGCGCGGCATCTACCAGGCCGCCGACGGGGCGTGGCTGTCGATCGCGGCGTCCAACCAGAGCATCGCGATGCGGCTGTTCGACGCGATGGACCGGCCCGACCTGCGCACCGACGAACGGTACGCCACCAACGCGGCGCGCATGGCCAACAACGAGGCGCTGCAGAAGATCGTGGCGGACTGGGTGCGGTCGCGGCCGCGCGCCGACGTGCTGGCCGTGCTGGACGAGCACGAGGTGGTGGCGGCGCCGGTCAACGACGCGCGCGACATCACCCGCGACCCGCACTTCGCCGAGCGCACGCTCGTGGAGCTGGCGGGCACCGTGCTCGGCCCGGCCGCCGTGATGCCCGGCCCGGTCCTGCACGTCAAGGACTACGCGGGGCCGGCGTACGAGGGCGTGCCCGGCGTCGGCGAGCACACCGGCGAGGTGCTGGGCGGGGAGCTGGGGATGCCCGCGGACCGGCTGGCCGAGCTGGCCGCGGCGGGCGTGATCAGCGCCCCGGGAGGGTCCTGACGATGACGGCACCGGTGGCGCCCGGCCCGGCGGCCCGGGGCACGCCGCGGCCGAAGAAGACCGCCGAGCTGCTGGCGCAGCGGATCGTCGCCGACATCAACCGGCGCGGCAACACCGTCGGCGACCGGCTGCCGCCCGAGCGGGAGATGCTGGAGCACTACAGCGTCGGCCGCGGCACGCTGCGCGAGTCGCTGCGGTTCCTGGAGCTGCAGGGCGTGATCGCGCTGAAGCCGGGGCCGGGCGGCGGCCCGGTCGTGCAGCGGCCGGACGCGGGGACGCTGGCCACCACGCTGACGCTGCTGCTGCAGTTCGGCAACGCGCCGTTCCGCACGGTCGCCGAGGCGCGCGGCGGGCTGGAGCCGATGATGGCGCGGCTGGCCGCCGAGCGGATGAGCGCCGGGCACCTGGCCGACCTGCGCTCCAGCGTCGAGGTCATGGGCGACCACCTGCACGACCAGGCGGTGTTCCTGGAGCAGAACAAGCGCTTCCACGACGTCATCGCGCACGGCTCGGGCAACGAGCTGTTCGGTCTCGTGGTGGACGCGCTGCTCGGCATCCTGGACGGCTCGGCCATCGGCATCGACTACCCGGAGGTGCGGCGCCGCGCCGTGCACCGGGCGCACCTGCGGATCTACGAGGCGATCGCCGCGCGCGACCCGGCGGCGTCGGCCGAGGCGATGACCCGGCACATCGACGAGTACATCCGCTACGCCGAACGCAAGTTCCCCGAGGTGCTGGCGGCCCCGATCGTGTGGAGCGACGGCCCGTAACGCCCCCTGCCCCCGGCGCTGCGCACACTCCGGCGCTCCGCACACTCCGGGAGGCCGCGCGGGACCTCCCGGAGCATCCGGTCACCGGTTCACCTGGCCCAGGGCGAGTCGATCCCCAGGACGCGGGCCATGGTGCCGCCGAGCACGGACTTGGTCTCGTCGTCGGTCAGGCCGAGCGCCCCGATCGCGGCGATCTCCTCGCCCGGGTCGGTCATCGGCCAGTCCGAGCCGAACACGATCCGTTCCGCGCCGTGCCGCCGCACCAGCCGCCGCACCCGTTCGGGCGGCAGCTCCGCCAGGCTCGGCGGCCAGGACGTCTCCAGCACCACGTCGGCGCCGTCGAGCATCTCCTCGGCCTGGTCCAGGATGCGGTAGCCGCCGAAGTGGCAGGCCACCAGCCGCAGGTCGGGGAACCGCCGCGCGATGTCGGCGATCATCCGGGGGCTGGACAGCGCGTTGGTGCGGGCGTCGCCGCCCTCCCCCACGTGGGCGATGACGGCGACGTCGGAGCCGAACGCCTCGAACAGGTCCCACAGGCGGGGGTCGTCCAGGGCGAAGTTCTGGAACAGCGGGTGCAGCTTGACGGCTCTGACGCCGTGCCGCCGCAGGCTGGCCATGTTCTCCTCGACGGGCAGGTCGACGTGGACGGTGCCGACGCCGATCCGCCGCTCCCCCGCCAGCCCGGCGACGAACGCGTTGACCTTGTCGACGTGCCGGGCCTGGTTGGCGATGCCCAGGCAGCAGCTGACATCGACGCCGGTGCGGTCCATCGCCGCGGTCAGGCCGCCGACGGTGCCGTCGCCGCGCGCGGTGAGGCCGGGCACGCGGTTGCCGCCGAGCGCGGCCGCGGCGATCCGGTCCGGCCAGACGTGGCTGTGCGCATCAATGATCATGTTTCCCTCACAGCTTGCCGGACTCGCCGCCGTCCACCACGAACGTCGCGCCGGTGGTGAACGACGACAGCGGGGACAGCAGCAGGCACGCCAGCGGCACCAGCTCGGCCGGGTCGGCGATGCGCCCGGCGGGGATGCGGGCGACGCGGCGGCGCAGCAGGTCGGGCGACTCCAGCACGGCGCGCTGGGCGTCGGTGCGGAACGCGCCCGGTGCCAGGCAGTTGACCTGGACGTTCTTCGCGGCCCACTCGGCGGCCAGGGCCTCGGTGAACCGCACCACCGCGCCCTTGGACGTCGAGTAGGCGACCAGGTGGGGCTTGCCCCGCACGCCGGTGGTGGAGGCGACGTTGACGATGCGGCCGCCGCCCTGGGCGATCATGTGCCGTCCGGCGGCCCGCGCGAGCAGCATGGGCGCGATGACGTTGACCGCCATGGTCTCCTTCCACACGGCGGGGTCCTGGTCGGCGAACCTGCCGGCCGGGGCGACGCCCGCGTTGTTGAGCAGCGCGTCGATGCGTCCGTGCCGGGCGACCACCTCGTCGGCGAGCCCGGCGACGGCGTCCTCGTCGCGCATGTCGGCCTCCACGGCGGTGATACGGCCGTCGCCGCGCTCGGCCAGCTCGTCCAGGGCGTCCTTGGAGCGGGCGGCGCCGACCACGTGCGCGCCCTCGGCGGCGAGCCGGAGCGCGATGGCGGCGCCCAGGCCCCGGCTCGCGCCGGTCACCAGGACGACCGCGTCCCGCAGCCGCAGATCCATCAGGAGACTCCCTTCGCCAGGCGGCGCGCGAGCGAGTCGAGCAGCA
This sequence comes from Actinomadura miaoliensis, assembly GCF_039536785.1. Classification (NCBI taxonomy): domain Bacteria; kingdom Bacillati; phylum Actinomycetota; class Actinomycetes; order Streptosporangiales; family Thermomonosporaceae; genus Actinomadura; species Actinomadura miaoliensis. The sequence goes on from NZ_BAAAZG010000001.1 coordinate 740,057, forward strand.
CCTCGGTGGCGCCCTCGTAGACGCGCAGCGGACGCGCATTGCGGTACAGCCGTTCGATCTTCGAGCCGCGCACCAGCCCGAAGCGGCCCATGACCTGCAGGGACCGGTCCACGACCCGGCCGGCGGCCTCGGTGGCGCCGACCTTGGCGATCGAGGACATGTCCAGGCGGGCCAGCGGGTCGGAGCCGGCCAGCGCCGCCGCCCGGTAGGCGATCGCGCGGGCCGTCTCCACCTCCGTCCACGACAGGGCGACGTTCTGCGCGACGGCGCCGAGGTGGATCAGCGGCCTGCCGAACTGCTCGCGGGTGGTGACGTGCCGCAGCGCCTCGTCCAGGGCGGCCTGCGCCAGCCCGACCGCTGAGCCGGCCACCGACACGCGGAACACCGCGAGGGTCTGCAGCATCAGCGAGAACGCCTTGCGGGGGACGCCGAGCCGGTTCTCCTCGGGCACCACGACCCCGTCGAAGTCCAGCTCGCCGAGGATGTGCGGGGCGATGAGGTCGCTGCCCCGGGTGACGGTCAGCCCGGGCGCGTCGGCGGGGACGAGCACCATCGAGTACCCGTCGTCGCCCTCGCGGCCGAGCACGCAGTAGAAGTCGGCCGCGCCGCCGTTGGTGATGAACGACTTGCGGCCGTGCACCCGCACGCCGCCCGCGACGCGGTCGACGGTGGTGGTGACGGCGCGCAGGTCGGACCCGACGTCCGGTTCGGTGAGCGCCACCCCGGCGATCGCCTCCAGCGCGGCCACCCGGGGCAGCCACGCGCGGCGCAGCTCGTCGGTCCCGCCGACGGCCAGCGAGTAGCTGCCGATGCCCTGCATGGCGAACAGCGAGTCCAGGTGCGCCGAGGAGTACATCAGCGCCTCGCGCACGACGGTGATCGTCAGCGGGTCGAGCGTCTCGCTCTCCCCGCCGTGGGCCGCGGGCACCACGTGCCGGGCCAGGCCGGAGGCGCGCAGGGCGTCCAGGACCCCGGCGTGCACCTCGGTGCTCTCGTCGGCCTCGGCGGCGAACGCGTCCACCCGCGCCGCGACCTCCCGCGCCGCCTCCCGCACCTTGCGGTGACGCGGGCTCAGCTCGAACAACTGCCCTTCTTCCACGATGCTCCTCGGGGTCGGTGTCGGGGGCGGACGGTCAGCGGCGCTGGTCGAACCTGCGGCCGAGCAGCTCGGAGGCGATGCGGATGCGCTGCATGGTGGGGGTGCCGCCCGCGATGGCCCAGCCGTGCGCGTCGCGGTGCAGGCGCTCGATCCCGTACTCCTCGGTGTAGCCGTTGCCGCCGTGCAGCTGCATGGCCAGGTCGGTGACGCGCTTGGCCATCTCGTTGGCGGCGCACTTGGCCAGCGAGGTGTGCAGCGGGTCGGGCAGTCCGGTGCCCGCGCCGGCGGCGGCGCGTTCGACCAGCAGCCGGGCCGACTCGACCTGCAGCAGCATGTCGGCCAGCGTGAGCTGCACGGACTGGAACTCCACCAGCGGCTTGCCGAACTGCTCGCGGCGGCGCACGTACTCGCGGGTGCGGTCGAGCGCGGCCTGCCCGATCGCCAGGCTCATGGTGGAGTTGCCGAGCCGTTCGATGGAGAAGACCCCGAACAGCCTGCCGAAGCCGCCGGCGGGCACGACGACGTTCTCCTCGGGCACGTGGACGCCGTCGAGGATCACGTCGGCGGACGGGATGCCGCGGAAGCCCATGAGCCTCTCGGGCGGGCCGAAGCTCAGGCCGGGCATGCCCTTCTCCACGACGACGGCGCCGATGCCCTTGGATCCGGGGGCGTCGCCCATCCGGCAGTACAGCAGGTACCGGTCGGCCTCGCCGCCGTTGGAGATCCAGCGCTTGACGCCGTTGACGACGTAGCCGCCGGGGACGGGTTCGGCGCGGGTGCGCATGTCGGTGGCGGCCGACCCGGCGTCCGGCTCGGAGATCGCGACGGCCATGGTGCTCTCGCCCCGGATGATCGGCGGCAGCCAGCGCGCCCGCTGCTCCTCGGTGCCCAGATGGTTGATCACCTGGGCGGGCCCGGTGTTGGCCTCGAAGATCTGGAACGCCGCGGGCCGGGACACCTTGGCGAACTCCTCGATCACGGCCAGCGCCTGCGGGAGCGGGGCGCCCGCGCCGCCGAACCGCTCGGGCAGCGCGATGCCGAGGAAGCCCAGGTCGCCCAGGCGGCGCCGCTCGTTCTCCGGCACGGGGGCGCGGGCGGCGTCGCGCTCGGCGGCCGACGGGCCGAACACCTCGGCCGCCACCCGGGCCGCCAGCGCGCGGATCTCGTCGATCTCGGGATGCTCGGCAACGGCAGTCATGGAACCCGCCTTCTCCCTAGTAATGATGAACCTGGTTTATGGGCGAGCGGCGGTCACCGGCGCTCGTGGACATACTGATGCATATCATGATAATCAATTGCCATGCAGCAGGGACACCCGCCGGCCGAGGCCGTCATCGTCGACGCGGTCCGGACGGCCAGCGCGCGGGGCCGTCCGGGCGGCGGGCTCGCCGACGTCCACCCGGTCGACCTCCTGGCCCGGACGTTCACGGCGCTTCTCGCCCGGCACGACCTCGACCCCGGACTCGTCGACGACGTGCTGGTGGGATGCGTGTCGCAGGTCGGCGAGCAGTCGGCCACGCCGGGCCGGATGGCCTGGCTGGCGGCCGGGCTGCCGCCGCACGTGCCCGCCGCCACCATCGACCGCAAGTGCGGGTCCAGCCAGCAGGCCCTGCACTTCGCCGCGCAGGCCGTCATGTCCGGATGCCAGGACGTCGTCGTCGTGGCGGGCGTGGAATCCATGAGCAGGGTTCCGATGGGCTCGGCCCGCGCGGGCGCCGACCCGTACGGCACCGCGGTCGGCGAACGGTACGCCCCCGGCCTGGTGCCGCAGGGCGTCGCCGCCGAGCTGGTCGCCGCCCGCTGGAAGCTGGGACGCGACGACCTGGACGCCTACGCCGTCCGCTCGCACCGCCTGGCCGCCGCCGCGCGCGACTCCGGCGCGTTCGACCGCGAGATCGTGCCGGTCGGCACCCCGGCGGGCGCGTTCGCCCGCGACGAGACGATCCGCCCCGACAGCACCGTGGAACGCCTGGCCGCGCTGCGGCCCGCGTTCGCGCGCGACGACGTCGCGGCCCGCTTCCCCGAGATCGGCTGGCACGTCACCGCCGGGAACTCGTCGCAGATCACCGACGGCGCCGCCGCCCTGCTGGTGATGAGCGCCGGCCGCTGCGCGGAGCTGGGGCTGACGCCGCGCGCCCGCGTCCACGCGATGGCGGTGTGCGGGGACGACCCGCTGCTGATGCTCACCGCGCCCATCCCGGCGACGCGCCGGGTCCTGGAACGCTCCGGGCTGACGCTCGCCGACATCGACCACATCGAGATCAACGAGGCGTTCGCGTCCGTCCCGCTGGCCTGGCTCGCCGAGTTCCCGGACGCCGACCCGGCCCGGGTCAACCCGCGCGGCGGCGCCATCGCCCTCGGCCACCCGCTCGGCGCGTCCGGCGCCCGCCTGGCCGCCACGATGCTGCACGCCCTGGAGGACGGCGGCGGCCGCTACGGCCTGCAGCTGATGTGCGAGGCGGGCGGCATGGCCAACGCCACCGTCATCGAACGCCTCTGACCCCCGCGTTCAACCACCGCGAAACGGAGACACCCGCGTGGACGTCAACGGAACATCGGTCATCGTCACCGGCGGCGCCTCGGGCCTGGGCGCGGCCACCGCGGCGCGGCTCGCCGAGCGCGGCGCCCACGTGGTCGTCCTGGACCTGCCCGAGTCGGACGGCGAGGCCGTGGCCGGGCGGCTCGGCGGCACGTTCGCCCCCGCCGACGTCACCGATCCCGGCGGCGTGCAGGCCGCGCTCGACGCCGCCGAGGCCGCCGCCCCGCTGCGCGCCCTGGTCCACTGCGCGGGACGCGGCGGGCCGGTGCGGCTCGTCGGCCGCGACGGCAGCCCCGGCTCGCTGGAGACCTACGAGCGGATCGTGCGGATCAACCTGATCGGGACGTTCAACGTGCTGCGGCTGGCGGCGGCGCGGATGGCCCGCAACGAGCCCGTCGGCGGCGAACGCGGCGTGTGCGTGCTGACCGCGTCCGTCGCCGCGTGGGAGGGGCAGATCGGCCAGATCCCGTACGCGTCGGCGAAGGCGGGCGTGGTCGGCATGACGCTGGTGGCCGCGCGCGACCTGGCGTCGCGGCTGATCCGGGTCACCACGATCGCGCCCGGGCTGTTCGACACCCCGATCCTGGCCCGGCTGCCCGAGGACGTGCGCGCGTCCCTCGGCAGGAGCGTCCCCCACCCCAACCGGCTCGGCGTCCCCGACGAGTACGCCTCGCTGGCCCTGCAGATCATCGAGAACAGGATGCTGAACGGCGAGACCATCCGCCTGGACGGCGCGCTGCGCATGGCCCCGCGCTGACCGCGACCGCAGCGAAGCG
>NZ_BAAAZG010000001.1:744480-802642 GCF_039536785.1 Actinomadura miaoliensis
GGGGGGTGAAGGGGGGGCGTTCCCCCTCAGATGGTTCGAGGAGACGAGGAGAGCATGAGCGAGACCGCCGGCGCGGAGCCGGAACTGCTGGTCGAGGAGCGCGGCCCGGTGCTGGTGCTCACCATGAACCGGCCCGCCGCCCGCAACGCCGTGACGCGGAACATGGCGCACCGGATCGCCGAGGCGCTGGACCTGCTGGACTCCCGCGCCGACCTGGCCGTCGGGGTGATCACCGGGGCGGGCGGGACGTTCTGCGCGGGCATGGACCTCAAGGGGTTCGCGCGCGGCGAGCGTCCCGTCGTGGAGGGACGCGGCCTGGCCGGGCTGGTGCGGCGGCCGCCGCGCACGCCGCTGATCGCGGCCGTGGAGGGGTACGCGCTGGCCGGGGGCTTCGAGATCGCCCTGGCCTGCGACCTGATCGTGGCGTCGCGCGCGGCCACGTTCGGGCTGCCGGAGGTGAGGCGGGGCCTGACGGCGGCCGCCGGGGGCCTGCTGCGGCTGCAGCGGCGCGTGCCGTACCACCTGGCGATGGAGCTGGCCCTGACGGGACGGATGTGGCCCGCCACCGACGCCGCCGAGGTGCGCCTGGTCGGCCGGCTCACCGATCCCGGCAGGGCCCTCGCCGGGGCGCTGGAGCTGGCGGAGGAGATCGCCGCGAACGCGCCGCTGGCGCTGGCGGCGTCCAAGCGGGTGCTGGTGGAGTCGGCGGACTGGACGCTGGACGAGCAGTTCGACCGGCAGGAGGAGATCGTCGGCCCGGTCCGCGAGTCGGCCGACGCCAAGGAGGGCGCGCGGGCGTTCGTGGAGAAGCGCGCCCCGCGCTGGACCGGCGCCTGAGGCGCGGCGCCCCGAGGCGCGGAGCCGGGGCCGGCGCGCCGTCAGCGCCAGCCGACGACCTCGTTCATCAGCGCGGGCTGCTTGCGCCGCACGTAGGTGGCGTACTCCTGCATGTGGTCGCGCATCAGCCTCTCGGCCGCGTCGGCGTCGGAGTCGGCGATCGCCTGCGCGATGGCGGCGTGCGCCTCGCGGACCTTGGCGCGGCGGGCCTTGGGGAAGAACATCCCGCTGACCCGGTCGTGGAAGATGTGCCCGAGCGAGGCGCTGTAGAGGTTGAGCATGCCGTTGCCCGACATGGACGCGACCAGGCGGTGGAAGTCGCCGCTGTGGCTGAGGTAGCCCGCGTCGTCGTCCAGCGGCGTGCCCTGCGCGATGCGCTCCAGCAGCTCGACCTTGTCGGGCTCGCGGCGCTCGGCGGCCAGCCGCGCCATGACGGGCTCCATCACCAGCCGGGCCTCCATCAGCTCCCGGAAGGTCATCCGCGCCGCCTGGAAGTACAGCGACGCCATCTGGCCGAAGGCGGCCGCGCTGACCTCGGCGACGATCGGCCCGCCGCGCGGCCCCGGCTTGATCGAGATGAGGCCGTGCACCTCCAGGATGCGCAGCGCCTCGCGCAGCGACCCGCGCCCGACCCCGTACTCCTCGATCATCTGGGCCTCGGACGGCAGCGGCGTGCCCGGCGCCAGTCCCTCCGCGCCGATCTTCCGCACGATGTCCTGCGCGATCGCCTCGCCGACCTTCACCCCCCGTTTGATATGCGGCTGCGCCACCTTGTCCTCCCGTAATCAATGACAACCATCATTATGGTCCATAGGAAGGGCCACGGCACCGTCAGTCGCCGGCGGGGCGCGCGGCGGTCTGGCCGCTCTTGCCGGTCCAGTCGAGGCAGACGATCACGGCGTCGTCGGCGAGCTCGGTGTTCTCGTGGTAGTGCAGCAGCTCGCGGATGAGGGTGCGGACCGCCTCCGGCGGCCCCTGCAGGCGCGTCTGCCGCAACGCGCGCGGCAGCGCGCTGGCGCCGTAGACCTCCCCGCCGGGCGACTGGGCCTGGTGGACGCCGTCGCTGACCAGGACGAGCCGGTCGCCCGGCTGCAGCCAGAACTCCTGCTCGACGTACCGGGTGTCGCCGAACATGCCGAGCGGGAGCTGCGCGTCCAGCGTGACCGGCTCGACGGTGGTGCCGCGCAGCCGGTACACCAGCGGGGACCCGGCGTCGACGGCGGTGACGCGCCCGGTGCCCAGCTCGAACCGCAGCAGCAGGGTGGCGGCGGTGCGGGCGCCCCGGTGGTGGGCGTGCAGGATCTCGTCGGCGAGCACGGCCTGGTCGACCAGGCCCGCCCCGGAGCGGCGCGCGTTGCGCAGCGCGCTGACGGTCAGCTGGGTCAGCAGCGCGGCCTCGATGCCGCGGCCCGTGCCGTTGGTGACGGTCACGGTGAGGTGCTCGGCGTCCAGCGACCAGTCGAAGTTGTCGCCCCACACCGCGTAGGCGGGCTCCAGCTGCCCGGCGAGGCTGAACTCGTCGCTCTCGCAGGACCGCCCCGGCAGCAGGTCCCACTGGATCTCGGCGGCCAGGGTCATGCGGACGCGGCGCCGGGCCCGCCGGTAGACGTCGGTGTGGCCGTCGGCGACCTTCAGCGCGCGGGCGACCATGGTCGCCACGGCCTCCAGCGCGGGATGGTCCTCGGGCCGGGACGGACCGGGCAGGTGGACGCTCAGCACGCCGATCCGTTCACCGTGGACGGTCAGCGGCAGGTGCAGCCGGCACGCCGCGCCGTCGTCCACCGGTTCCACGATCGTCTGCTGGGTGGCGAAGGCGCGGCCCTCGAAGGTGGCGTCCAGCGGCACCGGCTCGGCGTCGCCGCCGGCGTCCGGGCCGGCGTCCGGGCCAGCGTCGGGGCCGGTGTCCGCGCCGACGGGCACCAGGTGCGCCATGCGGTAGTCCACCAGCAGCGTCACGGCGTGGTCGGCGCCGAAATGGGTCGTGAGAATCTTGGCGGCGGCCGCGGGTACGCCGTGCGGACGGGCCTTCCAGATCGCCTGCTCGACGGCGGTGAACGGGTCCTCGGTCATGGTCGCCTCACCTGGATGGGCGGCAGGTCGCCGGTGACCCGGGCGGGCGGAGTCGCAGCGCGTGCCGGAGATCGGACGGATGTGTAACAGTTGGGGGCATGACAGTGCCGCACAGTGATCCCGCGCAACCGGTCGAACCCGACCGGCTGCACCGGCTCGCCGCGGCGATGGACGAGGCGGTGGGCACCCTCGCGGCGGTGTGGGGCGGGACCCCGGAGGCGTCCGTGCCGGTGCCCGCCACGCAGCTGCGGGTGCTGTTCATCGTGGAACGGCACGGCAGCATCAACCTCAGCGGCCTGGCCGCCGAGCTGGGCGCGCTGCCGTCGTCGGCCAGCCGGCTGTGCGACCGGCTGGAGGCGGCGGGGCTGCTGGTGCGCGTGCCCGGGCGGGACCGCCGCGTGATCAGCCTGCGGCTCAGCCGGGACGGCACGCTGCTGCTGGACCGGCTGCGCGAACGGCGCCGCGCCGACCTGGCCGGCGTGCTGGCCAGGATGTCCCCGTCGGCGCGCACCGCGCTGCTGACGGGCCTGCTGCAGTTCCACACCGCGGCCACCGAGGGCAAGGCCACCGAGGGGAAGGCCCCCGACGAGCCCGCCGACGTCTCCCGCCCGGCCTGACCCCGCCGGCGCCCCGGGCACGGCGACGGGCGCGGCGAGACGGGCCGACGCGGATCGGCGGGACGGGGGAATGGGGGCCTCCGGATGTCAGGGCACGGTGCGTGCCCGGTCGCGCGTGTCCGAGGCCGAGGCACGGGACCGCACGAGCGTCCTCATGGCGGGGCCGTCGCCGTCCGTCGCGACCGGCCGCGCCCGGCACAGCAGCAGGCAGGTGTCGTCCTCGCGGGCACTGTCGATCAGCATACGGTCCAGCAGGACGTCGGCGACCCGGTCCAGGCCGCCGCCGACGTCGGCGGCGGCGAACGCCTCGGCCAGCCGGTCCGTGGTGGCCTCGAACGAGGCGGTGCGGCGCTCGACCAGGCCGTCGGTGTAGAGCAGCAGGGTGGCGCCGGGCGGCAGCTCGACCTCCCGGTCGGTGAGCGGGCCGTCGTGCAGCGGCATGCCCAGCAGCACGTCGCCGCCGTACAGCACCCGCACCGTGCCGTCCGGGGCGCGCAGCAGCGGCGGCGGATGCCCGGCGTTGGCCCAGCGCAGCCGGCCGTTCCCGGCGTACTGCAGCAGCACGGCGGTGGCCAGGTCGTCGGGCTGCAGGTGGGTCAGCAGCCGGTGCATGCGGGCCAGCACCTCGCCGGGGCCCGCCGAGTCCAGGGCGTAGGCGCGCAGCGCGGTGCGCAGCTGGCCCATGAGGGTGGCCGCGCGCAGCCCGTGCCCGGTGACGTCGCCGATCGCGGCGATCACCTGCCCGTCGGGACGCTGGAACGCGTCGTACCAGTCCCCGCCCACGTTCAGCCCGGCCTCGGCGGGCAGGTAGCGGGCGGTGAACTCCAGCGGCGCGGCGGACGGCAGGTCGGTGAGCATCGCGCGCTGCAGGCTCTCGGCGACGCCGCGTTCGTGCTCGTAGCGGATGGCGTTGTCCAGCGCCGCCGCGCCCAGCCGGGTCAGCTCCCGGAACACGGCGATGTCGTCGGCGGTGAACGGGTGGCCGGCGGGCGTGTAGGCGACCACGCCGAGCGCGCGCCCGCCGGAGATGAGCGGGACGGCCAGCAGCTCTGCCGGGCCCGGCCGCACCTCCACCCCCGGCATCAGGGACGACGGGGACGGCGTGACGTGCCGCGTGCGGCCGCTGTCGTGCGCGGCGACCACGGCCTCGGGCGGCGCGGCCCCGGGGGCGTCCTCGTCCAGCGCTCCCGACGGGGTCAGCGCCCGCTGGTCGCGGGAGATCCACACCTCCATGGCGGCGGCGTGCCGCGGCACCACCAGGCTGTGCAGCTGCTTGATGACCTGCTCGTGGTCCAGCCAGGCCGACAGGGTGGCGCCGGCGTGGGCCAGGAACGCCAGCCGGGACCGGGCCGACTCCGCCGCCGCGCGGGCCTCCCGTTCGGCGTCCAGCAGGCGGGCCTGCTCGGCGTTGGCGGCGCGCAGCCGTTCGGCGGCCTGGGCCAGCTCGGCGTGCAGCGCCAGCACGCCCTGGTCGGTGCGTTCCAGCTCCTGCTGGTGCCAGGCCAGCCGTTCGTGCTGGGCGGCGAGCAGCTCCAGCAGCCCGTCCCGGTCGCCGGCGTCGCCGTGGGAGTCGGCGGACGGGTCGGGGACGGCGATCGTGGCGACGGTCTCCGGCGCCCCGTCCGGCCCGCCGGGGACGACCTCGGCGGTCAGCTCCCCGCCGTCCCCGTCCCCGGCCGCGGCGAGGGTCAGTGTGAGGCGCGCGGGCGGCGACGCGGCGGCGCGCTCGCGCAGCGTCCTCGCCACCGCCAGGGTGAAGCGGGCGCGTTCCTCGGCGTCGACGCCGTGCCGGGCGGTGGCCGCCGCCACCGCCGAGCAGACGTCGTTCAGGTCGTCCGGGCCGCCGATCGCCCGGCTGAGGATCTGCCGTGTCATGCCGTGCCTCTCGCGGGGGACCTGGAAGCGACCACGACGGTGGCGTCGTCGGTGCCGCGCCACGCGTCACGCCAGATCAGCGCGGCCGCGATGGCCGGATGACGCCGCTCGACTCCGGGGTAGCGGCCGAGGTCCCAGCCGCCGACGCCGTCCGTGCTCACCACCAGCATGCCGGGATCGGTCCAGGGGACGGGGCCACGCTCATAGGAACGGGGACGTTTCCCCATACCGAGGATTCCGGGACGCGACACCAGCACGTCGACGCGCGGCCCCCGGTGCAGCCGCGCGGTCAGGTTGCCGACGCCGCCGAACCGCATGCCGCCCGACCGCGTGTCGACCTGCGCGACGGCGCCGGCCGCGCCGCGGGTGCCGCGCAGGGCGGCGTCCAGCTCGTCCAGCATCCCCTGCGGTTCGGCGTCCGGGCGGCGCCGGACGGTCTCCAGCGCGACGTGCCGCGCGTCGGCCGCCTTCACTCCGTGCCCGAGCCCGTCCACCACCGCGAGCGTGAGCAGGTCACCGGACCGGACCGCGCCCCACCCGTCGCCGATGGCGGTCTCCGCCGGATGCGGGGTGACCACTCCCCCGACGCGGACCGCCGGTTCCGCCGCGTCCACCCGGCCGATCTGGACGAGCACGGCGGTGCCCTGCCCCGGCAGGCTGTACAGGTCGAACACGGCGGCGATGCGCCGGCAGGCGCCCAGGCCCGCGCCCAGCGAGTCGCCGGTGGTGGAGTAGCCGTCGACCATCGACGCGCCCACGTCCCCGATGCCGGGGCCCTTGTCGACCGCGACGAGCTGCACCATGCCCGGCTCGGGCCCGAACGCGTTGATCAGCAGCCGGCCCGCGTCGGCGTACCGGGTGAGGTTCGTCGCCAGCTCCACCGCCGCCAGCTCGCAGGCGGCCACGTCCCGCGCGGCCAGCCCGGCCGTGAGGCCCGCCAGCCGCGCCGCCGTCTCGGCCCCGTGGATCCGGCTCGGATCGTCGACCTCCAGGTTCCACCCCGCAGTCACGATCATCCGGCGGCTCACCCCGGTCCGGCCGGGCGGACCGACCACAGCACCGCCGTGACCGTGGTCCCCCGGCCCGGCTCGGTGTCGATGGTGAAGTCGTCCACCAGCCGCCGCGTCCCGCCGAGGCCCATGCCGAGCCCGCCCGCGCTGCTGTAGCCGTCGGACAGGGCGCGCGCCACGTCGGCGATGCCCGGCCCCTCGTCGGCGAACGTCAGCCGCACGCCGCGCCGCCCGTGCCGCTCCACCTCGACGATCTCCACCCGTCCGCCCCCGCCGTGCACCAGCGTGTTGCGGGCCAACTCGCTGGCGGCGGTGATCAGCTTGGTCTGTTCCACCAGGCTCATCCCGATCCGGATGGCCGACTCGCGCACGGCCTGCCGGACGGCCGCCATCTCCATGTCGCTGGTGATCGGCAGCACCGCCCCGGCCGCCGGGCCTCTCAACGCCCGTCCTGATCATGCGCGCCGGGCGCCGCCGGCGCGGCGCCCAGCAGGTCCAGCGCGTGCCGCAGCGACCGCGCGGTGGTGACGCCGGGCAGGTCGAGCCCCATCTCCACCAGCGTCGCGGCGACCGGCGGCCGCATGCCCGCCACGACGGTGCGGGCCGCCAGCAGCCGCACCGACAGCGCGATCTCGGTCAGCACCCGGGCCAGGAAGGAGTCGACCACCTCCACCGCGGAGATGTCGATGATCACGCCGCGGGCGCCGGTGGCGGCGGCGCGCTCCAGCAGCTCCTCCTGCAGCGTCAGCGCGAGCTGGTCGGTCAGCTGGGTCTGGATCGTGGCCAGCAGCACGTCCTGCAGGTCCAGGATGGCAACGCGTTCCATCGTCGCCTCTCAGCCCGGCAGCGGTGCGCCGATCCGCCGCAACGCGTAGCCGAGCGCGTCGGCGAGCGTTGCGCGGGTGCGTATCTCACCGAGGTCGATGCCCAGTGAGGCGATGGTCTGGGCGATCTGCGGGCGGATGCCGCTCACCACGCACTCGGTGCCCATCAGCCGCACCGCCAGGGCGGTCTTCATCAGGTGCTGGGCCACGACGGTGTCGACCATCGGCACGCCGGTGATGTCCAGGATCGCCACCCGGGCCTGGTGCTCGACGATCGACTCCAGCAGCGTCTCCATCACCACCTGGCTGCGGGCGCTGTCCAGGGTGCCGATCAGCGGCACCGACAGCACGCCGTCCCAGAGCTTGAGGACGGGCGTGGCCATCTCCAGGATCTCCTGCCGCTGCCGCGCGACGACGGCCGCGTCCTTGTCGACCGCGGTGTCCATCACCACCAGCCGCAGGGTGCCCAGCAGCTCGACGGCCGCGGCCCGCGCCGCCCATCGCCGTTCGGCCTGGCCGTCCAGCTCCTCGTCCACCGCCGTCAGGACGGGTTCGCGCAGCTCGGCGACGTCCGTCAGCAGCCGCGTGAGCGGGCTGCCCGCGGCCGTGCGCGCCGCGATCGTCTCGCCGAGCTGCGTCCGCACGCCCTCGAACCCGGCGGCCCAGGGGTCGTCGCCGCGCCCGCCGTCGGCGACGTCCGCGAGCGCGTCGGTCAGCCGGCGCGCCGCCTCCACGGCCGCGTCGCGGCCGGAGACGTACACGGTCCGGAAGAACGCCTGGTCCGCCCAGCGCTGCGCGATCTGCTCCCGCCGCGCCCGCAGCACCTCGGCCACGGTCCGTTCGGCGCCGTCGAAAGTCCCTTCGCTCACGCGGATGCCCTTCTAGCCGCAGCCGTACGCACCGGCGCACGCCCGGACGGGGTCGGCGGCCCGCGGGCGGCGCGCTCGATGACGGAACACCACCGCCACCGGGATCCTTGTCATCCGGCAATAGTAATGAAGAGCGGTACCCGAACCAAACCTCTCCCTTCACCCTCCCACGGCCGCGCGCCTTTACGTTGTAGATCATGACTGTGCCGCCCCGGGCGTTCGCCCGGGGCGGCACGCGCGGCTCGGAAGGACGCTCAGCCGGTGGGGCGTTCCAGCGCCACCTCCGGAAGGCGCCTGGCCAGGGGGCCGGGCAGCCACCAGGCGCGGCGGCCCAGCAGCTGCATGACGGCCGGGACGATCAGGCAGCGGATGACCACGGCGTCCAGCAGGATCGCGACCGCCAGGCCCAGGCCGAACTGCTGCAGCATCCGGCTCGGGCTCAGGACGAACGCGGCGAACACCACGATCATGATGGCCGCCGCGGCGGTGATGACCTGGCCGGTCGCGGTGAGGCCCTCGCGGACGGCGCGTCCCGGGTCGCGCGTGGCGGTCCACTCCTCGTGGATCCGCGACAGCAGGAACACCTCGTAGTCCATGGACAGCCCGAACACGATCGCGAAGATCATCACGGGGATGAACGCCTCGATCGGGCCCGGTGGCACCCCGAACCAGCCGTGCTGGAACACCAGCGTGATCGCGCCCAGCGCGGCGGCGATGCTGAGCAGGTTGAGCAGCGCCGCCTTGACCGGGATCAGCACCGAGCGGAACACCACCAGGAGCAGCAGCGCCGACAGGCCCACCACGATCGTGACGAACAGCGGCAGCCGCGAGGCGACGGTGTCGGCGAAGTCCTGGGTGGCGGCGGTGGGGCCGCCGACCAGGAAGCCGTCGGGCAGCACGTCCTCGCGCAGGGTGTGCACCAGGTCGGCGGTCCGCTCGTCCTGCGGCGCCGCGTCCGGGAAGACGATCAGCGTGTGCACGGCGCCGTCGCGGGACGGCAGCGGCGGGGTGGTCGCGGCGACGCCGTCGGTGCGGGCCAGGATCTGCTGCACGCGCTGCGCCTCCCCCGCGCCCGTCTCGCCGACGACGACCAGCGGCCCGCTGAAGCCGGGCCCGAAGCCCTCGGCGAGCAGGTCGTAGGCCTTGCGGGTGGTGGACGAGGCCGGGTCGTTGCCCGCGTCGGCGAAGCCGAGGCGCATGTCCAGGGCGGGCGCCGACAGCGCCAGCAGCGCGGCGAGCGCCACCAGCAGGGCGGGCAGCGGACGGCGCTGCACCGCCGTGGCCAGCCGCCGCCAGCCCGCGCCGGGCTCCCTGCCGCGCGCGGCGGTCCGGCTCGCGCGCCTGCGCACGTGCCGCTGGATGCGCCCGCCGAAGAAGCCCAGCAGCGCGGGCAGCAGCACCAGCGCGGCGAGCATGGTGACCAGCACGGTCAGCGCGACCGCGACGGCCACGCCCTGCAACGCGCCGAGGCCGAGCGCGATCAGGCCCAGCAGCGCGATGACGACGGTGCAGGCGGCGACGAAGACGGTGCGGCCCGCGGCGTCCAGGGCGCGGCGCGTGGCGTCCCGCGGTTCGGCGCCCTCCAGCAGCTCGTGCCGGTAGCGGTAGAACACCAGCAGCGCGTAGTCGACGCCGACGCCGAGGCCGACCAGCATCAGGATCGGCGGGGTGAAGTCGGCGACCGTGGCCAGGTGCGAGGCCAGCCCGATCAGCCCGATCGCCGAACCCACCGCGAACAGCGCGGTCACCAGCGGCAGCGCGGCGGCGACCAGCGAGCCGAACAGCAGCACGAGGATGACCAGCGCGGCCAGCATGCCCGCGCCCTCGGCGCCGCCGCCGCTCTCCTCGGCGCCGCGCGCCGCCTCCCCGCCGACCTCCACCTGGAGCCCGCCGGACGCGGCCGACCGCGCGGTGTCGACGATGCGGACGACGTCGTCGCGCGGGACCTCCTCCGCCTTGCCGGTGAGCGTGACGGTGGCGTACCCGATGGTGCCGTCGCGGGAGATCGCGGCGCGGTCGTCGTAGGGGGTGCGGACGGCCGCGACGCCCGGCAGGCCGTCCACCCGCCCGACCACGTCGCGGACGCGGCGTTCGGTGTCCGGCGCGCGCAGCCCGCCCGGCGCCTTCACCACGATCTGCAGGGAGTCGCCCGCCTGCGCGGCGCCGTGCTCGGTGAGCAGGTCGCCCGCCCGCTGCGACTGGGTGCCGGGCAGGGTGAAGTCGTTGCGGTAGTCGGTGCCCACGGCGCGCGCGGCGACGGTGACGGCGACCAGCACCAGCGCCCACAGGCCGAGCGCGATCCAGCGGCGCCGGTACGACCAGGCGGCCAGGCGTCCGAACAGTCCGGTCGTCACCGGCGGCCTCCGTTCTCCCGGGCCGCCACGCGAACCCCCACGAACGCGCCCACCACCGCGAGCAGCGGCGGCAGCCCCGCGAACAGGACCAGCAGGGCGGGCGTGTCCTCCACGTCGAGGGTCACGCCGAGGACGAAGTGGCAGAACGCGGCGAACGCCTCCGTCGCGAAGAAGCCCCCCGCCCCGCCGACCAGGAAGCCGACCACGGCGGCCCCGGCCTTGCTCGCCGGCGAGGGACCGGATTGGTTGTCGTTCATGCTCACAGGCTGCTGCCGGGGCATGGCGGTGCGCATCGGCCGCGAGGCGCCGGTCCGATACCCCGTTTGTTGCGCGCGCCGGCCGCGCCCCTACACCCCCGGTTGCGGCGGGCGGCGCCGCGTCAGCCGGCCCAGCCGGGACGCACCAGGCCGCTCTCGTAGGCCAGCACGACCAGCGCCGCGCGGTCGCGCACGTCGAGCTTGGTCATGATGCGGCTGACCTGGCTCTTGACGGTGGCCGGGCGCAGCTCCAGCCGCGCCGCGATCTCGTCGTTGGAGTGGCCCTCGGCGACCAGCTCGACGATCTGGCGTTCGCGCGGGGTGAGGGCGTTCAGCCGCGGGCCCGGCTCGGGCACCGCCTTGCGGCCCGCGTACTCCGCGATGAGCCGCCGCGTCACCGACGGGCTGATCAGCGCGTCGCCGCGGGCGGCGACGCGCACCGCGCGCAGCAGCTCCTCCGGCTCGGTGTCCTTGACCAGGAAGCCCGCCACGCCCGCGCGCAGCGCGCCGTAGACGAACTCGTCCAGGTCGAAGGTCGTCAGGATCACCACGCGCACCGACGGGTCGGCGGCGGCGATGCGGCGGGCCGCGGCCAGGCCGTCCATGCCCGGCATCCGGATGTCCAGGAGGACCACGTCGGGCCGCAGCTCCCGCGCCGCCTCCACCGCGCCCGCGCCGTCGGCCGCCTCGCCGACGACGGTGATGTCGTCCTCGTCGTCGAGCAGGGAGCGGAATCCGGCGCGCACCAACGCCTGGTCGTCGGCGAGCAGTACCCGGATCATCCGTCCGCCCCGTAAGGCAGCCGGGCCCGCACGCGGAACCCGCCGCCCGGCACGGGCCCGGCGGTCAGCTCGCCGCCCAGCGCCCGCGCGCGTTCCCGCATGCCGCGGATGCCGCTGCCGTCCCCGCCCGTGTCCACGGCGGCGCCCCTTCCGTCGTCCTCGACCTCCACCAGCAGGTCCGCCGTACCGTAGCCGATCCGCAGGGTGACGCGGCGGGCCGCGGCGTGCCGGGTCACGTTGGTGATGGCCTCCTGCAGGATGCGGTAGGCGGCCAGGTCCACCCCGGCGGGCAGCGGACGCGGGTCGCCCTCCACGCGCACCGCCGTCTCCAGCGACGCCAGCTCGGCGTGCCGGACCAGGTCGTCCAGCCGGTCCAGCCGCCCGGCGGGCTCGGTGCCCGGCTGCTCGTCGACGGCGCGCAGCACGCCGAGCGTGGCGCGCATCTCGCGCAGCGTCTCGCGGCTGGCCTCCTTGATCACGCTGAGCGCCCGGCCCGCCTGCTCGGGATCGCGGTGCAGCCGGTGCAGCGCGGTGCCCGCCTGCACGTTGATCATCGACAGGTGGTGGCCGACGACGTCGTGCAGCTCGCGCGCGATGCGCAGCCGTTCGGCGGTGGCGCGCCAGCGCGCCTCCTCCTCGGCCCGCCGCACCGCCGCGCGCAGCGCCTCCTGGCGGCCGTACCGGACGGCGCCGAGGGCGACCAGCGCCACCATCCAGCCGGTCATCATGATGATCGCGACGCTGTTGACGTCCTCGTTCCCGGCGAGCGTGCCGAGCCCGGCGGCGATCACCAGGACCGCGCCGAGCGCCGCGGCGGTGCGCACGCGCCCGCCCGCGGCGACCACGTACAGCATGAGGATCGTCACGACGATCAGCGGCCCGTCGACCGGGCTGAGCACGTAGTACACGCCGGTGGCCACCAGCGCGTACACGCCCCCGGCCACGGGACGGCGCCGCAGCAGCGGCAGCGTGCCGCACACGCTCAGCACCAGCACCCCGTCCACGACCGCCCGCCACGGCGGATGGGCGGGCGCGCGCAGCCACATCGCGACCGTGCTCCCGACGACCAGCACCGTCAGCGCGGCGGCCGCCGCCCCGTGGCGAGACAGCATCACCCCAGCATAGGGAGCGATCAGCCGCCTTCCGCAGCGCCGCCGGTCGTGGCGCGGCGTTCGGAGGCCGCGTCCGCCAGCAGGCCGAGGCCGATGCCGAGCAGCCAGACGTCCTTGCTGACGCCGATGCCCGCCTGGCTGGGCCAGACGCTGCCGGGCTTGCGCAGGCCGGGAGCGCGCAGATAGAACGCGACCAGGGAGCCGCCGAACCCGGTGAGAGCCGTCCCCGCCAGGGCGTTCGGGACGAACGGGGCCAGCAGCGCGGCGCCGGTGGCGATCTGCCCGGCGGCCAGCAGGCGCAGGAACCTGCGCGGCGGGACGCCCTTGAGGAACGGGAAGGCGGCGGCGGCCATGCCGTGCGTGGCCGTGGCCTGCTCCTCGTCCCCGTTCCACAACTCCAGCCCGCTGTGCAGGATGTACGCGCCGCTCGCCAGGCGGCTCGGAACGGTCCTGAGCTTCAGCTTCATCGCATCCTCCTGGTGGACGGACGGTCGGGCATGCGATGGGGGGCGGGTCGGGTTCGGGCGCCGGGGGCGGCGCCGGGGTCAGGTCCGGGTGGCGGACGCGCGGGCGGAGGCGACCAGCTCGCGGGTCGCGGGGGCGACCTCCCCGCCGAAGGTCCGCAGGACGGCGGGGTCGTCGGCCATGACGATGTAGCCGCTGACGCCGTACTCCAGGGTCAGCCCGGCCAGCTGCTCGGCCCACCGCCCGGGCGGTCCGGAGAACAGCTCCTCGCCGCCGGACCCGAACCGGCCGCCGATGTTGAGCAGGCGGCGCACCGCGGCGGGGTCGCGTCCGGCCTCGGCGGCGGCCTCGTCGATGATCGCGTTGCCGTCGGCGAGGCGGCGCACGTCGCTCAGGTACGGCAGCGAGGGCAGCCAGCCGTCGGCCTTGCCCCCGACCAGGCGCAGCATCCTGGGCTTGTAGGCGCCCAGCCAGATGCCGATGTCATGGGCGGGTGCGGGGCCGCGCTTGGCGCCGTCCACCTGGTAGTACGTGCCGTCGATCCGCAGCCGCGCGGTGTTCCCGGCGTCCCAGACGCCGCGGATGACGTCGATGGCCTCGCCGAGCGCGTCGACGCTCTGCGCCGGGGTCAGGCGGCGCCCGCCCATGGCCTCGATGGCCTCCCGGAACCCGCCGGCGCCCAGGCCCAGCTCGAAGCGGCCGCCGCTGAGCAGGTCGAGGCTCGCCGCCGCGCGGGCCAGCACCGCGGGGGGACGCAGCGGGAGGTTCAGCACGTTGCCCGCCAGGCGGACGCGCTCGGTGCGCGCGGCCACGTAGGTCAGCAGCGTCCAGGTGTCCAGGAAACGCGGCTGGTAGGGGTGGTCCTGGAAGGTCACCAGGTCCAGGCCGGCGGCCTCGGACGCCTGCGCGAGGTCGAGCACCTGTTTCGGGTCGGCGCTCCCCGGGGTGATGAACGAACCGAACATCAGGTCGTGGCCGTAGTCGGGCATGGCTCCCCCTCGTTCCCCGCCGCGCGGACGTGTGGCCGCGCGGTCCCCATGTGATCAGGGATGTGCCGTGGAACCGCGCGTCTCGGGACGGTATTCCGCTCCTGCCGTGGGGGAAACGGCACGGCGCGTGCGACGCGCCGGAGCTTGTCACGGAACGCCGCACGCTCGGGAGTGACCGGCTCGTCTCAGCCGGCGCCCGCGGGGGCGCCCGTGGTGAACTCGATGATGTCGGGCAGGCGGAACACCCGGCCCATGGCGCCCCAGTTGCCGTCCGGAATCTCGACCAGGTGCACCCAGGCGACGGGGGCGGCATAGAGGCGGCCGGCGTCCTCCTCGGCCTCGGCCAGGACGCGGGTGACGCGTTCGACCATCTCACGGCGCTTGCCGTCGTCAAGCGACCCGGCCGGGACGCTCACCCGCACCAGGTAGCGCGGGGGCTCGTCCGCGCCGGCGGCCCGGCCGCCGACGAACCACTCCGCCGGCTCGGTGACCACCAGCCAGGAGATGTCCCGTGCGGCCTGGGTGTCGGGCGCGCCCTCGACCGCCATCACCTCGGCCACCAGCCGCTGCTTGGCCCGCGTGCCGCGCTCGCCGTCCAGCGCGCCCCGGGGCGCGAACAGCTCGACGAAGGGCATGGCCCACCTCCAGTGAGTACTTGTATTGAACTGACCCCTCGTGAGCGACCCTAGGACGGGTGCGTTCAATGAGTCAACCGACTAGCCTGGAGGCCGTGCAGAAGACCAGCTTCGCCGACATGCACTGCTCGATCGGGCGGACCCTGGAGGTGGTCGGGCACTGGTGGAGCCCGCTGATCGTCCGGGACGTCCACCTCGGCCTGCACCGCTTCGACGACATCGCCGGGAACCTGGGCATCTCCCGCAACCTGCTCACGCGGCGCCTGGACGACCTGGTCGCCGCGGGAATCCTGGAACGCAGGCGCTACCAGGACCGTCCGTCCCGGTACGAGTACCACCTGGCCGAGGCCGGCCGGGACCTGGTGCCGGTGCTGATGGCGATGATGGCCTGGGGCGACAAGTGGCAGACGCCGCCCGGCGGCCCGCCCGCCCTGCTCGTCCACGACGCCTGCGGCCAGGAGTTCACGCCCCGGGTCTGCTGCTCCGAATGCGGCGCGGAGATCACCGCCGGCACGGTCACCGCGCGATCCGGCCCGGGGGCGGCCGCCGGGCCCGGCACGCGTCTGCTCGGCGGCCGCGTCCACCGCACCTGACCACCGCGCCCACCAGCGGGCCCGACCAGTGCGCCCGGCCACCGGGCGCGGTGGCCGGGCGCGACGCGGCGGACGGGGCCGTCAGATCGTGGCGGCGTCGATCACGAACCGGTAGCGCACGTCGCTGTTCAGCACGCGCTCCCACGCCTCGTTGATCTGGTCGGCGCGGATCAGCTCGATCTCGGCGCCGAGGCCGTGCTCGGCGCAGAAGTCGAGCATCTCCTGCGTCTCGGCGATGCCGCCGATCGCCGATCCGGCCAGGCTGCGGCGGCCGAAGATCAGCGAGAACACGTTCAGCGAGACCGGCTCCTCGGGGGCGCCGACGTTGGCCAGCACGCCGTCGGTCTTCAGCAGCCCCAGGTAGGCGTCCAGGTCGAGCCGCGCCGAGACGGTGCACAGGAGCAGGTCGAACCGTCCGGCCAGCTGCTCGAAGGTCGCCGGGTCGCCGGTGGCGTGGTAGTGGTCGGCGCCCAGCTTCAGGCCGTCGTCCTTCTTGCGCAGCGTCTGGGACAGCACGGTCACCTCGGCGCCCAGCGCGTGCGCGATCTTGACGGCCATGTGGCCGAGGCCGCCCAGCCCGACGACGGCGACCCGCTTGCCCGGCCCGGCGTTCCAGTGCCGCAGCGGCGAGTAGGTGGTGATGCCGGCGCACAGCAGCGGCGCGGCCTCCTGCAGCGACAGGCCGTCGGGGATGCGCAGGACGAAGTTCTCGTCGACCACGATGTGCGTGGAGTAGCCGCCGTAGGTGGGGTTCCCGGCGCGGTCGATCCCGTTGTAGGTGTCGACGAACCCCTTGAGGCAGTACTGCTCCAGCCCGGCCCTGCAGTTCTCGCACTCGCGGCACGAGTCGACCATGCAGCCGACGCCCACCCGGTCGCCGACGGCGAACCTGGTCACGCCCGGGCCGGTCGCGGTGACGACGCCGGCGATCTCGTGCCCCGGCACCATCGGGAAGATCTGGTTGCCCCATTCGCCGCGGGCCTGGTGGATGTCGGAGTGGCAGATGCCCGCGTACTTGATCTCGATCTGGACGTCGTGCTCGCCGACGGGACGGCGCTCGATCGTGGTGCGCTCCAGGGGCGCCCCGGCGGAGGGCGCCGCGTAGGCGGCGACGGTGCTCATATCGCGGTTCTCCTCAGCGGTCGGAAAGGTGGTTCCGAGGGACGTCACCCATCGTGGTGGGCCACGACCGGCCGACCCAGGCTCTGGTCGTCCCTGGGACCGCCAGGACCCCCTTGGCGCCGGCCGCCCCGGACGGCCAAGGGGCGTTAGGGACGTGTTAAGAGCGCGGGAGCGCGCGCTAAGAACGCGTCAAGACAGCACAGAAAGCACCCGAAACAGCGCTTTACTCCTAACGCGGCAGACACCTGGCCGCACGGGAGGGTACTCGGAAAGTGCATGGAATCCGAAAAAGGCGCTGCGCGGCGATCGTCGCGCACCGCGTTCCCGAAGAAGTGAACGCGCACGACCACACGGTCAAGGAATCGGAGCATGTCTGATCTGGCGTTCGTCCTGCTGACGGTGGCGGTCTTCGCGCTGCTGACGCTGGCGGTGAAGGCGGTGGAACGGCTGTGACCGCGGAGAACGCGGTCGGCCTCGGGCTGGCCGTGCTGCTGACCGTCTTCCTGGTGGCGGCCCTTCTTTTTCCGGAGCGTTTCTAGTGAGCTCGATGACGGCGGGCGTCCTTTTCCTGGGATCGCTCGTGCTCGCCCTGGCCGCGGCGTACCGGCCGCTGGGCGACTACATGTACCGGGTCTACTCGGGAACGCGGCACTCCCGTCCCGAACGCCGGATCTACCGGCTGATGGGCGTCGACCCCGGGGCCGAGCAGCGCTGGGGCGTCTACGCGCGGAGCGTGCTGGCGTTCTCGCTCGTCAGCGTGCTGTTCCTGTACGGGTTCCAGCGGCTGCAGAACCGGCTGCTGCTGAGCCTGGGCATGGCGCCGGTCGAGCCGGACCAGGCGTGGAACACCGCCGTCAGCTTCGTCACCAACACCAACTGGCAGTCGTACTCGGGCGAGTCGACGATGGGCCACCTGGTGCAGATGGCCGGGCTGGCGGTGCAGAACTTCGTGTCGGCGGCGACCGGCATGGCCGTGGCGGTCGCGCTGGTCCGCGGGTTCGCGCGCACGAGGACCGACCGGCTCGGCAACTTCTGGGTGGACCTGACCCGCGGGTCGCTGCGGATCCTGCTGCCCGTCGCGTTCGCCGCCGCGATCGTCCTGGTAGCGGGCGGCGCGGTGCAGAACTTCTGGAACCCGCCCGACCACACGGTGGGCACGGTCGCGGGCGGCCACCAGGCGCTGACCGGCGGGCCGGTGGCGAGCCAGGAGGCCATCAAGGAGCTGGGCACCAACGGCGGCGGGTTCTACAACGCCAACTCCGCGCACCCGTTGGAGAACCCCACCGCCTGGACGAGCTGGCTGCAGATCTTCCTGATCCTGCTCATCCCGTTCGCGCTGACCCGCACGTTCGGCCGGCTGGTGGGCCAGGTGCGGCAGGGCTACGCGATCGCCGCGGTGATGACCGTGCTGGCGTTGGTCAGCGTGTCGCTGACCATGCTGTTCCAAGGCATGCACCACGGCACGGTGCCCACGGCGGTGGGGGCGGCCGCGGAGGGCACCGAGACCCGGTTCGGGGTGCTGAACTCGGCGGTGTTCGCCGCGGCCACCACGCTGACCTCGACCGGCGCGGTGAACTCGGCCCACGACTCCTACACCGGCCTCGGCGGCATGATGCCGCTGGTCAACATGATGCTCGGCGAGGTCGCGCCGGGCGGTGCCGGCTCGGGCCTGTACGGCATGCTGATCCTGGCCGTGGTCACGGTGTTCGTGGCCGGGCTGATGGTCGGCCGCACCCCCGAGTACCTGGGCAAGAAGATCGGCGGCCGGGAGATGAAGTTCGCCTCGCTGTACTTCCTGACGACGCCGGTGCTGGTGCTGGTCGGCGCCGGGACGGCGATGGCGACCGGCGACGGCCGCGCGGGGATGCTCAACTCCGGACCGCACGGGCTGAGCGAGGTGCTGTACGCGTTCACCTCGGCGTCCAACAACAACGGGTCGGCGTTCGCCGGGCTCGGCGCGAACACGGTCTTCTACAACACCGCGCTCGGCCTGTGCATGGCGCTGGGCCGGTTCCTGCCGATCGTGTTCGTGCTGGCGCTGGCCGGGTCGCTGGCCCGGCAGGGCGCCACGCCCGCCTCGGAGGGCACGCTGCCCACCCACCGGCCGCAGTTCGTCGGCATGGTCGCCGGCGTGACGGTCGTGCTGGTCGCGCTCACGTTCCTGCCCGCGCTGGCGCTCGGGCCGCTGGCCGAAGGGATCCACTGATGACCGTGCGGACCCGCATGTCCGGACGCCCGGCGCGGCCGCCCGCCCCCACCCCGCCGGGACGGGTCCGGAGCGGCCTGCTCGACCCGGGGCAGCTGCTGCGGTCGCTGCCGGACGCGGTGCGCAAGCTCGACCCGCGCACGCTGTGGCGCAACCCGGTCATGCTGATCGTGGAGGTCGGCGCGGTGTGGTCCACGGTGCTGGCGGTCGCGCGGCCGAGCTGGTTCGGCTGGCTGGTCGTGGCGTGGCTGTGGCTGACGGTGATCTTCGCGAACCTGGCCGAGGCGGTGGCCGAGGGACGCGGCAGGGCGCAGGCCGACACGCTGCGCCGGGCCAAGAAGGACATGGTGGCGCGCCGCCTGACCGGCTGGTCGCCCGGCCGGGCCGACGCGGCCGAGGAGACCGTGCCCGCCCCCGAGCTGCGTCCGGGCGACATCGTCGTGGTGGAGGCCGGGCAGCTGATCCCGGCCGACGGGGACGTGGTCGAGGGCATCGCCAGCGTGGACGAGTCGGCGATCACCGGCGAGTCGGCCCCGGTGATCCGCGAGTCGGGCGGCGACCGGTCCGCCGTCACCGGCGGCACCAGGGTGCTGTCGGACCGGATCGTCGTGCGCGTCACGCAGCGGCCCGGGGAGAGCTTCATCGACCGGATGATCGCCCTGGTGGAGGGCGCCACCCGGCAGAAGACGCCCAACGAGATCGCGCTGAACATCCTGCTGGCCGCGCTGACGATCATCTTCCTGCTGGCCACCGCAACGCTGCAGCCGCTGGCGGTCTACTCCCGGCACGCCAACCCCGGCGTGCCCGACTCCCCGGCGCTCGGCCCGCACGGGATCACCGGCATCGTGCTGGTGGCGCTGCTGGTGTGCCTGATCCCGACGACGATCGGCGCGCTGCTGTCGGCGGTCGGCATCGCCGGGATGGACCGGCTCGTGCAGCGCAACGTGCTGGCGATGAGCGGACGCGCCGTCGAGGCGGCGGGCGACGTGAACACGCTGCTGCTGGACAAGACCGGCACGATCACGCTCGGCGACCGGCAGGCGGCGGAGTTCCTCCCGCTGGACGGCGTGGCCGCGGACGAGCTGGCCGGCGCGGCGCAGCTGGCCAGCCTCGCCGACGAGACCCCCGAGGGCCGCTCGGTGGTCGTGCTGGCCAAACGGGCGCACGGGCTGCGCGAGCGCTCCCCCGGCGAGCTGGCGCACGCCACGTGGGTGCCGTTCACCGCGCAGACCCGGATGTCGGGCGTCGACCTGGACGAGGGGATGAACCGGTCGCTGCGCAAGGGCGCGGCCGGGGCGGTCGCGGCGTGGGTGCGCGAGCGCGGCGGGACGGTCCCGGACCGGCTGGCGGAGATCGTCGACGGCATCTCCGCGTCCGGCGGCACGCCGCTGGCGGTCGCCGAGTGCCGCGACGGCGAGGCCCGCGTGCTGGGGGTGATCCACCTCAAGGACGTGGTGAAGCGGGGCATGCGGGAGCGGTTCGCCGCGATGCGGGCGATGGGCATCCGCACCGTCATGATCACCGGGGACAACCCGCTGACCGCCCGGGCGATCGCCGAGGAGGCCGGGGTGGACGACTACCTGGCCGAGGCCAGGCCGGAGGACAAGCTCGCCCTCATCAAGAAGGAGCAGGAGGGGGGACGCCTGGTCGCGATGACCGGCGACGGCACCAACGACGCGCCCGCGCTGGCGCAGGCCGACGTCGGGGTGGCCATGAACACCGGGACCACGGCCGCCAAGGAGGCCGGGAACATGGTGGACCTGGACTCCGACCCGACCAAGCTCATCGAGATCGTCGCGATCGGCAAGCAGCTGCTCATCACCCGCGGCGCGCTGACCACCTTCTCCATCGCCAACGACATCGCCAAGTACTTCGCGATCATCCCGGCGATGTTCGCGGCGCTGTACCCCGGGCTGGACGCGCTGAACGTGATGCGGCTGCACAGCCCGCAGTCGGCGATCCTGTCCGCGGTGATCTTCAACGCGCTGATCATCGTGGCGCTGATCCCGCTCGCCCTGCGCGGGGTGAAGTACCGGCCGAGCAGCGCCGCCACGCTGCTGTCCCGCAACCTGGCCGTCTACGGGCTGGGCGGGCTGGTGGCGCCGTTCGCCGGCATCAAGCTCATCGACCTGATCGTCCGGTTCCTTCCTGGGATGTCCTGACATGCTTATGCCTAGCTGGATCCGCCGGCACCTGGCCGCCGTGCGCGCGCTGCTGGTCCTCACGGTGGTCCTCGGCGTCGCCTACCCGCTCGCGGTGTTCGCGGTGGCGCAGTCCCCCGGCCTCAGGGGCAAGGCCGGCGGGTCGGTCGTCACGACCGCCGGCGGCCGGACGGCGGGCAGCGCGCTCGTCGGCCAGTCGTTCACCGGCCGGGACGGCCGCCCCCTGCGGCAGTACTTCCAGAGCCGCCCGTCCGCCGCCGGCGACGGGTACGACCCGCTGTCCACCGGCGCGAGCAACCTCGGCCCCGAGGACGTCCTGGACAGGCTGCCCTCGCCCGGCGCCGAGGGCCGGCAGAGCCTGCTCACCCGGGTCTGCGAGCGCAGCAAGGCGGTCGGGGAACTGGAGGGCGTGGACGGTTCCCGCCCGTACTGCACGCCCGACGGCGTCGGGGCGGTGCTCAAGGTGTTCGGGACGCGCACCGCGGGCGGGTCCGTCCCCAGGCCGACCCGTGTGGTGAGCGCCAACCAGGCGTGCCCGGCCAGGCCGTTCCTGACCGCCTACGAGGGCGTGCGGGTCGAGTGCGCCACGCCCGGAGAGGACCTGTCCACCGGGCTGACCGTGCCGATCCGGGGGAACGCGCCCGCCACGCCGAAGGTGCCCGCCGACGCGGTCACCGCCAGCGGCAGCGGCCTGGACCCGCACATCAGCCCCGCCTACGCGATGCTGCAGGCGCCGCGCGTGGCCCGGGCGCGCGGCATGACGCTCGCGCAGGTGCGGGCGGCCGTCCGGCACAACCAGACGGGACGCGCCCTGGGGTTCATGGGCGAACCCGTGGTGAACGTCGTCCGGCTCAACCTGCAACTGGACAGCACCAACCCCTACCACGGCTGAGAGGGGAGCGACCATGGCGCGCGGGCGGCTCCGCGTCTACCTGGGGGCCGCCCCCGGCGTCGGCAAGACCTACGCGATGCTCGCGGAGGCCCGCCGCCGCCGGGGGCGCGGCACCGACGTGGTGGCCGGGTTCGTGGAGACCCACGGCAGGCCCCGCACCCGGGAACTGCTCGACGGGCTGGAGGTGGTCCCCCGCCGCGTCGTCCCCTACCGGGGCACCGCCTTCACCGAACTGGACGTCGACGCGGTGATCGCGCGGCGCCCGCAGGTGGCGCTGGTCGACGAGCTGGCGCACACCAACGTGCCGGGCTCGCGCAACGCCAAGCGGTGGCAGGACATCGACGAGATCCTCGACGCGGGCATCGACGTGATCTCCACCGTCAACATCCAGCACCTGGACTCGGTGAACGACGTCGTGGAGGCCATCACCGGCGTGCCGCAGCGCGAGACCGTCCCCGACGAGGTGGTCCGCCGCGCCGACCAGGTCGAGCTGATCGACATGGCCCCCGAGGCCCTGCGGCGCCGCATGGCGCACGGCAACGTCTACGCCCCGGAGAAGATCGACGCCGCCCTCGGCAACTACTTCCGCGTCGGCAACCTGACCGCGCTGCGCGAGCTGGCGCTGCTGTGGCTGGCCGGCAAGGTCGACGACCAGCTCGACCGCTACCGCGCCGACCACGGCATCCGCGGCACCTGGGAGGCCCGCGAACGCGTCGTGGTGGCGCTGACCGGCGGGCCCGAGGGCGACACGCTGATCCGCCGCGCCGCCCGCATCGCCGACCGCTCCAAGGGCGCCGACCTGCTGGCCGTGCACGTCGCCTCCGGCGACGGGCTGACCGGCGCCGACCCGGCCCACCTGGTCCGCCAGCGCACGCTGGTGGAGAGCCTGGGCGGCACGTACCACCAGGTGGTCGGCGACGACGTGCCGACCGCGCTGCTGGACTTCGCGCGCGGCGTCAACGCCACCCAGCTGGTGCTGGGCGCGTCCCGCCGGGGCCGCGTCGCGCAGCTCCTCTCCCGCGGCGTCGGGGTCACCACCACCGCCCTGTCCGGGACGATCGACGTGCACCTGGTCGCCCACGAGGAGGTGAGCCGGGGCCGGCGGCCGCGGTCGCCGGGCGGCCGGCTGTCGGGGCGGCGCCGCACGGCGGGCTTCGCGCTGGCGGCCGCGCTGCTGCCGCTGCTGACGGTCCTGCTGCGCACCGCTCAGCCCGACCTTTCGCTGCCCAGCGACATCCTGCTGTTCCTGGTCGCGGTGATCGGCGCGGCGCTGGCCGGCGGGCTGTACCCGGCGCTGTTCGCGGCCGTGGCCGGGTCGCTGCTGCTCAACTACTTCTTCACCCCGCCGACGTACCGGTTCACGATCGCCGAGCGGGACAACCTGCTGGCGCTGGTGGTGTTCGTGGTGGTGGCCGCGGCGATCAGCGCCGTGGTGGACGTCAACTACCGGCGCAGCCGCGAGGCGGCCAGGGCGCGCACCGAGGCGGAGGTGCTGTCCACGCTGGCGGGCGGCGTGCTGCGCGGGCAGAGCGCGCCGCGCGACATCCTCGAACGGCTGCGCGAGACGTTCGGGCTGACGGCGGTGACGCTGCTGGAGCGCGAGCCGGGCACCGCCGAGACCCCCGGCCTGCACGGCGACCCGGAGCGCTGGCGCATCGTGGCCACCGCGGGCGGTCCGCCGTGCCCGGCTCCGCGGGCCGGGGAGAACGAGATCCCGATCTCCGAGGAACTGGTGCTGGTCATGCGGGGGCGCACCCTGCGGGCCGAGGACCGGCGGGTGCTGGAGGCGTTCGCCGCGCACGCCGCCGTGGCGCTGCGGCAGCAGCGGCTGAGCGCCGAGGCCGAGCAGGTGCGGCCGCTGGCCGAGGCCGACCGGATGCGCACCGCCCTGCTCAACGCCGTCGGCCACGACCTGCGCACCCCGCTCGCCTCCGCCAAGGTCGCCGTCGACGGCCTGCGCAGCCGGGACGTCGACTGGAGCGAGGAGGACCGCGACGAGCTGCTCGACACCGCCGCCGAGTCGCTGGACCGCCTGGACCGGCTGGTGGCCAACCTGCTGGACATGAGCCGCCTGCAGGCCGGGGCGCTCGGCATGTCCCCGGCGCGCGTCGCCGTCGGGGACCTGGTGCCGCGGGCGCTCGGCGAGGTGGGCGACGCGGAGGTCCGCATCCGGGTGCCGGACACGCTGCCGGACGTGCTCGCCGACCCGGCGCTGCTGGAACGGGTCCTGGCCAACCTCGTCGGCAACGCCGTGCGGCACAACCCGCCCGGCGGCGAGCCCGTCGCGGTGACCGCCAGCGCGCACGCCGAACACGTGGAGATCCGGGTGATCGACCGCGGCCCCGGCATCCCGCCCGCCGCCCGGGACCGGGTGTTCCTGCCGTTCCAGCGCCTGGACGACCGGTCCGCCGGGACCGGGGTCGGGCTCGGTCTGGCGCTGTCGCGCGGGCTGACCGAGGCGATGGGCGGCACCCTGACCCCCGAGGAGACCCCCGGCGGCGGCCTCACCATGATCGTGTCGCTGCCCGCCGCGGGCACCGCCGAGGACGGCGCCGCCCTGCCCGGCCCGTACCGCTTCGACGCGTACCGCTTCGACGCGGACCGCGCGTCCGGCCGCGCGGCGAGCGACCCGTAGATTTCGCATAGCCACAAAACGGGGATGATCCGGGCCTGGGGGGTGAACGGGCATGGGCAAGCGGGGCACCTGGCGCATCTACCTGGGCGCCGCGCCCGGCGTCGGCAAGACCTACGCCATGCTGAACGAGGGACGGCGGCGCGCCGCCCGCGGCACCGACGTGGTCGTCGGGCTCGTCGAGACGCACGGCCGCGCCCGCACCGCCGAGCAGATCGGCGACCTGGAGGTCGTCCCCCGCCGGGAGATCCGCCACCGGGGCCGGACGTTCACCGAGATGGACGTGGACGCGGTGCTGGCCCGCGGACCGCGGGTGGCGCTGGTCGACGAGCTGGCGCACACCAACGTGCCGGGCTCGCGCAACGCCAAGCGCTGGCAGGACATCGAGGAGCTGCTGGAGGCGGGCGTCGACGTGATCTCCACCGTCAACGTCCAGCACCTGGAGTCGCTGAACGACGTGGTCGAGCGCATCACCGGGGTGCGCCAGCGCGAGACCGTCCCCGACGAGGTGGTCCGCCGCGCCGAGCAGATCGAGATGGTCGACATGACCGCCGAGGCGCTGCGGCGCCGCATGGCGCACGGCGCCGTCTACCCGCCGGAGGAGATCGACGCGGCGCTGGCCAACTACTTCCGCGCCGGGAACCTGACCGCGCTGCGGGAGATCGCGCTGCTGTGGGTGGCCGACCGGGTGGACGAGGTCCTGGCCCGCTACCGGCACCGGCACGGCATCACCCGGCCCTGGGAGGCGCGCGAGCGGATCGTGGTGGCGCTGACCGGCGGCCCGGAGGGCGACACGCTGATCCGGCGGGCGGCGCGGCTGGCCGCGCACGCCGGGCACGCCGACCTGCTGGCGGTGCGGGTGGTGCGCGGCGACGGCCTCACCGAGCGCTTCCCGCGCGAGCCGGCCCGGCAGCGGGCGCTGCTGGAGAGCCTGGGCGGCACGTACCACCAGGTGGTCGGCGACGACGTCCCGACGGCGCTGCTGGAGTTCGCGCGCGGCGTCAACGCCACCCAGCTGGTGCTGGGGTCCAGCCGCAGGCCCGGCTGGCAGTTCGTGTTCGGGCCGGGCGTGGGCACCACCGTGGCGCGCGAGGCCGGGGACCTGGACGTGCACATCGTCACCCACGAGCACGTCGGCAAGGGCCGCGGGCCGGGCCGGATGGCCGGGCCGGCGCTGAGCCGCCGCCGCCGCGCCACCGGGTGGGCGCTGGCCGTGGCGGGCCCGGCGCTGCTGACCGCGGTGCTGACGGGCCTGCGCGGCGAGTCGGGGCTGACCACCGACATCCTGTTCTACCTGGCGCTGACGGTCGGGGTCGCGCTGGTGGGCGGGCTGTGGCCCGCGGTGGCCGCGGCGGTCCTGGGCTGCCTGCTGGCCAACTGGTTCTTCACCCCGCCGTACCACACGATGAACGTCGCCCGGTTCGAGCACGTCGCCGCGCTGGTGATCTTCGTGGGGGTGGCGGTGGCGGTGTCGTCGGTGGTGGACCTGGCCGCCCGCCGCACCGCGCAGGCCGCGCGCAGCGGCGCCGAGGCCGAGACGCTGAGCATGCTGGCCACCAGCGTGCTGCGCGGCGAGCAGGCGCTGCCCGCGCTGCTGCGGCGCGTCCGCGAGACGTTCGGGGCCGGGTCGGTCGCGCTGCTGGAGCGTTCCGGCCACGGCTGGGTCACGCTCGGCGCCGCCGGTCCCGGCCCGTGCGCCGACCCCGAGGACGCCGACGCGCACGCCGCGGTGCCCGCCGGATCCGGGCCGGACGGGCGCGGCGAGACGGTGCTGGCGCTGCGCGGACGGGTGCTGCCCGCCGCCGACCGGCGCGTCCTGACGGCGTTCGCCGCGCAGGCCGCGGCGGTGCTGGAGTGGCGGCGGCTGGCCGAGGAGGCGGCGCACGCCCGCCGGCTCGCCGAGGGCAACCGGATCCGCACCGCGCTGCTGGCCGCGGTCTCCCACGACCTGCGCACCCCGCTGGCGTCGATCAAGGCCGCCGTCAGCAGCCTGCGTTCGGCGGACGTGACCTGGGACCCCGAGGACGAGGCCGAGCTGCTGGCCGCCATCGAGGAGTCGGCCGACCGGCTCGACGGGCTGATCGGCAACCTGCTGGACATGAGCCGCCTGCAGACCGGCGCGGTGACGCCGCTGACCCGGCCGGTCGCGGTGGACGAGGTGCTGCCGGGGGCGCTGCGGGGCGTCCCCCCGGGCCGCGTCGTGGTGGACGTGCCCGACACGCTGCCGCCCGTGCCCGCCGACGCCGGGCTCCTGGAGCGGGCGCTGGCCAACGTGGTGGAGAACGCGGTCCGGCACAGCCCCGGCACGGTGCTGGTGTCGGCGGACGAGCTGCGTTTCGGCGGCGGCCCCGGCCGGCTGGAGATCCGCGTCGTCGACCGCGGGCCGGGCGTGCCGGACGCCGACAAGGAGCGCGTCTTCGGCCCCTTCCAGCGGCTGGACGACGGCAGGCGCGGCACCGGGGTCGGCCTCGGGCTGGCCGTCGCGCGCGGGTTCGTCGAGGCCATGGGCGGCACCCTGGACGCCGAGGACACCCCCGGCGGCGGGCTGACCATGGTGTTCGCGCTGCCGCTCGCGCCCGCGCCGTCCCCCGTACCGTCCCCCGTACCATCCCCCGCGCCGGACGGGCCGCCCGCGCCGGAACACGGACCCGCACGGGAACCGCAGGGAGGCACACGGTGACGCGCGTACTGGTCGTCGAGGACGAGCCGCAGCTCGTCCGGGCGCTGCGGATCAACCTGCGGGCCCGCGGCTACGAGGTGGACGCCGCGCCCGACGGCCGCACCGCCCTGGACCTGGCGGCCCGCCGCCGCCCGGACGTGGTGGTGCTCGACCTGGGCCTGCCGGACATGGACGGCGTCGAGGTCATCCAGGGGCTGCGCGGGTGGCTGAACGTGCCGATCATCGTGCTGTCGGCGCGGCAGGCGTCCGCCGACAAGGTGGAGGCCCTGGACGTCGGCGCCGACGACTACGTCACCAAGCCGTTCGGCATGGACGAGCTGCTGGCCCGGCTGCGCGCCGCCGTCCGCCGCGCCGCCCCCGCCGGGGAGCACGCCGTGGTGGAGACCGCCGCGTTCACCGTCGACCTGGCCGCCCGGAAGGTCACCCGCGGCGGCGCCGGCGTGCGGCTGACGCCCACCGAGTGGCACGTGCTGGAGGTGCTGGTCCGCAACGCCGGGCGGCTGGTCGACCAGAAGCGGCTGCTGCGCGAGGTGTGGGGCCCGGCGTACGAGAAGGAGACCGGCTACCTGCGCGTCTACCTGGCCCAGCTGCGCCGCAAGCTGGAGCCCGACCCGGCCCGTCCCCGGCACCTGATCACCGAGCCCGGCATGGGCTACCGCTTCGACCCCTGACGCTGCGACCTGGACTCTTCGGCCGGACCTCGCCGTTAGGCGGGGGCCCGGCCGGGTACGCGGCGCATGAGGTGGTCGCCGTGAAGGCCGTCCTTAGACTCCCCAAGCGCTTTCTGGTGGGGCGCCCGCTGCGCACTCAGCAGATGGGCGAGACCCTGTTGCCCAAACGCCTGGCGCTGCCGGTGTTCTGCAGCGACCCCCTGTCGTCCAACGCCTACGCCACCGAGGAGATCCTGCTCGGGCTGGGCCTGGGCGGCATGGCGCTGCTGCACCTGACGCCCTGGGTGGCCGCGGCGGTGATCGCCCTGCTGGCCGTCGTGGTGCTGTCGTACCGGCAGACCTGCCGCGCCTATCCCGACGGCGGCGGCGCGTACGCGGTCAGCCGCGCCAACCTGGGCGTGAACGCCTCGCTGGTCGCCGCCAGCGCGCTGCTGATCGACTACGTGCTGACGGTGGCGGTGTCGGTGGCCGCCGGCGTCGCGAACATCGTGTCGGCGCTCCCCGCGCTGCACCCGTACGCGGTGCAGCTGTGCGTCGCGATGATCGCGGTGCTGACGGTGATGAACCTGCGCGGCGTCAAGGAGTCGGGCACGGTGTTCGCGATCCCCACCTACGGGTTCGTCACCGTGGTGTTCGCCATGCTCGCCTGGGGCGCGGTGCGCGCGCTGACCGGCCACGTGCCGGTGGCCGAGTCGGCGTCGCTGCGCGTCGAGCCGACCCACCAGGCCGCCGGGCTGCTGGCCGCGGCGATCGTGCTGCGCTCCTTCTCCCAGGGCTGCACCGCGCTGACGGGCGTGGAGGCGGTCAGCAACGGGGTGCCGAACTTCCGGCCGCCCAAGCCGGCCAACGCGGCGGCCACCCTGGCGCTCATGGGCGCGATCACCGTGACGATGTTCGCGGGCATCACGGCGCTGGCGATGGCGGCGCGCGTGCACGTCGCCGACGCCCCCGGACGGCTGGCGGGCGCGCCCCCGGGCTACATGCAGAAGACCGTGATCGCGCAGGAGGCGGCGGCGGTGTTCGGCGCCGGCTCGTTGCCGTTCTTCCTGGTCGCGGCGTTCACCGCGGCGATCCTGGTGCTGGCGGCCAACACCGCGTTCAACGGGTTCCCGATCCTGGCCTCGATCCTGGGCGAGGACGGCTACCTGCCGCGCCAGTTCGGCCGCCGCGGCGACCGGCTGGTGTTCAGCAACGGCATCGTGCTGCTGGCGCTGCTGGCGATCGCGCTGATCTGGGCGTTCGACGCCAGTACCACCCGGCTGATCCAGCTGTACATCATCGGGGTGTTCGTCTCGTTCACCCTCAGCCAGTGGGGCATGGTGCGGCACTGGACCCGGACGCTGCGCACGGACGACGCCGCGCCCCGCGGCCGCGTCCACCGGTCCCGGCTGGTCAACGGGCTGGGCGGCACGCTGACCGCGCTGGTCCTGGTGATCGTGGTCGTCTTCAAGTTCACCCACGGCGCCTGGATCGTGTGCGTGGCGATGCCGCTGGTGTTCTGGATGATGAGGGCGATCCGGCGGCACTACGACCGGCTGGACGCCGAGCTGCGGCCGGGCGACGAGCCGGTGCCGCTGCCCAGCCGCATCCACGCGGTGGTGCTGGTGTCCAGGCTGCACACCCCGACCCTGCGGGCGCTGGCGTTCGCCCGCGCCACCCATCCCAGCACCCTGACCGCCGTCACGGTGGACGGCTCCCCCGCCCAGGTGGCCGAGCTGGAACGCGAGTGGCGGGAACGCGACATCCCGGTGCCGCTGGTCGTCCTGGACTCCCCGTACCGGGACATCACCGGCCCGGTGCTGGACTACGTGTCGCGCGTCCGCCGCAGGAGCCCCCGCGACGTGGTGTGCGTGTTCATCCCCGAGTACGTCGTCGGGCACTGGTGGGAGCAGGTGCTGCACAACCAGAGCGCCCTGCGCCTGAAGACCCGGCTGCTGTTCCGCCCCGGCGTCATGGTCTGCAGCGTCCCGTGGCAGCTGGACTCGGCCGGCACCGAGGCGCAGGCCCGCACCGCCGAACGCGCCGCCATGAACAGCCGCCACCGCGTCCGCAGGGTCGTGCCCCTGCCGCGCCGCCACTCGGGCGTCACCCGGTGACGGCGGCCGTCAGGTGCTCCCACTGGCGGGCCAGGCCCTCGGCCAGGCCGGTGGCGGGGACGTGGCCGAGCAGGTCGCGGGCCTTGGCGAGGTCGGCGCAGGTGACGGCGACGTCCCCGCGCTGCGGCACGTCATCGATCACCGGGACCGGGCGGCCGGTGACCTCGGCGGCCAGGTCGAGCAGCTCCCGCAGGGACACGCCGGCGCCGCCGCCGACGTTGACCGCCTCGGCGCGCGCCGCGACCGCCCCCGCAGCCAGGGTCGCGGCGACGGCATCGCCGACGTAGGTGAAGTCACGGCGCTGAGTGCCGTCGCCGTACACGCGCACGGGCTCGCCGGTGAGCGCCGCCCGCAGCACCCGGCTGATCATCATGTCGGGGCGCTGACGGGGGCCGTAGAGGGTGAAGTACCGCAGCGCCACGACCGAGGTGCGGGCGTCCGCCTCGCGGGCGTGGGCCAGGCACAGCCGTTCGGCCGCCAGCTTGGTCATCCCGTACGGCGAGGCGGGCAGGGTCGGGTCGTCCTCGCGTGAGGGCAGCCCGGTGGTCGTTCCGTACACGCTGGAGGAGGACGCGAACACCAGCCGGGGCGTCCGCACACGCGCGCAGGCGGCCACGACGCGCCGCGTCGCCAGCACGTTGGACGCCACGTAGGCGCCGAACCGCGGCCCCCACGAGGCGCGCACCCCGGGGACGGCCGCCAGGTGGTAGACGGTGACGGCCTCGTCCAGCAACGGTTCCAGCGGCGTGTGGTTGAGGTCGGCGACGACGAGGCGGAACCCCGGCCGCTCCAGCGCACCGGCCAGGTTGCGCGCGGCGGTCTCGTCCAGGTCCGGGGAACGGCGGTCGACGCCCAGCACCGTGTGCCCGCGGGCCAGCAGCGCCTCAGCCACATGGGATCCCAGGAACCCCGCCACCCCCGTCACGACCGTGCGCATCCGCCCAGATTGTCACATTCGCCGCGGCCGGCACGTCGCGAGCACCGTCACGGACATCGTGATCTACCGCCTGCGACGGCATTCTTGACATTGATCTTCTTGATCACCTGCTTCGGCGCGCCTACCATCCTGACTGGTCAGTGGCGGTGCAGGGGGTCGGCGGGGCGACATCTTCGGGGGCGAGTTGACAAGGGACACGGGGCCGTGACGCGGCCGCGGACGGCGCTGCCCGCGAACGGCGGGCCCGCCGCGCAGGCACCCGCCCGATGGCGCGACCGCCGGATCGGCCTGCTGGCGGGCGGCGCGGCGATCGGCGTGCTGGCGGGGGCGGCGCTGGGTCACCGGGTGGTGCAGCGGCACGGCCGCTTGGGCCGGGGGGAGGCCGACGGGGTCACCCTGGCCGTGCAGCGCGAACGCCAGCGCATCGCACGCGAGCTGCACGACGCGGTCGGCCACGGGCTGGTCGTCATCGCCATGCACTCGCGGCGGCTGCCGGCGGTCAGCGCGCAGGCGCAGTCGGTGGCCCGGCTGATCGACGAGACCGCCCAGGCGACGCTGCGGGACATGCGGCAGATCATCGGCACGCTGCGCGGCGCGCCCGAGCCCGGCGGCTGGCTGCTGTCGCAGCGGGCCGCCGAGCTGATCGGGCGGATGCCCGACCGGCGCGCCGTCGAGCTGGAGGTGACCGGGCGCGAGCCCGCGCTGCCGCTCGACCTGCGCACCACCGCGCTGCACATCGTCCAGGAGAGCCTGGCCAACGCGCTCAAGCACGGCGGGGGCAGGCTGCGCGTGCTGATCGAGTACGGCGACGAGCTGCGCATCACCGTGACCAACGAGGGCGGGCACCCGCCCGGGGACGGCTGGGCCGGTCCCGGCGGGCAGGGCCTGCGCGGACTGGTCGAGACCGTCACCGCGCGGGGCGGATCGTTCACCTTCGGGCGCCCGCCCGGCGACGGCTTCCTGGTGCGCGCCCGGCTGCCGCTGCCCGCGGCGCGCCGGCCGCCCGGCGCCCCGCCCGGAACCCCGGCCGACGCCGGGACCGACGCACCGGGCGAGGCGCCGAACGAGGTTCCGAACGAGGTTGCGAACGAGGCGCCGGGCGACGCACCGGGTGAGGCTTCGGGCGGGGCGTCATCCGACGTCATGGCGCACCGTCCGTAGCACGGCGGCGGCGTTGAACCCGCCCGACCCGCGCGCCACCACCAGCGCGTGGCGCAGCGCGGCGTGCTCGCGGGGCTCGCTGACCAGGTCCAGGCCGTAGCCGCCGTCGGCGTCCAGGTTGACCGACGGCGGGATCGTGTCGTGGTGCAGCGCCAGCGCCGCCCAGGCCAGGTCGAGCGCGGCGGCGCCCGAGCCGAGCCGCCCCGTCATGGTCTTGGGCACCGTTACCGGGATGGCCCCGACCGCGTGCGCGAACACGTCGTTGATCGCCGCGGCCTCCAGCGCGTCGCGCGCCGGGTCGCCCGCCCCGTCGGCGAACACCACGTCCACGTCCTGCGGGGTGAGCCCGGCGCGTTCGATGGCCAGGCGCATGGCCCGGGCGAGCTGCCGGTGGTCCGGCGGCGGCCCGGCGGGCCGGTGCGCGTCGTGGGTGGACGCCGTGCCGGCCAGCTCGGCGTAGATCGTGGGCGCGCCCCGGCGCAGCGCCCGCTCGCGCTCCTCCACGACCAGGATCGCGCCGCCCTCCCCGGGCACCGCGCCGCTCGCCGACCGCGCGAACGGGCGGTAGGCGGTGCGCGGGTCGTGCCCGCCGCTCATCTCCCGCGTCCCGTGGCAGGTGATCGCGTACGGGGACAGCGGCGCCTCGGCGCCGCCCGCCAGCACCGCCTCGGCGCCGCGCCGGATCAGCCGGCGGGCCTGCGCCACCACGTCGATGCCGCCGGCGCCGTCGGACATGACGACGCCGCACGGCCCCTTGATGCCGTGCCGGATCGACAGCTGGCCGGTGCTGGCTGCGTAGAACCAGGCGATCGACTGGTAGGCGGTGACGTCCTGCGGGCCCTGCGCGTACAGCGCCTGGATCTCCCGCTGGCCGAACTCGTTGCCGCCCGACGCGCTGGAGGTCAGCACGCCCAGGGCGAACGGGTCGTCCTCCGCGGCCGGGTCCAGCCGCGCGTCGGCCAGCGCCATCTCGGCGGCGGCCAGCGCCATCCACGTCCACCGGTCGGTCTGCACCCGCAGCCGGTCGGGGACGAGCCGTTCGGCGTCGAACCCGGTCACCTGCCCGGCCACGTGGATCGGCAGGTCCGCGGTGTCGAACGCGGTGATCGGCGCCAGCCCGCACGTGCCGCGCAGGGTCGCCGCCCAGTGCTCGGCCACGCCGATGCCGGTCGGCGCGACCACGCCGATCCCGCTGATCACCGTCACGCGGCCGCCGTCCGCGCCGCCGGCCCCGCGGGTCCGCCCGCGGCTGAGGGTCGCGGCCGTGCGGCCGCCTCCCGCGCTCATGAGTCCGCCCGGCCGCCCGCGAGCCGGGAGAAGATCATGGCGGACTGGAAGCCGCCGAAGCCGCTGCCCGCCGACAGCGCGTGGTCCACCCGCGCCTCCCGGGCCGTGACGGGCGTGTAGTCCAGGTCGCAGTCGGGGTCCGGAGTGTGCAGGTTGGCGGTGGGCGGGATGACCCCGCGCTGGATCACCAGCGCGCACGCGGCCATCTCGATCGACCCGATCGCGCCGAGCGAGTGCCCGACCACCGACTTGATGGAGCTGATCGGCACCTGGTAGGCGGTGTGGCCCAGCGCGCGCTTGTAGGCGGCGGTCTCGTGCCGGTCGTTCATCTTGGTGCCGGACCCGTGGGCGCTGATGTACCCCAGGTCGGCGGGGTCGAGCCGGGCCTGCCGCATGGCGTCGCGGATGGCCTCGGCCAGCTCCAGGCCGTCGGGCCGCAGCCCGGTCATGTGGAAGGCGTTGGCGCGGGTGCTGTACCCGGTGATCTCGCAGTAGATCTCGGCGCCGCGGGCCCGGGCGTGCGCCAGCTCCTCCAGCAGGAGCACCGCGCAGCCCTCGCCGAGCACGAAGCCCCGCCGGTCGGCGTCGAACGGCCGGGACGCGCCCTCCGGGTCGTCGTTGTGCGGGGTGGTCGCCCGGATCGCGTCGAACGCGGCGGCCGAGAACGGCGTGACCGGCGCCTCCGACGCGCCCGCCACCATCACGTCGGCCTCGCCGTCGACGATCAGCCGGTGCGCGTGCCCGATGGCGTCGATGCCCGCGGTGCACCCGGTGGAGATCACGGCGGCGGGCCCGTGCGCGCCGTACCGCACCGCCAGCTCGCTGGCGCCGCTGGACGGCACCAGCGCCTGGTACAGGAACGGCATGACGTGCTCGGCGTCGACCACCCAGTGTCTGCCGTGGTCGCTGGCGACCACGTACTCGTCCTCCAGCGTCGCGGCGGCGCCGGTGGCCGTGCCGAGCGACACCCCCATCCGGTCGGTGTCGACGCCCCGGGGGTCCAGGCCGCTGTCGGCGACCGCCTCGTCGGCGGCCGCCATCGCCAGCTGCACGAACCGGTCGGTGCGCCGCACCTCCCGGGGCGTCAGCCCGTAGTGGGCCGGCACGAAGTCGCACTCGGCCGCCACCTGGGACCGGAAGCGCGCGGGATCGAAGAAGGTGATGCGCCGGATGGCCGGTTTGCCGTTGACGATCCGCCGCCAGAACTCCTCGCGGTCGCCGCCGCCCGGCGCCACGACGCCGATGCCCGTGACGACGGTCCGCCGCGCCCCGGCGGCGGACCGGGAACGCCTCGCCGCGCCCTTCTCGGGCCTCACGACGTCTCCCTCACGCGCGGCTTCGGGCCCGTCTTCGCGCCCGTCTTCGCGCCCGTCTTCGCGCCCGCCCGGCCCGACTTGGCCCCGGCGTTCCCCGGCCCGGCGTTCCCCGGCCGGGCTTGCGCGGCGGCGGACGCGGCGGGCGCGGCGCTGCCCGCGGCGCCCGCCGGCTCGTCCTCGGTGTCGACGTGGCCGAGGTCGGGACGCGGCGCGAGCGGGCTCAGGTGGAACACCACCAGCGACTCGCGGTCGCCGCCGGTCACGCGGTGCCGCACGCCGCGCGGGATGAGCATGGCCTGCCCCGCGCCGATGGTCGTGGGCCGCCCGTCCAGTTCGACGCGCATCTCCCCGGACGTGACGAACAGGAACTCCTCCGAGTACGGGTGGTAGTGCTCGCGGGTGCGCTCGTGCGGGCCGAGGCGCATCGCCCCGCCGAACGCGAACGCCGAGCCGATGGTGCTCGGGGCCAGCAGCGTGCGCATGTCGCCGCCGCGCCGGGTGTTGGACGGCACGTCGTCCAGCCCCATCACCGTGCTGCGCCGCGCCTCCAGCCGCTCCTTGATGATCCGCATCTGCTCGACCGAGTTGCGGTTGATGTTGCCGGTCATCCACTCGTCGTCCACGGGCGCGTCCGGCTTCATGCGGAAGTGCTGCACCCAGCGCATCCGGGTGCGGTCGGGTTCGAGCTCCTCGAACGTCCAGATGATGTCCATGAACTCGAACGGGCCGGTCTCCACGCGGCGGGCCCGCACGGTGCGGGTGCGCGGGTCCCACTCCCGGCGCGACACCCACGACCAGGACGTGCCGTTCTCGTCGGGGTGCATGGTGAGCCGGAAGGTGACCGCGTGCTCCTCCTCGTCGAGCACCTCCACACTGGCGTACTCGGTGAACAGTTCCGGCCAGCCGCGCACGTCGTTGGTCCTGGTGAAGACGTACCCGGCGGGCGCGTCGATGACGATCGAGTTGTCGGTGGTGCCGATCATGTCGTCCTCTCCTCTGCGGGCCCGCTCACGGGCCGGCGCGTTGCCGCGGGGCCCGGGCGGGCCCCGCGGGCCCTCAGGCCCCGGCGAGCCTGCCGTTGACCAGTTCGCGCACTCCGGCGGGACTGGTCTCGGCGGTGATGTCGTCCTCGATGTCCACGCCGTAGCGGTTCTTGATCCGGCTGGCGATCTCGAAGCGCGCCAGCGAGTCCAGGCCCAGTTCCTCGAAGGACCTGCCGTGGTCGCCGGCCGTCACGCCGGCGGACGCGCCCACCGCGCGCAGCAGCGTCAGGACGTCGTCATCGGTGAGCACCGGTGCGGACGTCGTCTTCTCGGACATCGCTGTCTCCTTTCGAACGGGTCATCTGGTCGACGAGATTCGTGTGGTGCCGTCCCGCGGCGAAGTCCGGATGCGCCAGCAACTCGCGCAGCAGCGGGACGGTGGTCGCCACGCCCGGACCGTGGACGGTGAACTCGGCCAGGGCCCGGTCGGCTCGGGCGACGGCCTGCTCCCGGGTGGGCGCCCAGACGACCAGCTTGGCGATCAGCGAGTCGTAGTGGGAGGGCACCCGGTCGCCCTGGGCGAAGCCCGAGTCGACGCGCGTCCCCGGCCCGCCGGGCGGGCGGAACACCTCCAGCACCCCGGGCGTGGGACGGAAGTCGGCGTCGGGGTCCTCGGCGTTGATCCGGCACTCGATCGCCCAGCCCGAGGCCCGCACGTCCCGCTGGGTCAGCGTGAGCCGCTCCCCCGCCGCGACGCGGATCTGCTCGCGGACCAGGTCCAGGCCGGTGATCATCTCGGTGACCGGGTGCTCGACCTGGATCCGCGCGTTCACCTCCATGAACGTGGGCCGGCCCGAGTGGTCGACGAGGAACTCCACCGTCCCGGCGCCCTCGTAGCCCAGGGCGCGGGCCGCCATGACCGCGTACTCGCCCAGCCGGGCGCGCAGGTGCGGCGACAGCCCCGGGGACGGCGCCTCCTCGATCAGCTTCTGCCGGCGCCGCTGCAGGGAGCAGTCGCGCTCGCCCAGGTGGAGCGCCGTGCCGTGCCCGTCGCACAGCAGCTGCACCTCGACGTGCCGGGCGGCGGGCACGTACCGCTCCAGGTACACCTCGCCCGACCCGAACACGGTGCGGGCGACCGCCGTGGTCTCCCGGTAGGCGCGGCGCAGCGCGGACGGCGAGTCGGCCACCGCGATGCCGCGTCCCCCGCCGCCCGCGGCCGCCTTGACGATCACCGGGTAGCCGACGGACCGCGCCACCTCCTGGGCGTCGTCGAGGGTCGGCAGCGTGCCGTCGCTGCCGGGCAGCACCGGCAGCCCCGCGTCGGCCAGCAGGCCGCGCACCCGGGCCTTGTCGCCCGCGACCTCCATGACCTCGGGCGGCGGGCCGATGAACGCGATGCCGTGCTCGGCGCAGATCCGGGCGAAGTCGGGGTCCTCCGACAGGAATCCGTAGCCGGGGTGGATCGCGTCGGCGCCGGTGCGCAGCGCCGCCTCGATGATCGCGGGCACGTACATGTAGCTGCGCCGCGCCTGCGGCGGGCCGATCTGCACGGTCTCGTCGGCGTACGCCGCGGCGCGGCCGTCCCGGTCGGCCGTGGAGTGCACCGCGACGGTGGCGATGCCCATCTCCCGGCAGGTGCGGGCGATCCGCACGGCGATCTCGCCTCGGTTGGCGATGAGGATCTTCTGGAACACCGCGGGCCCCCGGTCAGTCCTGCCGGTGGTCGGCACGGTGGTCGGGGCGCTGGTCCGGGCGCTGGTCGGGGCGGATGCGCACCAGCGGCTGGCCGAACTCCACCGGGGCGGCGTCGGGGACGACCACGTCCACGACCTCGCCCGAGCAGGCCGCCGGGATCTCGTTCATCAGCTTCATCGCCTCGATGATCCCGACCGGCTGTCCGGCCTCCACCCGGTCGCCGACCTCCACGAACGGCGCCTCGCCCGGCGCCGGGGACCGGTAGAACGTGCCGACCAGCGGCGCGGCGCAGGTCTCCAGCTCCTCGTCGGCCTGCGCGGCGTCGACCGGCCCGGCCGGCGCGGGCACCGCGCCCCCGCCGCCCGCGGCGGCGACCTCACCGTTCACGCCGCCCGCGGCGGGCCCCCCGGCCGGCCCCCAGGTGATCTCGAACGAGCAGTCACCGGCGCGCACCGCGAGCTGGGCCAGCGGCCCGGGCACGGTCTTGACCAGGCAGGCGACCTCCTCGCGCAGGACGCGCAGCAACCCCTCCCAGTCGGGCCGGGCCGCGGTGCCGGCCGCCCGCGCGGCGTCGCCGGCGGGCCGGCTTCTGCCCAGGCCGTTGCGGTGCCGCTCCTTGGCGGCTCCGTTCCCGGCGGCCTTGGCGGCGCCGTTCCCGTTGGGACCACCCTTGACGGCCCCGTTCCCGGACCCGTTCCCGGCTCCGTTGCCCGACCCGTTCCCGTTTCCGGACGGGCCTGTGCCCGCGCCGTTCGGGGCCGGGTCCTGCGCCAGGTTCGTCCCGTTACGGCCGTGCGTGACGTCCCCTCGGGAACGGCCCTTGACCACGCCGTTGCCGGCGGCGCGCCGCGCGTCGTCCGCCGCGGCGGGTGCGAAGTGTTCAGACATCGGCGACCACCCCCAGGTCGCGGAAGCGGGCGTGACGCCGGGCCACCAGTTCGGCCCCGTCCAGCCCGTCCAGTTCGTGCAGCGCGGCCAGCACGGCCGCCTTCAGTGCGTCGGCGGCGTCCTCGGGCGCGCGCTGGGCGCCGCCGCCGGGTTCGGGCACCACGCCGTCGACGACGCCGAGCCGCATCAGCTCGGGCGCCGTGACGCGCAGCGCCCCGGCCATCGCCGCCGCCCGGCCCGGATCCCCGCAGAGGATCACCGAGCAGCTCTCCGGGCTGATCACCGAGTAGCAGGCGTGCTCCATCATCAGCACCCGGTCGGCCACGGCCAGCGCGAGCGCGCCGCCGCTGCCGCCCTCCCCGATCACGGTGGCGACGACCGGCACGGTCAGCTCGGCCATCGCCGCGATCGACTCGGCGATCGCCCACGCCTGGCCGCGCTCCTCGGCCCCCACGCCCGCCGCCGCGCCCTGCGTGTCGACCAGGGTGACGACGGGCAGGCCGAGCCGCTCGGCCAGCCGCATCAGCCGCACCGCCTTGCGGTACCCCTCGGGGTGCGGCATGCCGAAGTTGCGGGCCACCAGCCCGGCGGTGTCGTGCGCCTTCTGGTGGCCGACGACCATGACATTGCGGCCGCCGAGCCGGGCCGGGCCGCCCACGATCGCCGGGTCGTCGCCGTGCGCGCGGTCGCCGTGCAGTTCGACGAAGTCGGCGCACATCATGCCGACGTAGTCCAGTGTGGTGGGACGGTTGATGTCGCGGGCGAAGCGCACGGTCTCCCAGGCGTCGCGCTCCGGCGCGTCCGGCCGCCGCGGCGCCTCGTACCGCCCGGCGTCCGCGGCGCGCGGCGCGCACAGCGACAGGACACGGGCGAGCACCGGGCGCAGGTTGGCGCGCGGGTCGACGCGGTCGACCATGCCGTGCTCGCGCAGGTACTCGGCGGTCTGGAAGCCCTCGGGCAGCGCCCGGCCGGTGGCCGACTCGACCACCCGCGGCCCGGCGAACCCGATCAGGGCGCGCGGCTCGGCCAGCACGATGTCGGTCAGCGTGGCGAACGACGCGGTGACCCCGCCGAACGTGGGATCGGTCAGCACGCTCACCGTCAGCACCCCGGCGCGCGCGCAGGCGCGGACCGCCTGCGCGGTCTTGGCCATCTGCATCAGCGACAGGCAGCCCTCCTGCATGCGGGCGCCGCCGGAGGCCACGACGAGCAGCAGCGGCGTGCGGGTCGCCAGCGCCTCCTCGGCCGCCCGCGTCACCGCCTCGCCGACCGCCGAGCCCATGCTGCCGCCCATGAACGCGAAGTCCATGACGGCCACGACGACCGGAGCGCCCTGCACGGTGCCGCGTCCGCGGACGACCGCGTCGTCCAGAGAGGTGCTCTCCCTGGCCCGCGCCAGCCGCTCCGGATAGGGCATCCGGTCGTGGAAGCCCAGCGGGTCGGCGCTGCGGACGCGGTCGGGCGCGGCGGCGAACGACCCCGGGTCGAGCAGGTGGTCGAGGCGTTCGGCCGCGCGCAGGCGGTGGTGGTGCCCGCAGTCCGGGCACACGCCCAGCGATCTGGTCAGCCTCGGGACGTACACGGTCGTGCCGCAGCCCGCACACCGCACCCAGCGCCCGGCGACCTGGGCACGCCTGT
Organism: Actinomadura miaoliensis; assembly: GCF_039536785.1. Classification (NCBI taxonomy): domain Bacteria; kingdom Bacillati; phylum Actinomycetota; class Actinomycetes; order Streptosporangiales; family Thermomonosporaceae; genus Actinomadura; species Actinomadura miaoliensis. Next base: position 784,139 of record NZ_BAAAZG010000001.1, read on the forward strand.
CCGAGGCGGCCAGGGTGCCGCCACTCATCCGTCCCTCCGCGCGGCGGTCCCGGGCGGCGCGGGCTCCCGCAGCGCGGGCCCCCGCGCGCCCTCCTCCGGCGTCCACCGGTAGAACTCCTCGGCCATGGCGTCCTTCGGGGCACGCCACGTCGCCGGGTCGTAGGCCATCACGTAGGCCTGCAGGTCGTCGCTGAGCCGCTTGAAGTCGGCGCGCCCGCGGGCGCTCTCCACCGCCGCCCGAGCGTCCCCCTCGAATTCCACGTAATGGAAATACAGTCCGTGGAACTGGTAGAGGTGACGCCGGACGACGCCCAGCGCGCGGGGCAGTTCCGACGCGTCCGAGTCGGCGAATAGCCGGGCGACGCCGTCGGCTCCGCCTGGTTTGAGACGGGCGACGATGAGGGTCCGATCAGGCACGGCGGCTCACTCCCCGATTTCTCTGAAAAAACACGACGCCCATCACGTTAGAGCCGTATTTCACCCGGCGTCTTCCCACGCCGACATGAATTGCCGCGTCCCCCGCGTGGTGGTCAGCTCATCCGCTCGGCGGAGGTCATCGCGACGCCCGGGCGCAGCAATCCGCACTCGTAGGCGTGAATGACCAACTGGACGCGGTCGCGCACGCCGAGTTTCTGGTAGAGATGCTGCACGTGCGATTTCACGGTGCTTTCCCCGAGGGAGAGCAGCCGGGCGATCTCCTCGTTGCCGTAACCGCGCACCAGCAGCTTCCACACGTCGGTCTCGCGTGCGGTCAGCCCGTCCAGCGCGGCCGCCGAGGCGGGCGTGACGGTCGGGCGGCGGGCGAACTCGGCGATCAGCCGGCGGGTGACGGCCGGGGCCAGCAGGGCGTCCCCGGCGGCCACCACGCGCACCGCCTCGACGATCTTCTCGCCGGGAACGTCCTTGAGCAGGAACCCGCTGGCCCCCGCGCGCAGCGCGCCGAACACGTGTTCGTCCTGGTCGAACATCGTGAGCATGATGATCCGCACGCCCGGCACGCCGTCGGGGCCGCACAGCCGCTCGGTGGCCTCCAGGCCGTCCAGGCCCGGCATGCGGATGTCCATCAGCACCACGCCCGGACGCGTCGCCTGGGCAAGCCGCACCGCGTCCAGCCCGTCGCACGCCTCGCCGACGATCCGGAGGCCGTCCGCCTGCGCGAGGGTGGCCCGCAGCCCCTCGCGCACCAGCGGCTGGTCGTCGGCGATCAGCACGCGCACGGGTTCCACTGCCTGCGCCTCCGTTTCAGGGCACCGCGAAGTGACGGTAAAAGCGGGGAGCGCCGCCGGACGCGAGCTCCCGGATGATGTCCGCGCGCCGGTGACGAGATGGTCCGGCGGCTCGACACGTCGTACGGCAATGGACATATACCGCCGGACGCTCACTGAATTCCCATGCGTTCACCAAAGGCGGGCCACTTCCCCGGCGATCATCATCGAGTCGTCTTCTCCGCGGGTCATGGGAAAGGATCGCCGGCGCCCTTCGCGCCAACGCGTGCGGGCGCCGGTCCGGCGGCGCCGTCAGTGTCCGCTGAGCGCGGGCTCGGGCGGCGGCGCCATACGGGTCGTGACGGTCTCCATCATCGCCTTGCGGAAGTACTCACTGGCGCCCTCGGGCGTGCTCATGTCGCGCTTCTCGGCCAGGTGCCGCTCCAACTCCCGTTCCAGCTTCTGGATGTTGGGATCCTGGGACAGGTGCCGCATCAGCGTCGGCAGGTCCCCCTCGATCTCGATCATTCGCACCACGATGTCGTCCTTCATGAACACCGACGTGCTGATCAGCCGGGACTTGCCGTCGGCCAGCTGCCGCGGGGCCCGGTACCCCGACATCAGCTTGCGCACGGCGTCCTGGCTGCCCGGCTTGATCCGGAACATGACCGCGTGGCGTTGCATGGCGTCCCCCTCTGTCATCGGAAGCTTTCCGTGCGTCACATCCTTCGCCGGGACGGTGCGCGCTGTCTCCCGTCGGCCGGATGAACATGCGTCTCCGCCACGCGAGGGGGGACCTGCCCGCGGTGAGGAGACCGCCCGCCGCCGCGGGCACGCGGGCGGACCGCACCACGACCAGCTGATGGACTATCCCAGGATGTCGCTTTATGTAATCGAACATACGCTGTGCGTAGTCGAAGGGGGACATCATGGGCGAGACGCAGGTGCCGGTTCTGATCGCGGGCGGGGGCACGGTGGGGCTGGCCATGGCCGTGTTCCTCGGCCATCACGGGGTCCGCGCGCTGGTGGTGGAACGGCGCGAGGGACTGTCGGACCATCCGCGCGCCACCGGGCTCAGCGGACGCACGCTGGAGCTGATGCGCGAGGTCGGCCTGCAGCAGGCCGTGGAGAAGGAGTGCTTCGTGCCCGCCGACCGGATCTGGCGGCGCACCGTCCGCACGCTCGCCGAGCTGCGGACCGCACCCGGCGAGTTCACCGTGCCGGAGACGCATCCCATGCTGGCCGCGGGCGGGCCGTCCGACCTGCTGACGCCCGCGCCGGTCCCCGGCAGCTGCCCGCAGGACCACCTGGACGCGGTGCTGCTGCCCGCGGCGGCCGAACGCGGCGCGACGGTGACGTTCGGCACGGAGCTGACCGGCCTGCGGCAGGACGCCGACGGGGTGACGGCGACCGTGTGCGGCCCGGCGGGCGAGCGGCGGGTCCGCGCCGACTACCTGGTGGCCGCCGACGGTGTGGGCAGCACGGTGCGCGGGCTGCTCGGCATCGGCTCCGACGGCCCCGGACAGGTCGGCCGCCGCACGCTGAACATCCTCTTCCGCGCCGACCTGTCGGCCGTCGTCCCGCACGTGCCGGTGCTGACCGACATCACGCATCCGGACGCCGCGGGCCGCCTGGCCACGCTCGACGGCCAGCGGCGGTGGGCGCTGCACGTGATCGTCGGCGACGGGGAGGGGTACGACGAGGAGCGCTGCCGGTCGCTGATCCGCACCGCGGTCGGGGTGCCGGACCTGGACGTCGAGGTGCTCAACGCGCTGCCGTGGCGGCCGACCGCCCGCGTGGCGCGCCGCTTCCAGGACGGCCGCGTGTTCCTGGTGGGGGACGCGGCGCACACCGTCCCGCCGCAGGGCGCGTTCGGGCTGAACTCCGGTATCGCCGACGCGCACAACCTGGCGTGGAAGCTGGCCGCCGTCCTGCGGGACCAGGCCGGCGCCACGCTGCTGGACAGCTACGACGCCGAGCGCCGTCCCGTCGCCGTGTTCACCATGGAGCAGGCGCTGCTGCGGCACCACAACCCGAAACTGCACTGGAACCCCAACGCGGTCGCCGAACGGGCGGCGGCGGGCGCGGCCAGCGCACCCGTCGTGCACCTGGGGTACCGGTACGCGTCGTCGGCGGTCGTCGGCGGCAGCCGGGACCTGCCGTCGCTGGAGGACATCACCGGTCTGCTCGACGGCACGCCCGGTTCGCGGATCCCGCACCGGTGGCTGCGGCTGAACGGCGCCGACGCCTCCACCCTGGACCTGATCGGCTCCCGGTTCACCCTGTTCGCGGGCCCGGCCGCGCCCGGCTGGACGGAGGCCGCGCCGGCCGCCGCCGCCCGGGTCGGCGTGCCGGTCAACGTTCACCGGGTCGGCTCGGCGGACCTGGCCGACCCGTCCGGAACGTGGCACGAGGACGTCGGGATCGGCGCCCGGGGCGCGCTGCTGGCCCGTCCGGACGGCTTCGTCGCCTGGCGGACCGACACGTACCCGGCCGACGCCGCCGAGGCGGTCCAGGCCGTGCTGGCCCAGGTCACCGGCCGTACCGCGATGCTGCCGCAGCGCCTGGCCACGGCGTCGCGCTGAGTGAGCCGGGCGCCGCGCCGGGCCAGTGGCGGTCAGCCCGCCGGGCGGCGTTCGCCGACGGTGACCAGCAGGACGCCGACGGCGGACACGGCCATCCCGGCGGCGACGCCGGCGGTGACGTCCTGGCCGAGGATCGGCACGGCCAGCAGCGCGGTCACGGGCGGGACGAGGTAGAGCAGGCTCGTCGCCGCCCCGCCGGAGCTGCGCCGCAGCAGGACGAACAGCAGGAGCAGCGCGACGATCGAGTTGACCGTCGCCAGCCACGCCAGCGAGCCCAGCGCGGCCGCCGTCATCGGCAGGTCCAGCCCGCCGTACGCGGCGGCCAGCGGCAGGCAGGTGACCGCGGCGCCCAGCAGCTGCACGGTCGTGCCGGTGCGCAGGTCCACCGAGTGGCCGAACCGCTTCTGGTAGAGCGTGCCGACCGCCAGGCCGACCAGCGCGAGGCCGGTGAAGGCGTACCCGGTCAGCTCGCCGCCGCCCGACAGCCGTCCGCTCACCGCGACCAGCACGCCGAGCAGGCCGACCACCAGTCCGGCCCACTGCCGCGCGGTCAGCCGTTCGGCGAACAGCGGCACCGCCGCGGCGGCGACCACCAGGGGGCACGCGCTGAGGATCAGCGACGACAGGCCCGCCGGGACGCCGTGCCCGAGGCCGAGGAACACCCCGCCGAGCTGGACGGTCTGCAGCAGCACCCCGCTGACCAGCAGGTGCGCGTACACGGCGCGGCCGCGCGGCCAGGGCGCCCGCGTCGCCACGGCGATCACGCCCAGCACCGCGGCCGCCAGGACGAACCGCCACGCGACCAAGGCCAGCGTCGGCCCGGCGTGCGCGCCGATGGTCCCGACGATGTAGCCGCTGCTCCAGATCGGGACGAACGCCACCGGCACCGCGGCCGCCGCCGCCCGGCCGGCCGTCCACGCGCGACGCCGCCCCTGGACGCCTCCCGCCGGACCCTCCGTGCACGCGGCCTCGGACGACACAGCCCCACCTCCCGAACCGGCCCCACCCGTGACGACAAGGGTCAACCGCCGCGCTCCGGCGGATCATCCCGGGAGCGGCCCTCGCTCGCCGCGTCGGAAGGGGCCGGGTCGGCGCCGGCCGGGTCGGCGGGGGCCGCGCCGGCGCGGGGCGGGTCGGCGGGGGTGGGTTCCGCGGCGGGTCTCGCGGGGGCGGAGTCCGCCGGGGCCGTGTCGGCGGTGCCGGATTCGGGTGAGGCGCGCAGCGCGGGCCAGGCGCGGTAGATGACGGCGGCCAGGGGCACGGCCAGGGCGGCGCCGGGGATCCCGGCGAGGACGCCGCCGACGGTGAGCGACACGATGATCGCCAGCGGGTGCAGCCGCACCCAGCGGCCGACCACCAGCGGCTGCAGCAGGTGACCCTCGATCTGCTGCTCGACGAGCAGGATGCCGAGGAAGATCAGCGCCGCCCACAGTCCCTTGGCGCTGAAGGTGACGGCGACGGCGAGCGTGCCGCTCACCAGGATGCCGATGATGGGGATGAAGCTGCCCAGGAAGATGATCACGGCGAGCGGGGCGACCAGCGGCACGCCCAGCACCGTCAGCACGATCGCCAGCACCACCGCGTGGATGGCGGCCACCGTGACGGTGCCGTGGACGTACTGCGACAGCGTCCGCCAGGCCGCGTGGCCCGCGCGGTCCACGCGCGTGCGGTAGGAGCCGAGCCCGCCGATCAGCCAGTCCCAGATCTGGCGGCCGTCCTTGAGCAGGAAGAACAGGACGAACAGCATGAAGATGAAGGCGACGAGGAACTCGACGGTCATCCGCCCGGCCTCGACCGCGGTGCTGGCCAGCTTGCCGCGGCGCGCCTCCAGGTACTTCACGCCCTCGTCCACGTACCGCTGCAGCTGCGAGGTCTTCAGGTGCAGCGGCCCGTTGACCAGCCAGCTCTGCACCTCCCGGCCGGTCTGCTGCACCTCGGTGGCCAGCCGGGGGAACTGCGCGTTCGCCTCGATGACGATGTAGGTGCCGACCCCGCCGAGCACGACCAGCGACAGCAGCAGGGTGATCCAGGTGGCGGCCAGCGGCGGCAGCCCCCGCCGCGACAGCCACGCCGTGACCGGGTGCAGCAGCGCGCACAGCAGCAGCGCCACGATGATCGGAAGCACCACGATGGTGAGCCTGGTGCAGATCCAGACCAGCCCGTAGACCACGGCCGCGAGGACGATCAGCCGCCAGCCGTAGCCGGCGGCCGTGACCAGCGACGGGGGCACCTGCCGTGCCCCCGTCGCGCGCGTGTCGTCGTCCCTGCGTTCCTCGTTCACGGCCCCGCCTCGACCGCCGCCGATGCCGAGAGGCGGCCGGTCCAGCCAGCAGCCTGCCCCTTGCCGCGGCCGGGAAACCCGGGACTCAGCGAACGGCCGCGTCGCCTTCTCCCACGATGGCGCGCAGTGCCGCGACGTGCGCGCGATACGCGGCGCGGCCGGCGGGGGTCAGCGAGAGCCACACCCGCTGGCGGGTGTCGCGCACGGCCTTGGTCTGCTCCACGTAGCCCGCGTCCATGAGGACGGCGACGTGCTTGCTCAGCACCGAGGCGCTGACCCCCAGGCGGTCGCGGACGACACCGAACTCCACCCGTTCCGCAGGGTCAAGCAGCGCGCAGATGCGCAGCCGGTTGGGCGCGTGGATGGTGGCGTCGAACCCGTCGCCGCCGGTCATTTCGCCGTCCGGACGCGCCGGGCGTGCCGGCGCCCGTAGCCGATCGCCCAGCAGGCCAGGACCACGCCGGCGACCGCCCAGACGCCGCTCCACCGGTCGTCCAGCAGCTCGCAGGCCAGCACCGCCACGGGGAGGGGCGCGCCCAGCGCCGCGCCCTGGCGCGCGGTGAGCCTGCGCGGCTCGATCCCGGCGCCGTCGACCCGGCGGCTGTAGAGCAGGTTGACCGCCAGCAGGCCCGCGACCACCACGACCAGCACGGCGACGGCGGCCGGGCCGGGGAGCATGACGCTCGCCATGCCGGCGGCCACCAGCAGTCCGACCGCGGGGAAGAACCAGGCGGGGATCGGCGCGGTCCCGGCGGCACGGGCCTGCTCGGCGGCGCGCAGCGCGGCGGCGGCCTCGGCGGGGGACGGAGGGCTCCCATGAGTTTCCATACCGGAAACTCTCGCCGACAGTTTCCATCTTGTCAACTCGCGACTTTCCATCACGGAAACAAGCTGCCGGGCCCAGCCGGACGGAGGCGGACAGAGGCGAGGGCCGTCGGAGGCGCGGAAGGGACCGGTTCCGCCGGTCAGCCGACAGAGGAGGACGGCCGGCAAAGGAGGACGGCCAGCAGAGGAGGACGACCGGCGAAGGAAGGCGGTCGGCAGAGGAAGGCGGCCGGCGGAAAAGGACGGTCGGCAGCGCGCCGATCCCGGACCGTCCCGACGTGGGCGGCCCGATCACCCGGCCGGCCCGGTCGACCGGCAGCGGCAGCAGGTCCTTGAGGATGCCGGCGCACAGGACCCGCACGTCTCCGGCGCCCGCGGGGCGGTGGACCGTGCAGGCCCGGGAGGTGTCCTGGGTGTGGATGTCGTACAACGGGCCGTACGCGGCGTGCCGGTCGCCGGCCGGGCCCGCGGATGGGCTCAGCCCGGGCCCTCGGAGCAGGGCATCTGACGGTGCTCGGCGTGCGCGAGGAAGTCGTCGACCATGCGGTTGAACAGGACGGCGAGCTGCTCGCGCTGCGGCGGCGGCCATTCGGCGAGCGCGTCGTGCATCCACTGCCATCCCACCTGGCGGATGCGGTCGGCCGCGTCGCGTCCCCGCGCGGTCAGCCCGACGCGGAAGGCGCGGTGGTCGTCGGGGTCGGGCAGGCGTTCCACGTACCCCACCTTGACCAGCCGCTGCACCTGGCGGGTGACGTGCGAGGGCTCGACCGCCAGCCGGCCGGCCACCTCGCCGAGGCGCAGCGGCTCGGTGTCGGACAGCAGCCGCAGGACCGGGACGGCGGCGCGGTCGACCGGCACCCCGGCCTCGGCCATCACCCGGCCGTGCTGGCGGCTGCGATTGAGCAGGTAAGAGATCCGGGCCAGCGCGCGCTCGATCTCCATCACGTCGGCCGGCACCGGAGGCACCCCGGCGCACGGGGCGGGCCGGGCGGGGTCGACGGCTTGTACGGGCCGTTGCGTGGACATGCCTCCCATCCTATGAATTATTTGCTTAACTTAAGCAAGTTGTATCGCGCCCGCGGTTCGACCGCGCCCACCCCGGCGCTCTATGCCATCCGGCAGGAGGTCTCATGTCAGGCACCGGTACCAAGGGGACCGGACCGGTCAAGCTCACCGATCACGCGGAGGCGGGGACGGCGCGCGCACCGGCCGCGCTCACCCTGCTGGCGCTGGCCGTCGCGGGGATGGCCGTCTCCGTGCAGCAGACGCTGGTGCTGCCGCTGCTGCCCCGGCTGATGAACTCCTTCCAGGTGTCGGTGTCGGCGGTGACGTGGGTGTTCACGGTGTCGTTGCTGGCCGGGGCGGTCGCCACCCCGCTGCTGTCGCGGTTCGGCGACATGTACGGCAAGAAAAAGATGATCATGGTGACGCTGGGGCTGCTGGTCGCCGGGTCGGTGGTGTGCGCACTGTCGACCTCGCTCGGCGTGCTCATCGCCGGGCGGGCGCTGCAGGGCGCCTCGGCGGCGCTGATCCCGCTGGCCATCGGCACGATCCGGGACGCCTTCCCGGCCGACCGGGTCACCACCGCCATCGGGATCGTCAGCGCGACGATGGGCGTGGGCGGCACCATCGGCATGCTGTTCACCGGTGTGATCGCCGACCACACCACCAGCCACCACCCGGTGTTCTGGACGGCGGCCGCGCTCGGCGCGGGCGCGCTGGTGCTGGTCGCGGTGTGCGCCCCGGCCGTGGGCGGACGCACGGGCGGCAGGCCCGACGTCCTCGGCGCCCTCATGCTCGGTTCCTGGCTGGTCTGCCTGCTGCTCGGCATCAGCCAGGGCAACTCCTGGGGCTGGGGCTCGGGCCGGGTCGTCGGCCTGTTCATCGCGGCCGCGGTGCTGTGCGCGGCGTGGGTGGCGGTCGAGCTGACCGTCCGCGAGCCGCTGGTGCGGCTGAACCTGCTGGTCGGCCCCAGGTCGCTGTCGGCGAACCTGGCCTCGCTGGTGCTCGGCTTCTCGATGTTCGCCGCGTTCACGCTGGTGTCCAACTTCGTGCAGACGCCCGAGGAGCGGGTGGGCTACGGGCTGAGCGGCTCGGTGCTGGACGTCGGCCTGTACATGCTGCCCAGCACCTTCACCATGCTGATCTTCTCGGCGCTGGCCGGGCGGTTCGAGGCCCGGCTCGGCGCCGCGTACACGCTGGCGATCGGCTCGGTGTTCGCCGCGCTCAGCTACGTGTGGCTGGCCCTGTTCAACGACTCGGTGGCCGACATGCTGGTGTTCAGCGCCGTCCAGGGCATCGGATTCGGCATCGCGTACGCGGCGCTCGGCACCCTGGCCGTGCAGCACGTCCCGATGCACCAGAGCGGCATCGCCAGCGGCATCAACTCGCTGGTCCGGACGGCCGGGGGCAGCACGGCCAGCGCGGTGACCGCCTCGGTGCTCACCGGCAACGTGATCCGGGGCACGTCGGTGCCGAGCCTGCACGGGTACGTGCTGTGCTTCGTGCTCGCGGCGATCGGCGCGGGATTCACCGCCGTCGTCGCGGCCCTGCACGGCCTGCGGCACGGCCGCCGCGCCACGGCGGCCGCCTGACCAGGCGGCCCGCCCGTCCCCCGGCTCGCCGGGCCGCCTAGGACGCCGCCGGGGTCGGCGAGGGTGATCCGCCGCCGCGCTGCGGGAGCAGCGGACGGCAGGTCTCCAGGGCCTTGGCCACCTTGGGGTCGGTCGTCTTCACGTCCGCCACACGGGTCCCCTCGGCCACCTCGGCGCCGTTCTTGGACATGCAGTCGCGGAAGGCCGCCGACACCTCGCCGTCCGGCGGCCCGCCGTTTCCGCGCCGCCCGTCCGGCGGCGAGGGACGCAGTGAGGCGCACGCTTGGAACGCCTTCTGCTGCTCGGCCGACAGCGAGGCCATGCCACCTCCGGGGCCGCCGGTGGGCCGTCCGGACGGGGTGCCCTGCGCCCGCTGACCCGCTGGACGCTGCGGCAGGCGGTGATGGCGGCGGCTACCTGGCCGGTTTCGCCGAGGCTGTTGGCGGCCCGCAACAGTACGCGGTGGGCGCCGGTTGCGGGGGTGTGAAGGGCGGCGCCGGTGGCGTTGTGCAGGGCGGTGGTGTTGGCGCGCAGGATCTGGCCGAGCTGGTCGCGTTCCACTTCGGGCCACACGGCCAGTAGCGCGTCGGCGGTGGTGTTGGCGAGCGCGGCCATCTGGTCGGGGCCGGTGTCGGGGTGGGTGGCCAGGGTGTCGCGGGTGGCGCGCTGCACCAGCTGGTGCACCCGGATCTCATGGTGGGTTGCGGTGCGGTCGTGGTCGATCAGGCTGTGCCGGTGCAGCGCCCGCAGGGCCTCATCCACGGCTGTCGCATCCACTGCCTCGGTGTCCATCCCGCGATCCGGGGAGGCCTCGGCCAGCTGGCCGGTCAGGTACTGCAGTGCGGGTGGGCTGGTCAGCACGGCTTGGGGGATGCCGGCGGGGTCCAGGACGCTGGCCAGGGACAGCACCGGCCGGGCCAGTCCGGCCGGTTGGGCCCGGTCGGCCTGGGCGATGGACAGCTCCCAGGTGGCCGCGACGATCCGCCGTGATCGTCGGGCAGGTCCTGCTGGTCGGGCAGGACGCGGTGCAGCAGCCGGGTGCCCAGCAGCCGCCGGTAGGCGGCGCAGTCGAGGTCGGCGTTGAGGATGTAGGTCGCGGCCTGCGCCAGCGCCAGCGCCAGCGGCAGATATCCCAGCTCGCGGGCGAGCGCGTCTGCTTGGGCGGTGTTGGCGGCGCGGTCGGCGAGCTTGGCCGTCAGGTAGGAGCGGGCCTCCTGCTCGGTGAAGGTGTCGACCTCGATGATGCGGCGGCCGGCGGCCGCCAGGGCGGCGTGACGCAGCCGCGTGGTGCCCCCGAAGGCGCGGGCGGTCTGGCGCACCCGCCGCCCTCCGCCGCCCGAACCCGCCATCAGCCCGTAAACAGTGAGCGACAGGCCCGCCACAGCCGCCAGCCCTCCGACCACGCTGCCAAGCTTGTCGGCTTCCTCCAGCCCGACGGTCGCGAAGTAGACGCCGAGCCCGGTGACCGCCGCCACCGTCAACCCCGCGCCCACCCACGCCTCGCCATACCGACATCATCAACACGACCCCCGTCGCCCCGCCGCCAAACGCACCAGACTGGTCACCACTCAAGACGCCCGGTGCGCACAGGGCGAGACCCGGGAGGTGAGCCGGTCGGCACCGGCGCTTCAATAAACGATTGTTTACGGGTGCGGCGTGGTAGCTCTCGCGGTCTCCGTCGATCTGGACGATCCCCGGTCGGCGGCCTCGACGAGGACGGGCGGCCGTAATTCCCGCTCACGCCATCGATCTGACGCATGACGAATACGCCACCCCTGCCTTTCCTGCGGAGGGATATCACGTGCGTTGATCCTGGGAGGCGGTCCGGGGTGGTGGGTGAACGGGTGGGCGCGGCGCGGTTAAGCAGGGCGCGCCGGTCGGTGAAAGTCGGGGCCGCCGTGCCGGGTGGGCCGGCGTTTAGGAACGTTCCTAGCTGGAGCGGGTGCACGGTAGCCGAAATACGAAGGTTGCTTTCGTAAATCTTTCACGCTTGCCGAGACGATCACTCGCGCTCACTCTCTTGGTCATGCTCCCGCTGATCCGTAAGGGAACCGTGGCTCTCGGAGTCGTCGCGTCCCTCGTCGCCCTGCCCGCCACCGCGGAAGCGGACACCGCCTGGACACCGGACCTGTCGGTCATCGACAGCGATGATGTCAACGTCCGTCACGACGGTCACGCCCTCCGTCTCCGCGACAACCGCACCGGACCCGCCGCCCTGGACGGTGCCGTCGCCTCGGGCCAGCTCCTTCTCGCCCCCAAGGACCTGCCGGAACCGGTCAACCGGGTGAGCGCGCAGGTGTCGGGCGCCGGAACCGTCGAGGTGCGGGCGCACCTGGGCGGCACCGCGTGGACCGAGTGGCATCCCGCCGGGCAGGTGCTGCCCGCCTCGTCCAAGCGGATCCAGGTGCGGGTGGTGCTGTCCACCGCCCCCGGCGGCGCCTCCCCGGCGGTGTCGTCGGTGCGGCTCACCGGCGAGCAGGTCGCGCAGCGCCGGGTCGCGGCCGCCGCCGCGCAGACGTACCGGATCTACGCCACCCGCGAGGGCCTGGTCGGCGGCACGACGGCCAACGGCCACGTCATCACCACCAGGGACCACTTCGTCGCGCTGCCGTCCCGCCGGGGGCTGTCGGCCAACAACGCCGGCGAGTACTCGGTGCGCGTGTGCACGACGTCGGGTTCGCGTTGCGAGTACGCGCCCGTGTGGGACGTCGGCCCCTGGAACACACGCGACGACTACTGGAACCCGTCGTCCGTCCGGCAGATGTGGACGAACCTGCCCCAGGGCAAGCCCGAGGCCCAGGCCGCCTACCAGGACGGCTACAACGGCGGCAAGGACGAGTTCGGCAGGACGGTCGCCAACCCCGCGGGCATCGACCTGGCCGACGGCACCTTCTGGGACGGGCTGCGGCTCACCGACAACTCCTGGGTGAACGTCACGTACCTGTGGACGGGCAGCGGCCCCAAGGGCGTCGTCCGCACCAACGGCACGCCCCTGAACGTGCGGTCGTCCGCCAGCACCTCCGCCGGCATCGTGGGGCTGGCGGCCAACTACGCCAACGTCGTCGTCGAGTGCCACGTCCGGGGTCAGACGGTCACCGGCACGTACGGCACCAGCGATCTGTGGAACCGCATCGGCCCAGGCCACTTCGTTCCCGACGTCTACCTCTACACCGGGTCCGACAACCCGGTGGCCCCCGCCTGCTGACGTAGTCGCCCCCGTCCGACGAGGAAACGGAGCCGTCCCATGAGAGTGCCCGCACGCTCGACCGCCGTCCTGCTCGCCGCCGCCCCCGTCCTGGCCCTGCTGCCCGCCACCCCGGCGATGGCCGCGCCCGCGTTCCAGATGCCGTTCCCCTGCGGGCAGGTGTGGTCGGGGCAGACCCGCACCAACCACAGCCCGGCCAACTCCGTGGACTTCAACCGCACCAACGACGAGGGCGACGCGGTCACCGCATCGGCGGCGGGCACCGTCGCCCGCGTGGAGAACACCGGCAGCACCAGCTACGGGCTGTGGATCGAACTGGACCACGGGGGCGGCTGGCGCACCCGGTACGCGCACCTGTCCGGCGAGTTCGTCACGGTCGGGCAGAGCGTGGCGGCCGGGCAGCAGATCGGCACCGTGGGCACCACCGGCGGCTCCACCGGCCCGCACCTGCACTTCGAGCAGCGCCTCAACGGCGTCGACCAGAAGATCAAGTTCAACGGGTCGCAGATCACCTACTGGGGCACGGCCAACTACACCAGCCGCAACACCTGCATCGGCCCGTCCGGCACGGTCAACACCTCCGGCATCGCGCTGACCGTCCGGTCCAGCGCGAGCACCAGCGGCTCGTCGATCGGCTCGGTGCCCGACGGCGGGACGGTGTTCATCTCCTGCTACCGGCGCGGCACCTCGGTCACCGGCACGTACGGCACCAGCGACATCTGGAACAAGGTCGGCGCCGGGTACATCGCCGACGCCTACGTCTACACCGGCTCCGACAACCCGGTGGCCCCCGCCTGCTGACCCCGGCGCCTCGCGCCCGTAGGGTCCGCCTTCGCCGCGACGGCGGCCGGCTCACCGCCGCGATCCCCGGTGGGCCGGCCGCCGTCGTCCGCAGCGGCCGCCGATGATCAGCGGGGGCGGAAGCCGTCGAACATGAACGACAGCGTGCGGGTGCGCGTCGCCTCGTCCCACTGGCCGCGTTCGGCGGCCAGGCAGGCGGCGGTGAGCAGGGCCAGCAGGTCCGGCATGGCCAGGTCGCGGCGGTCGGCGCCCGCGGCGGTGGCGTTGGCCTGGGTGCGGGGCCGGCCCGGTGTCACGTCGGTCATCGTGGGGCCGCGCAGCGTGGAGCAGATGCGCGGCAACCTGGACGGCCTGGCGCTGGACCTGCCCGCCGAGGCCGCCGCCCGCCTGGACGAGGCGTCCCGGTCCACGACCATCTCCCCCGTCGACGGGATGAACGACCCGACCCTGCCCGCCTTCCGGCCGTGACTCGCGGGGCTAGTCGATGGTGTGGCCGCCGTTGACGGTGACGCGCTCGCCGGTGATGAAGCCGGACGCCTCGGAGGCCAGGAAGCAGACGGCGGCGGCGACGTCCTCGGGGTCGCCCATGCGGCCGAGGGGCACCTCGGCGGTGTAGGCGGCGCGGTCCTCGGCGGGGACGTCGGCGTGCCGCTCGACGGGGATCCAGCCGGGCGCCACGAGGTTGACGGTGATGCCGTGGCGGCCGAGCTCGCGCGCCCACGACCGGGTCAGCCCGATCTGCGCGCCCTTGGCGGCGACGTAGGCGGACATGCCGGGCAGCGCGCGTTCGAACATGTCCGAGCCGATCTGGATGACCCGGCCGCGTCCCCGCTCCTTCATGCCGGGCAGCACCGCCTGCAGCAGCAGAGTCGGGCTCTTGACGAAGAACCGCAGCTGGTCCAGGTGGGCCTCCCAGGTGAGGTCCTCCACGGCGACCTCCGGCTGGGGGCCGGTGGCGTTGACGACCAGCACCTCCACCGGGCCCAGGCGTTCGGCGACCCGTTCCACCAGGCCGGACACCTCGGCCTCGTCGGTGACGTCGGCGGCGAACGCCTCGGCGGCGCCGCCCGCCGCACGGATGTCCCCGACCACCCGCCGGGCCTGCTCGGCGCCGGACCGGTAGCAGACCGCCACGGCCCACCCGTCGGCCGCCAGCCGCCGCGCGATGACGGCGCCCAGCCCGCGCGACGCCCCGGTGACCAGCGCGACACCCTGTCGCCCGTCCTGTTCCCCAGCCACGAGCACTCCCCACCCGTCGTCGATCACGTTCGCGGGGCCGACGATAGCCCAGGGACGGACGTCCGTTGCCGGAAGCGGACGAACGGCTGATAACGTGACCGGTCGAGCGCGCGACGGAGCGAAGTCCGGTGTGATTCCGGCGCTGTCCCGCAACTGTGATGGCCGTGCCCCGCACGGCCGAGCCAGGTCGCCTCCCGCGCGCGGATGACGTCGACCCTCGCGGAAGGGCGGCCCGTCGCGGGCGGCCCTTCCGCCCCCCTGGAGGCTCCGTTGAGACCGCTACGTGCCCTGGGCGCGGCCGCCCTGACCGTCACGCTGACGCTGACCGCGGCGTGCGGCGGCGCGAACGACGACACATCGTCCGGCCGGGACGGCGGGGACGGCGCCGCGATCACCGTCCAGGCGGCCAACGGCACCGTCACGCTGCCCGGCGTGCCCAAGCGGATCGTGTCGCTGTCGCCCACGCACACCGAGACGCTGTTCGCCATCGGGGCGGGCCCGCAGGTGGTGGCGGCCGACGAGTACTCCGACCACCCGGCGAACGCGCCGAAGACCAAGCTGTCGGGGTTCAAGCCGAACGCCGAGGCCATCATCGGGTACAAGCCCGACCTGGTGGTGCTGTCGGACGACATGGACGGCATCGTCAAGGCGCTGGAGAAGGTGAAGGTGCCGGTGCTGCTGGAGCCCGCCGCCACCCGCATCGAGGACGCCTACGACGAGATCATGGACCTGGGCACGGCCACCGGCCGCGCCGAGCAGGCCCGCAGGCTCACCGACGACATGCGCCGCCGGATCCAGCAGACGGTGGACTCCGCCAAGAAGGCCGCCGCCCCCGGCGGCGAGCCGCTCACCTACTACCACGAGCTGGACGAGCAGTTGCACACGGTGACGTCCAAGACGTTCGTCGGGCAGGTGTACGGGCTGTTCGGCCTGCGCAACATCGCCGACGACGCGCAGTCGTCGGCGGGCGCCTACCCGCAGCTGTCGCGCGAGCACCTGCTCAAGAGCGACCCCGACCTGGTGTTCCTGGCCGACACCAAGTGCTGCGGGCAGAGCGCCGCCACGGTGGGCGAGCGTCCCGGCTGGGCCGGGCTGGGTGCGGTGAAGCGCAAGAACGTCGTGGAGCTGGACGACTCCATCGCCTCCCGCTGGGGTCCGCGGCTGCCGGAGTTCGTGAAGGCCATCGGGGACGCCGTGCAGAAGTCGTCGGCGGCGCAGTGAAGCCGTCGCTTCGGTGAGGACGCAGGAGGCGGCGCGGCTGCGTCCCGTGCCGCTGGCGGTGACCGTGCTGGTGCTGCTGGCGGCGATGCTGGCCGCGCTGCTCATCGGGCCCGCCGGCCTGCCGGTCGCCGGGGTGCTGAAGGCGCTGGCCGACCGGCTGCCGTTCGTGCACGTCGAGTCGGGGCTGGCCGCCGTCGACCAGAACGTGCTGTTCGAGCTGCGGCTGCCCCGGGTGCTGCTGGGCGCGGTGGTGGGCGGGCTGCTGGCCGTCGCCGGGGCGGGCTACCAGGGCGTGTTCCGCAACCCGCTGGCCGACCCGTACCTGCTGGGCGCCGCGGCCGGGGCGGGCGTCGGCGCCACGCTGGTGATCGTCGTGCTGTCGGACCGGCCGACGCTGGCGGTGCCGCTGGCGTCGTTCGCCGGGGCGGTCGGCGGGGTCGCGCTGGCGTACGGGCTGGGCAGCACGGCCGGACGCGGCGGCGGGTCCGGCACCGCGACGCTGGTGCTGGCGGGCGTGGCGGTGTCGTCGTTCCTGGCGTCGGTGCAGGCGTTCCTGCAGCAGGCCAAGGCGGAGGAGCTGCAGCGGATCTACTCGTGGATCCTGGGCGGGCTGGGGCTGGCCGACTGGCCGACCCTGGCGATGATCGCGCCGTACGCGGCGGTGGCGGTGGTGACGCTGCTGCTGCACGGGCGGCTGCTGGACGTGCTGAGCGTCGGCGACGAGGAGGCCGCCTCGCTGGGGCTGTCGGCGGCGCGGGTGCGGCTGACCGTGCTGGCCGCCGCGTCGCTGGCCACCGCGTGCGCGGTGGCGGTCAGCGGGCTGGTCGGGTTCGTCGGCGTCGTGGTGCCACACGTGGTGCGGCGGCTGGCGGGCGGCTCGTACCGGATCGTGCTGCCGCTGTCGCTGCTGGGCGGCGCGGCGTTCCTGACCGTCGCCGACCTGGTGGGCCGCACGATCGTGGCGCCGGGCGAGCTTCCGCTCGGCGTGGTCACCGCGTTCGTCGGCGGCCCGTTCTTCGTGCTGGTGCTGCGCGCCGTCCGCGGGCGGGCGGACACGTGAGCGTCTCGGTGCGCGACCTGGACGTCGACCTGGAGGGGCGGCCCGTGCTGCGGGGCGTGTCGCTGGAGGTGCCCGCCGGGGCGTGGACGGCGATCATCGGTCCGAACGGCGCGGGCAAGTCCACGCTGCTGCGGGCGGTGCTGGGACTGGCGCGGCCGCGCGGCGGCACGGTGAACGTCGCCGGCGCGGACCCGTGGTCGCTCAAGCCGCGCCGCCGCGCCCGTCTGGTGGCCTACGCGCCGCAGAACCCGAACCTGCCGCCGGGGATGACGGTGTTCGACTACACGCTGCTGGGCCGCTCCCCCTACATCCCGCACCTGGGCCGCGAGAGCGCCCGCGACCGGGCGGTGGCGGGGCAGGTGCTGGAACGGCTCGACCTGACCGGCCTGGCGGCGCGTCCCCTGGACCGGTTGTCGGGCGGGGAGCGGCAGCGGGTGGTGCTGGCGCGGGCGCTGGCCCAGCAGGCGCCGGTGCTGCTGCTGGACGAGCCGACGACCGCGCTGGACATCGGCCACCAGCAGCAGGTGATGGACCTGGTGGAGCGGCTGCGGCTGGACGACGGGCTGACCGTGCTCACCACGATCCACGACCTGACGCTGGCCGGGCAGTACGCCGACGCGCTGGTGCTGCTGTCGGACGGCCGGGTCGCGGCGTCCGGCCCGCCCGGCGAGGTGCTCACCGGCGAGACGGTCGGCGCGCACTTCGGTGCCCGGGTGCACGTCGCACGGGGCCCGGACGGCCGTCCCGTGCTGTCCCTGGAGCGTTCCTCCGGTGAGGACCGATGAGGCTGGAGACGCACTGGCGGGAGGAGGACGGCGCGCGCCTGGCGGCGACGGTGTGGCGGACGGGGCCGGGCCTGCGGGCGATCTCCTCGGCGCTCCTCGGCGGCGGGATCGGGCCGGTCAGGTGGGTGCTCAACGCGCAGGTGCCCGGCGGGTACGCGCGTCTGGATCCGCAGGCGCACCTGCGTGAGCTGGCGGACGCCTACGGGTTGCGGGGGCGCGGCGTCGCCATGATGACCGCGGCACCCGTCGGCCGCACCGTCCAGGCCGAGGACGAGGGCGTGGCGGTGTCCGCGACGGTGGGGCTGCGCGTCCCGACGTGGGCGGCCGCGCCCGCCGACGCCGCCGACCCCGAACTGGCGCCCGTCCACCTGGACGGGACCGTCCCCGGGACGATCAACATCGTGGTCGCGGTGCCCGTGCCGCTGGGCGACGCCGCCCTGGTCAACGCGGTCGTCACCGCCACCGAGGCCAAGACGCAGGCCCTGCTGGAGGCGGGCTACTCCTGCACCGGCACCGCGTCGGACGCGATCTGCGTGGCCGCGCCCGTGGTGACAGGGTCCGGCGGTGAGGAACCGTTCGCGGGGCCGCGTTCGACGTGGGGGGCGCGCGTCGCCCGCGCCGTGCACGCCGCCGTGCAGGCGGGGGCCGTCGACTACACGGCGCGGCTGCGCGAGCGGGGCTGAACCGCGGCCGGTCGCGCAAG
>NZ_BAAAZG010000001.1:802664-822253 GCF_039536785.1 Actinomadura miaoliensis
CCGGTACGGCGCGGCGGCCGGTCTGACAGGGCCAGTGCTCTGCGGTAGGGGCCTCACCTCCTCCTCGTCGTTCAGCCCGCGTGGGGAAGCCGGAATCCGTTCAGGGAGTGCAGCCCGGTGGGCGGTTCCGGCTCGGCGGCGGGTCGGGTGCCGTTCACCGGGCGACCGCCGGCGGTTCGGCCGGCGGGGGCGTCCGGGACGGCGGAGCCGGTCAGCGCGTCGATCTGGCGGCGGGCGCGTTCGGCCTCGGCGCGGGCCGCGTCGCGTTCGCCGGTCAGCGCGGTCAGCGCGGCGCGCAGCTCGTCGACGGTGCGCGACAGCTGCCAGTTCTGCTGTTCACACTCGTGCAGGCGCGCCTGCATCTGGTCGCGGTCGGCCACGGCCTGCCCGCGTTTGGTCTCGGCCTCGTGGAGGGCGGCGCGCAGGTCGTCGGCGGCGCGGCGGGCGGCGGCGGCCTCGATCCGCTGGCCCTCCACGATCGTCTCCGAGTCCGACAGCCGCGAGTGCAGGGTGACCAGCTCGGCACGGGCCGACTCCAGCGCCGCCAGCAGCTCGCTCTCGCGCTCGACGACGCGGTCGCGTTCGTGCTCGGCGGCGAGCCCGGCGGCGGCGGACCGCTCGGCGGCCTCGCGGGCCTCGGCGGCCTCGCGGCGCGCGGCGTCGCGTTCGGCGGCGACGCGGTCGGTCTCCTCGCGGGCGGCGGCGGCCTCGCGTTCGGCGGCCTCCATCCGCTCCTGGGCGGCGGCGGCCTGCCGCCAGGCGGCCTCGGCCTGCCGCTGGGAGGCGTCGCGTTCCTTCTGCGCGACCGCGATGCGGGCGGCGGCCTCGGCGTCGGCGTCGGCGATGCGCCGTTCCACCCCGGCGACGCTCAGCTCGGAGGCCAGCGAACCGGCCAGCCGCCCGACGGCCTCCTCCATCCGTTCGACGATCTCCCAGGCCCAGGCGACCTGCCCGGTCAGCCCCGGGGTGTCGCGGCCGCGTTCGCGGCGCCGGCGGGCCTCGGCGGCGCACGCCCCGTCGCCGTCCTGGCAGTAGCGCACCGACCAGGTGCCGGGCACCGGCTGCGGGACGGGCCTGCCGCAGTTGGCGCACGGCCACACCTCGATGGAGTTCGCCGCCCGCGCCGCCGTCCGCACGGGGGACCGTCCGGCGCGCTCGGACCAGTCGGCGCCGGCCACCTTGACGTCGGTCGGCGTCTCCGGCCGGGCGTCGTCGTCCGGGGACGTCGACGCGTGCGCCGCCCTGCGACGACCGTCAGCCGAACCGTTACCGAGGGGCGCCACCTTCTGGTCCGTCATGCCCAGTCGTACGCACCGCCCGCCCGCGCCGTTCAACGCCCACGGGTACGACTTCCCAGGGCCGCTAGGAGACCTGGTGGAGGGCGGCGCGCGCCATCGCGTACAGCAGGTCGCCCATCGCGGAGCGGTCCACGGCCGCGGCGCTGTAGGGGGTGGAGTTGAGCAGGCCGAAGCAGGCGTGCACGGCGGCGCGTGCGCGGTCCTCGGGGGGCGGGGCGTCGGGACGCATGCGGCGCAGCACGCCGACCCACTCCTCCACGTACGCGCGCTGCAGGCGGCGGATCTGGTGGCGCTGCGGCTCGGGCACGTTGTCCAGCTCGCGTTCGTGGACGGTGATCAGCGCCGGGTTGTCGAGGGCGAACGCGATGTGCCAGCGCAGCAGGGCGTCCAGGGCCCGGGCGGGGTCGGGGTCGGCGGCGCGCCGCACGCCCTCGGCCCGCAGCCGCTCGCTGATGTCGAGCAGCATCTCGGCCAGCACCGCCTCCTTGCCGCGGAAGTGCCGGTAGAGGGCGGGGCCGGTGAGCCCGACCGCCCGGCCGACGTCGCCGATGGAGGCGCCGTGGAAGCCGCGCCGGGCGAACAGTTCGGCGGCCGCGGCCAGGATCTCCGCCCGGCGCGGGGAGGTCACCGTCGCCCGGCCGCCCGCGGGGCGCACGGGTTCCGAGGTCATGAGGGAAGTGTAGGGGGGTGGACGTCCGATGTTAATGAGTATTAACATCGGCGTTGTTAACGGTCATTAACACGACGAGGACGCGACTGATGGCCGGACCTGTACTGCCCACCCGCGCCGACCCGGCGGACCCGGCGTTCAAGGCCAACGCCGAGCACAACGCGGCGCTGGTCGCCGAGCTGCGCGACCGCATCGACCGGGCCGGGCGCGGCGGTCCCGAGCGCGCCCGCGAACGGCACGTGGCGCGCGGCAAGCTGCTGCCGCGCGACCGGGTGGACGCCCTGCTCGACCCGGGATCGCCGTTCCTGGAGCTGTCGCCGCTGGCCGCCCACGGCATGTACGACGACGAGGCCCCCGGCGCCGGGATCATCACCGGGGTCGGGCGGATCTCGGGCCGCGAGTGCGTGGTCGTCGCCAACGACGCCACCGTCAAGGGCGGCACCTACTACCCGATGACGGTCAAGAAGCACCTGCGGGCGCAGGAGGTGGCGCTGCACAACCGGCTGCCCTGCGTCTACCTGGTCGACTCGGGCGGCGCGTTCCTGCCCCGCCAGGACGAGGTGTTCCCCGACCGCGAGCACTTCGGCCGGATCTTCTACAACCAGGCGACCATGTCGGCGCGGAGCATCCCGCAGATCGCCGCCGTGCTCGGCTCGTGCACCGCGGGCGGCGCGTACGTCCCGGCGATGAGCGACGAGGCGGTGATCGTCCGCGGCCAGGGCACGATCTTCCTGGGCGGCCCGCCGCTGGTGAAGGCCGCGACCGGCGAGGTCGTCACCGCCGAGGAGCTGGGCGGCGGGGAGCTGCACGCCCGCACCTCCGGCGTGACCGACCACCTGGCCGAGGACGACGCGCACGCGCTGGCGATCGTCCGCGACATCGTGGCGACGCTCGGCCCGCGCGAGCCGCGCCCCTGGGACGTGACGCGGCCCGAGCCGCCCGCCGCCGACCCCGGCGAGCTGTACGGGGTCGTGCCGCCCGACCCGCGCACCCCCTACGACGTGCGCGAGGTGATCGCGCGGATCGTGGACGGCAGCCGGTTCCAGGAGTTCAAGAAGGAGTACGGCACCACGCTGGTGACCGGCTTCGCCCGCGTCCACGGCCATCCGGTCGGCGTCGTGGCCAACAACGGCATCCTGTTCGGCGAGTCGGCGCTCAAGGGCGCGCACTTCATCGAGCTGTGCGACCGCCGCTCGGTGCCGCTGCTGTTCCTGCAGAACATCACCGGGTTCATGGTGGGCCGGCAGTACGAGTCGGGCGGCATCGCCAAGCACGGCGCCAAGATGGTCACCGCCGTGGCGTGCGCCCGCGTCCCCAAGTTCACCGTCGTGATCGGCGGTTCGTTCGGCGCGGGCAACTACGCGATGTGCGGCCGGGCGTACTCCCCCCGTTTCCTGTGGATGTGGCCGAACGCGCGGATCTCGGTGATGGGCGGGGAGCAGGCCGCCAGCGTGCTGGCCACCGTCCGCCGCGACCAGCTGGAGGCGCGCGGCGAGCGGTGGCCGGACGAGGCGGAGGAGAAGTTCAAGGCGCCGATTCGCGAGCAGTACGAGGAGCAGGGCAACCCGTACTACTCCACGGCGCGGCTGTGGGACGACGGCGTGATCGACCCGCTGGACACCCGCCGGGTGCTGGGACTCGCGCTGTCCGCGGCGGCGAACGCGCCGCTGGAACCCGTCGGCTACGGCGTCTTCCGGATGTGAGGCCGTGATGTTCGAGAGCGTTCTGGTGGCCAACCGCGGCGAGATCGCGGTCCGGGTGTTCCGCACGCTGCGGCGGCTGGGCGTCCGCTCGGTCGCCGTGCACACCGACGCCGACGCGGGCGCGCGGCACGTCCGGGAGGCGGACGAGGCGGTGCGGATCCCGTCGTATCTGGACGTGGACGCGGTGGTCGCGGCGGCCCGCGCGGCCGGCGCCGAGGCCGTGCATCCCGGGTACGGCTTCCTGGCCGAGAACGCCGGCTTCGCCCGCGCCTGCGCGGCCGCCGGGCTGGTGTTCGTCGGCCCGCCCGCCGCGGCGATCGAGGCGATGGGCGACAAGATCCGCGCCAAGCGCACCGTCGCGGCGGCGGGGGTGCCGGTCGTGCCGGGCCGGGACGAGCCGGGCCTGTCGGACGAGGAACTCGTCGACGCCGCGCTGGACGTGGGCCTGCCCGTGCTGCTCAAGCCGTCGGCGGGCGGCGGCGGCAAGGGCATGCGGCTCGTCCGCGAGGCGCCCGACCTGCCCGACGCGATCGCCGCCGCCCGCCGCGAGGCCCGCGCGGCGTTCGGCGACGACACCCTCCTGGTGGAGCGGTTCGTCGGCAACCCCCGGCACATCGAGATCCAGGTGTTCGCCGACGCCCACGGAAACGCCGTCCACCTGGGCGAGCGCGAGTGCAGCCTGCAACGCCGGCACCAGAAGATCGTGGAGGAGGCGCCGTCCCCGCTGCTGGACGCGGCCACCCGCGAACGCATGGGCGCGGCGGCCGTCGCGGCGGCCGAGGCCGTCGGCTACACCGGCGCCGGGACGGTGGAGTACATCGTGTCGGCCGACCGTCCCGGCGAGTTCTTCTTCATGGAGATGAACACCCGGCTGCAGGTCGAGCACCCCGTCACCGAACTGGTCACCGGCCTCGACCTGGTGGAACTGCAACTGCGCGTCGCCGCCGGGGAGCCGCTCCCCCTCACCCAGGACGAGGTGAGCCTGAACGGCCACGCCGTCGAGGCGCGCGTCTACGCCGAGGACCCGGCGCGCGGCTTCCTGCCCACGGGCGGCCGGGTGCTGCTCCTGGACGAGCCGTCCGGCACGCGCGTCGACTCGGGCCTGGAGGAGGGCGACGAGGTCGGCGGCTCGTACGACCCGATGCTCGCCAAGGTGATCGCCTGGGGCGCCGACCGCACCGCCGCCCTGCGGAGCCTGGACCGCGCCCTCGCGTCGTACACGCTGCTCGGCGTCCCCACCAACGTGGCGTTCCTGCGGGCGCTGCTCAGGCACCCGGACGTGGCGGCGGGCCGCCTCGACACGGGCCTGGTCGAACGTTCGCTGACCGACCTGACGGCGGGCGGCTCCGTTCCCGGCGAGGTCCTGGCCGCCGCCGCGCTGGAACGCATGCTCGCCCTGGAACCGCGCGACGACGCCGACCCGTGGGCGATCCCGGACGGCTGGCGTCCCGGCGCCCCCGCCTGGACCCCGTGGATCATCACCCCGTCCGGCGGCGACCCCGTGGAGGTGCGCGTTCAGGGCCGCGCCCATGACGCGCTCGTCTCGATCGACGACGCCGCGCCCGTCCGCGCGTCCCTGAAGCGCGACGGCCGGACGCTGACGCTCGCCTACGGCGACCGCACGCTGACGTACCGGCACGCCCGTGACGGCGACACGCTCTGGCTGGGCCGCGACGGGCACGCCTGGGCGCTGACCGAGCACGTGCGCGCCGAGGCCGGGGGCGGCGCGTCGGCGGCCGGGGACGGCGTCGTCCGCAGCCCGATGCCCGGCACCGTCCTGGCCGTCAAGGCGAGCGAGGGCGAGCGGGTCGACGCGGGCCAGCCGCTGCTGGTGGTGGAGGCGATGAAGATGGAGCACACCGTGACCGCGCCGGTCGCCGGCACGGTGACGAACCTGCCGGTCCGCGCGGGCGCGCAGGTCGCCCTGGACGCGGTGCTGGCCGTCATCGAGGAGGCATGACGATGCGGGTGCCGCTGGACGGCCTGCCCGACCGGGTCACGATCTACGAGGTCGGACCGCGCGACGGGCTGCAGAACGAGAAGACGATCGTCCCGGCGGACGTCAAGGCCGAGTTCGTCACGCGGCTCGCCGACGCCGGCCTGCGCACGATCGAGACGACCAGCTTCGTCCACCCCAAGTGGGTGCCGCAGCTGGCCGACGCCGAGGAGCTGCTGGGCGCCCTGCCCCCGTCCCCGGGAGTGCGCCGCCCCGTCCTGGTGCCCAACGAGCGGGGCCTGGAGCGGGCGCTGCGCAACGGTGTCACCGAGATAGCGATCTTCGGCAGTGCCACCGAGTCGTTCGCCCGGCGCAACCTCAACCGCACCGTCGACGAGTCGATCGCGATGTTCGCGCCCGTCGTCGAGCGCGCCCTCGCCGAGGGCCTGTGGGTGCGCGCCTACGTGTCGATGGCGTGCGGCGACCCGTGGGAGGGCGACGTGCCGATCGACCAGGTGGTCCGCGTCGCGACCCGCATGATGGACCTCGGCTGCGCGCAGCTCAGCATCGGCGACACCATCGGCGTCGGCACGCCCGGCCAGGTCACCGCGCTGATCGAGGCCCTGGTCGCCGCGGGGATCGGCGTCGACCGGCTCGCGGTGCACTTCCATGACACCTACGGCCAGGCCCTGGCCAACACGCTGGCCGCCCTGCGGGCCGGTGTCACCACGGTGGACGCCTCCGCCGGCGGCATCGGCGGCTGCCCGTTCGCCGAGAGCGCCACCGGCAACCTGGCCACCGAGGACCTGGTGTGGATGCTGCACGGCCTCGGCATCGACACCGGCGTCGACCTGGACGCCCTCGCCGCCACCAGCCGCTGGATGGCCGAGCGCCTCGGCCGTCCCAGTCCCTCCCGCGTCGTCGAGGCCCTGTCACCCAAGGAGCAGTAATGATCGACTTCACGCTCACCGACGAGCAGGAGGAGCTGCGCCGCACCGTCGAGCGGTTCGCCCGCGAGTCCGTCGCGCCGGTGATCGGCGACCTGTACGAGCGGGGCGAGTTCCCGTACGAGATCGTCGCCGCGATGGGCAAGATGGGCCTGTTCGGCCTGCCGTTCCCCGAGGAGTACGGCGGCATGGGCGGCGACTACTTCACCCTCTGCCTCGCCCTTGAGGAACTGGCCCGCGTCGACTCCTCGGTGGCCATCACCCTGGAGGCCGGGGTGTCCCTGGGCGCCATGCCCATCTACCGTTTCGGCTCCCAGGCGCAGAAGGAGCGGTGGCTGCCGGTGCTGACGTCCGGCGAGAAGCTCGCCGCCTTCGGGCTGACCGAACCGGGCGGCGGCTCCGACGTCCCCGGCGGCATGCGCACCACCGCCCGCCTGGACGGCGACCACTGGGTGCTCAACGGGTCCAAGTCGTTCATCACCAACTCCGGCACCGACATCACCGCGTTCGTCACCGTCACCGCGCTGACCGGCGAGAACGAGATCTCGACGATCATCGTCCCGAACGGCACGCCCGGCTTCACCGTCGGCCGCAAGTACTCCAAGGTCGGCTGGTCGGCGTCCGACACCCGCGAACTGGCGTTCGACGACGTCCGGGTGCCCGCCGAGAACCTGGTCGGCGAGCGCGGCCGCGGCTACGCCCAGTTCCTGCGCATCCTGGACGAGGGCCGCATCGCCATCGCCGCGCTGTCGGTCGGCCTGGCCCAGGGCTGCGTGGACGAGTGCCTGCGCTACGTCCGCGAACGCGTCGCCTTCGGCCGTGAGATCGGCCGCTACCAGGCCGTCCAGTTCAAGATCGCCGACATGGAGACCCGGGCGCACACCGCCCGCCTGGCCTACTACGCCGCCGCGGCCCGCATGCTGGCGGGGCAGCCGTTCAAGAAGGAGGCGTCCATCGCCAAGCTGGTCGCCTCCAACGCCGCCATGGACAACGCGCGCGACGCCACCCAGATCTTCGGCGGCTACGGCTTCATGAACGAGTACGCCGTGGGCCGCTTCTACCGGGACGCGAAGATCCTCGAAGTGGGCGAGGGCACCTCCGAGGTCCAGCGCATGCTCATCGCCCGCTCCCTGGGCCTGCCGCCCGCTGCCTGACGCCCGGCGGCCCCGTTCGGTCTTTCCACGCGCCGCGACCAGGCAGGATGTTTCAGAGGACCCCGGTGCAGTCACGTTCTCCGGTCCAGGGCCGCGTGGGGGGTGAAGCATGGGCGAGCCTACGGCACGGGAGGCCGGCCTCGGCGTGGGCGCGGTGGCACGACGCCTGGGCGTGGCCGCCTCCACCCTGCGCACCTGGGACCGCCGCTACGGCATCGGT
Source organism: Actinomadura miaoliensis (assembly GCF_039536785.1). Lineage (NCBI taxonomy): Bacteria > Bacillati > Actinomycetota > Actinomycetes > Streptosporangiales > Thermomonosporaceae > Actinomadura > Actinomadura miaoliensis. The sequence goes on from NZ_BAAAZG010000001.1 coordinate 810,593, forward strand.
CCCAGCGGACGCAGCCCGGGCGGTCACCGGCGCTACACGCCGGCGGACCTGGCACGGCTGGAGGTCATGCGGCGGCTGATCCTGGCCGGCGCCCCGCCGGGTGAGGCCGCGCGGACCGCCCTGGGGGTGCCGCCCGGCGAGCCCGCGCCGCCGCGCGCGCACGGCGCGGGCGGCCACCGCCTGCCGTTGACGGGGACGGGAGCGCCCGCCGAACGCGACGGCGAGCGGACCGCGCGGGTGCGGGGCCTGGCGCGGGCGGTGATGGCGATGGACGAGGGCGCGATGAGCGCCGCCGTCCGGTCCGCGCTGCGCCGGGACGGTGTGGTACGCGCGTGGGACGGGCTGCTCGTCCCGGTCCTGGTCGGGATCGGCCGCAAGCACGCGGCGACCGGCGGCTGCGTGGAGATGGAGCACCTGCTGTCGGAGGTGGTGCTGCGCTGCCTGGCCGAGGTGCCCGCGCGGCGGCCGCCCGACGGCCGCGCCGCCCTGCTCGCGTGCGCCCCCGACGAGCAGCACAGCCTGCCGGTGCACGCGCTGGCCGCCGCGCTCGCCGAGGCGGGCGCCCCGGCCGTCGCGCTCGGCGCGCGCGTACCGGCGGGGGCGCTGTACGCCGCGATCGACCGGGTGGGCCCGCACGCGGTGTTCGTCTGGTCGCAGACCGGCGCGACCGGGGACCCCGCCTGGCTGGCGGACCTGCCGAGGACGCGTCCGCCGCTGCGGGCCCTGGCGGGCGGTCCGGGCTGGGCGCGGCCCCGGTTGCCGCGCACCGTCGGGTTCGTGACCACCCTCGCCGAGGCGGTCGCCGAACTCACCGCAACGTCCCACTAATCCGGTTTTATACGCCTTTTACCGGTTTGCGGTTGTTTATGGGGCGACTCTCCGACTATGAACAAGTTTTGAAGCGATTCGTCGGAGATGGTGCCCATGTTCCCGGCAGCACGGACGTCCTGCGACACGGACGCCGCCCAACGGCGCGAGAGCGTGCCGGCACAGCCGCGGCCACGGCTCGCGGTGTCCAGCTGCCTGCTCGGCGCCGCCGTCCGCTACAACGGCGGCGACAGCCGCGACTGGTTCCTCACCGGCCCGCTGTCCCTCCACGTCGACTGGGTACCGATCTGCCCGGAGATGGAGATCGGCCTGGGCGCGCCGCGCGCCCCGGTGCGCCTGCGCACGGACGGCGCGCTCGTCGCCAGGGACGGGACCGCCGACCACACCGCGGCCATGGTGCGGCTCGCCCGCGACCGCGTTCCCGAGCTGGACCGGCTCGACGGCTACGTGCTCAAGTCGCGTTCCCCCAGCTGCGGGCTGTTCGGGCTGCCGCGCTACGCGCCCGGCCGTCCGGGAGAACCCCCCGGCGGCTGGCCGGCGGACCGCCGCGGCCGCGGCCTGTTCGCCGCCCTCGTCGCCGAGGCGCTCCCGGGCCTGCCCGCCGAGGAGGACGGCCGGCTCAACGACCCGCTGCTGCGCGAGCACTTCCTCGAACGCGTCTTCGCCCAGGCCCGGCTGCGTGAGTTCTTCGCCGGCGACTGGCGCGCCCGCGACCTGGTGGCGTTCCACAGCAGGCACAAGATGCAGCTCCTCGCGCACGACCCCGCCGCCTACCGCCGGACGGGACGGATCGTCGCGCGGGCCGGGGCCCGCGACCCCACCGAACTGGAGGCCGAGTACCGCCGCGCGTTCACCGCCGCGCTCGCCGCCCGCACCACCCCCGGCCGCCACGTCAACGCGCTCCTGCACCTGCTGGGCTTCCTCAGCGACCGCCTCGACCCCACACGCCGCCACGACATCCTCACCGCGATCGACTCGTACCGCCGCGGTGAGGCGCGCGGCGTCCCGACCGCCCTGCTGCGCCACCACGCGGCGGGCGAAGAGCTCGGCTTCCTGTCCCGGCAGACCTACTTCGCCCCCTTCCCCGCCGAGCTCCTCCTCCCTCACCACCTGTGATCGACGATGACGGCCGCCCCGGATCCCGCGCAGCCGTTCGACGTGCTCCCCGTCCCCGCCGCCGTGCTGTCGCCCGACGCGGTGTTCGTCACCGTGAACCGCGCCTACCAGCGGATGTCGGGACGCTCTCGCGACGAGCTGGTCGGGCGGAGCCTGTTCACGATCTTCCTCGGCGGGTCCTCCGGGCACGGCGCGGGCGAGCTGCGGGCCTCGCTGGACCGGGTGCTGGCCGAGGGCCGGACCGACGTCATGGCGACGCGGTGCTTCGCCCTGGAGGCCCCCGGACGGCCGGGAGTCCTCCAGGAGCGGTACTGGAGCACCCTCAACGCGCCGATGCTCAGCCCGGACGGCGAGGTCACCGGGATCGTCCACTGCGTGGCGGAGATCACCCCCCGGTCCGGCGCCCCGGCGGCCGCGGACGGGCGGGCGGCCGGGACCGAACCGCGGGCCCCGGCCCGTGAGCCGCACGAACTCAACTCGGATCTGTGCCACGCCTACACCGAGGAACGGCGGACCGTCCGGGCGCTGCGGCAGGCCATGGAGCGGCAGCGGCAGGCCGTCAGCGACACCTCCCACGACCTGCGAGCCCCGATCACCGGCCTGCTGACGCGGCTGGAGGCGGCCCTCGCCGACCCCGCGGCCGATCCCCACGAGGCTCTGCGCGCGGCCCTGCGCGACGTCGAAAGGCTCGGCGACATCGTCGCCGACCTGCTCGAACTCGCCCGGCTCGACGGGGACGTCCAGCTCCCCGCCGAACCCGTCGACCTGGCCCGCCTGGTCGAGACCGACCTCGCCCACCGCACGCCCGTGATCGTCCTCAACGTCCGCCTGCAGCCCGGAGTCGTGGTGAACGGCTCCTCGGTCCGGCTGGCCCGCCTGCTGGGCAACCTGATGGCCAACGCCGAACGCCACGCCGGCTCCCGGGTCGAGGTGACGGTCGCCGCCGACGGCGACCATGCCGTCCTGCAGGTCAGCGATGACGGACCGGGGATCCCCGCGCCGGAACGCGAGGAGGTCTTCCGCCGCTTCTACCGGCGCCACGACGCCCGCCACCGCGATCCCGCGGGCACGGGCCTGGGCCTGCCGATCGCCCGTGAGATCGCCCGCGCCCACGGCGGCTCCCTGAACATCGCCGACACCGCGAGCGGAACCCGCATGGTGCTGCGCCTGCCGCTGCACGCCTCGTCCACGGCACAGGCGGCCGCCGAGGTCCCGCCCCATGACGCGAAGACGAACGCCGCCCCGCCCCGAGAACACGACGGCGACGCCTAGAACACCGGCGGCCTCCCCACCGCACCGGCCGCCGGCCGCCCGGCCGGGCACGAATCGGGCGGAACGGTGACGGGTGGCTCTCGATCGCGGCGGGTTGCCGGGATACTGGTGCCTTCAAGTGAATTGGGGGTGCCGTGTCCGTCGAAGGCGTCGCGCTGGGCGTCGGCAGGTCGGTGGTGCAGCTCGCCGTGGGGCGCCTGGTGGCCGGACGCGCCGACCGCAAGGCGCAGGGGCAGGACCTGGTCGACCTGATCAGGCTCGGCTTTCCCGACGAGATCCGGCGGCGCCGGGCGCGGCGCCAGTTCGAGGAGATCGCCGACTCGGTCGGCGAACGGCTGATGACCTACTGCCGCCAGGAGTTCGGCGGCCTCACCGACGGCGACCGTGAGGCGGTCCTGCACCAGGTGGTGCTGACGCTGGAGCGCGCCGACCTGTCGGACGAGGCGCTGCTGTCCGTCGACGCCGATCCGGTGCGGCTCGCCCGCGCCCTGCGCGCCACGCTGCCCGCCCGGCAGGCCGGGTTCCAGCTCGGCGAGGCGGGCGCCCGCCTGTACGAGGTGGTGCTGGACGAGTGCTGCGACTGCCTGGCGCGCATCATCGTCCACCTGCCGCAGTTCGGGCCGCGCGCGTCGGCCGAGACGCTGGCCCGGCTCTCCGGCCTGGCCGACCAGGTGACCGCCGTCCTGGCCCGGCTCCCCGCGCGCTCCCTCGTCGCGCCGGAGGGCGAGTCCGACGACGAGGAGTGGACGCGCCGCTACCTAACCTCGATCAGTGACAGCCTCGACACGCTCGAGCTGTTCGGTGTCCGTTTCGAGCGTTTCAGCCGCCCGCAGACGAAGCTGAGCGTCGCCTACATCAGCCTGAACGTCCTGCGGGAGGACAACGCGGACCGGCGCAAGGCCCACCATGGCGCGGTGCCGGTGAGCGAATGGCGGATCGTCGACCGGGAGGCCGGTGCCGTCCGCGTCGAGTCGGCGCTGGGCGAGCACCGCCTGATGCTCGTCCGCGGGGAGGCGGGCGGCGGGAAGAGCACGCTGCTGCGCTGGCTCGCCGTCACCGCCGCACGCGGCGAGTTCTCCGGCGACCTGGCGTCCTGGAACGGCTGCGTCCCGTTCCTCATCAAGCTGCGCAGCTATTCGGGTGCGCGCCTGCCCCGGCCGGAGGAGTTCGTGGACGGCGTCGCCGGTCATCTGACCGGGCTGATGCCGCGCGCCTGGGTGCACCGGCGGCTGCTGTCGGGCCGGGCCCTGCTGCTGGTGGACGGGGTGGACGAGGTCACCGCGAACCAGCGTCACGACGTGCGGCAGTGGCTGCGCGATCTGGTCGGCCAGTTCCCGGGCGTGCGGGTGGTGGTCACGTCCCGCCCGGCGGCGGCCGGTTCCGCATGGCTGCGCGCCGAGGGGTTCGCGACCGCGTTCATGGAGCCGCTCGGCCCCGCCGACCTGCGGGCCCTGATCGAGCACTGGCACGACGCCGTTCGCCACTGCGCCGACCTGCCCTGTGAGCCGGAGCGCCTGCCGGGCTACGAGGCGCGGCTGCTCGCCCGTCTCGAAGCGGCCCCGCACCTTCGCACACTCGGTTCCAGTCCCCTGCTGGCCGCGATGCTGTGCGCGCTCAACCTCGACCGCGAAACGCTCCCCCGCGACCGCATGGGGCTGTACGCGGCGGCGCTCGACCTGCTGCTGGAGACCCGCGACGCCAAGCGCGGCATCCCGAGCGCCCAGACCATCGACCTCGAACGCGACCAGAAGATCCGCATCCTGCAGGAACTGGCCTGGCACCTGTCGACCAGCGGGCGCGTCGAGCTGCCGAAGCCGATGGTCGAACGCGTCATCGCCGAACGGCTGCGGACGATGCCGCGCGTGCGGGCACGGGCCGCCGACGTCCTCGATCTGCTTCTCCAGCGAAGCGGCGTCCTGCGCGAACCGGTTCCGGGCCGGATCGACTTCGTGCACCGCACCGTTCAGGAGTACCTCACCGCCAAGCAGGCCGCCGACCTCGGCGACATGGACCTGCTGATCCGCAACGCCCACCGCGACCAGTGGCGCGAAACCGTCATCATGACCGCCGGACACGCCAACGAGCCGCTGCGCCGCGAACTGATCGGCGGCATCCTCGAACGCGTCGAGGCCGAGCCGCGACGCGCCCGCTTCCTGAAACTCCTGGCCGTGTCGTGCCTGGAGACGCTTCCCTCGGTCCCCGACGACCTGCGCGCCGCGCTCGACCGCTGCATCGACGCCCTCGTCCCGCCCCGCACCCTGGCCGCCGCCCGCTCCCTCGCCACGGCCGGCGAACCCGTCCTCGCCCGCCTCCCCGAGACCCTGGACGGCCTCTCCGAAACCTCCGCCAGGGCCACCGTCCACGCCGCCGCCCTCATCAACGGCCCCGAAGCCCTGGACGTCCTTTCCCGATACGCCGCCGACCCACGTTGGGGAGTGCAACGAGAACTCAACGACGCCTGGAATTTCTTCGACGCCGCCGAGTACGCCGAACGAATACTGTCGAAGATGCCTCCCGGCGGCGTTCTCGACGTCATCTTCTCCGCCGAGCAACTGGCCGCCCTCGACAAGATCGCCCCTCTTTCCGGACTTTACGTCCTGTCCAATGAGCCACTTGTTCTCGACTTCCTCCACCCCCATCGAACATCCCTCGAGAAACTCAGCCTGATCTCCAGCGAACCCGGCACTGATTTCTCCGGCCTGCCCGAACTACCCGCCCTCCAGGGACTCGTCCTCGGACTGTCCGGGCAGAAGGACATTCGTTTTCTGGACGCGCTGCCCCCGCTGCGGAGCATCTGGTTCAACTCCTGCCAGGAGATCGAGGACTTCTCCGCGTTGCGGCGACATGCCGGCACGCTCCGCGAACTCGCACTGCACGACGCCCACGGCCTGACGAGCCTCAGCGCATTGCCGCCCCTGGACGATGTGATCTCGCTGGGTCTGTCCGGCGCGCGGATCCAGAACCGGCTTCACGACGTCGTCACCGCGGCACCCAAGGTGAAATGGCTGATCCTGAACGACTGCGACTGGATCAGCGATCTGACGCCGCTCACCGCCCTTCCCCTGACGGACCTCCGCCTCGGCGGTTGCACGGAAGTGCGGGACATCGCTCCGCTCTCCGACGTCACCGGCCTCAGATATCTCGGCCTGGGGCATACGGGAGTCCACGATCTGACTCCGCTGACACGACTCACCGGTTTGCGGGGGTTGTGGCTGAGCGGATGCCAACAGATTTCCGATCTGAGCCCACTCGCTTCGCTGCCCGAACTCGCCGACCTCCACATTCAGGGAATCGCTCCCGGCATCGACCTGTCTCCCCTGGCGGCCAACCGGAAGGTGATCGTCCACGTCGATCCGGGTCAGGACGTGCGCGGCGCGGAAGCGTTGGGGCGCCGCCTCACGTCCAAGTGACCCTCTCGTTCGCCGGTCCTCCGCCGATGAGTGGGCGAGGTGAGCGTCACGCGTCCTGGATCTGCCGCGCGCGGCGGGCAGGCACCCGGTAGAGGAGGAGTTCTGGCGTCCGTGGCGAGGGTGCCGGCGTCGTAGCCGTCCACCGCTCTGGTGGTGGGGACGCGGGCGGACGGGCGGTCAGAGGGGGATGGCCTGGGACTGCATGTCGGCGACCGTCCACTCCTCGACCTCGTCCAGGTGGACGGCGGCGGCCTCCTGGGCGGCGGCGACGTCGCGGGCGGCCATGGCGTCGAGGATCTGCAGGTGGCGGCGGGTGGATCCCTCGGCGCGCCGGGGCCCGGTCGCGCCGAGGACGCGCAGCCAGGCGACGAACGGTTCGACCGAGGCGCGGGCGCGGACCAGGCGCTCGTTGCCGGTGGCGGCCACGATCTCGCGGTGGATCCGCGTGGCGCTGGCGAAGAACGGGCCGAAGTCGCCCTTGCCGATCGCCTCGGCCGCCTCGACGGCCTCGGCGCGCAGGTCGGCGATCTGGCCGGCGGGCATGCGGGTGGCGGCGATGCCGGTGGCCACCCACTCGATGCCCTTGCGCAGCTGGCAGACCTCGTGGACGTCGTTGACGCCGGGCCGGGCCACGAACGTGCCCGAGCGGGGGCGGGTCTCGATGAGCTGGTCGTGTTCCAGGCGGGCCAGCGCGTCCCGTACCGGGGTGCGGGACACGCCGAACTCGTCGGCCACCGCCTGCGGATCCAGCCGGGAGCCGGGCGCGTACACGCCGGTGGTGATCCGGTCGCAGAGGATCCGGTAGAGCTGACCGGCGATGGACTCGACGACCAGCGACTGCCTGTCGGATGGACGCGGGGCCACGGCTGACTCCCTGCTGGTGTGAGATGTCTGATCCATCAGGTTAGTCGCCCGGACGCGGCGACGGCCGACCAGGCCATTATTTGACATGTGGTGTCTGATATATTAGTGGTCCGTAGAATGTGCACCCACCTGCCCCCGGGGAGACCGCACCGTGACGTCCAGCACGCCCTTCCATCCCTCCGACGGTGATCCCGTCCCGCCCGCGCTGCGCGGCTTCGCACGGGCCCACGCCGACCTCGTCGAGCTGCACGAGGACCCCGCCCACCTGGTCGCGCGGCACCGCGCGCCTGGCCGGCGCGTGGGACTGGTGTCGGGCGGCGGGTCCGGTCACGAGCCGATGCACGCCGGGTTCCTCGGCCGCGGCATGCTCGACGCGGTCGCGCCCGGCAAGGTGTTCGCCTCCCCGCACAACCGGCAGATCCTGGAGGCCAGCCGGAAGGCGGCCGGTCCCGGCGGCGTGATCCACGTGGTGAAGAACTACACCGGCGACCGCATCAACTTCGGCATCGCCGCCGAGCGGCTGCGGCTGGAGGGCGTCGAGGTCCGCCGCGTGCTGGTGGACGACGACCTGGCCACCGAGTCCGCCGAGACCGCGACCGGACGGCGCGGCACCGGCGCAACCGTCGTGGTGGAGAAGCTCCTCGGCGCCGCCGCCGACGACGGGCTCGGCATCGACGAGCTGGCCGAGCTGGGCGCGGCCTTCGCCGGCGCGTCCCGCAGCCTGGCCGTGGCGTCCCGGGCGCAGACCTCCATGCACACCGGCAGGCCGTCGTTCGAGCTGGCCGAGGGCGAGCTGGAGTACGGGGTCGGCATCCACGGCGAGCGCGCCGCCCGGTCGATCCCCCGGCCGTCCACCGAGGAGCTGGTGGCCCGGATGCTGGACGAGGTGATCGCGGGCCTCCCGGCGGGGCCGGACGAGGTCGTCGCCGTCGTCAACGGCCTGGGCGGCACCACGCTGCTGGAGCTGTACGGGCTGCACGAGCTGGTCGCCGGCGGCCTGGAGCGGCGCGGGATCGCGCTGACCGGTTCGCTGGTCGGCACGTTCGTCCCCGCCCTGGACATGGCGGGGTTCTCCATCACGCTGACCCGGATGCGGCCCGAGTGGAAGACCTGGTGGGCCGCCCCCGCCATCACGCCCGCCTTCCCCCGCCCGACCACCGAGGAGACCGTCTGATGCCCGCCACCGACGTGGACCAGGAGGCCGTGCTGCGCCGCTACGCCGCCGCGGCCGAGGACGCGCACGCCGAGCTCACCGCGCTCGACCGGCACAGCGGCGACGGCGACTTCGGCGACAACCTGCGGGGCGGGCTGCGCGACGCGGTCGCCGCGTTCGAACGGTCCGGCGGGTCGGCGTTCACCGTGCTCGGCACGGTGTTCCTGGACGAGGTCGGCGGCACCAGCGGCCCGCTGCTCGGCCTGCTGTTCACCGAGATCGCCCGCGCGCTGGAGTCCGGCGCGGGCGTGTCGGCCTGGGCGGAGGGCGCCGCGGCCGGGCTGGCCGCCATCCAGCGCGTCGGCGAGGCGAAGGTCGGCGACCGCACGCTGGTGGACGCCCTGGCGCCCGCCGTCGACGCGCTGCGCGAGGGCGGGGACGACGCGTTCGCCGCCGCCGCGCGGGCCGCCGCCGACGGCGCCGCCCGCACCGCGGAGCTGCGCGCCCGCATGGGCCGGGCCAGTTACATCGGCGACCGCGTCAAGGGAGAGCCCGACCCGGGAGCGGTCGGGGTCGCGCTGCTGTTCTGGGCCGTGGCCACCGCCGCCGACCCCTCCGCGGACGTGCCCGCTCCGGTCCGCTCCCTGTAACGGGCATCCTCCCGCACGGCAGAAAGCCCTCCGGTACCAGCGTCGCCGTCACGTCCGCCCTCGACGCGCTCACCCGCCGACTGCCGGACGGCGCGGCTGTGCGCGGCCCGGCGGGCCGCCGGGCCGCGCCGCTGGGGCGGCTCAGTCGCCCCGGGACGGGTCGGGCCGCACCAGCCCGTGGTCGTAGGCGAACACGACGGCCTGGATGCGGTCGCGCAGGTCCAGCTTGGCGAGGATGCGTTTGACGTGCGTCTTGGTCGTGGCCTCACCGACGTGCAGGGCGCGGGAGATCTCGCCGTTGGACAGGCCGCGGGCGACCAGCAGCAGCACCTGGCGCTCGCGGTCGGTGAGCCGGTCCAGGCGCCGCCTGGTGTGCGCGTCCGGCGGGGCCGGGGACGTGCGGGCGAACTCGTCCAGCAGCCGCCGGGTCACCGACGGGCCGAGCAGCCCCTCCCCCGCCGCGACCGTCCGGACGCCCTCGATCAGCCTCTCCGGCGGGGAGCGCTTGAGCAGGAACCCGCTGGCCCCGGCGCGGACGGCGGCGAAGACGTACTCGTCCAGCTCGAAGGTGGTCAGCACCAGGACGTGGGGCCGCGGCCCGCGCGCGGTGATCTCCCGCGTGGCGGTCACGCCGTCCATGATCGGCATGCGCACGTCCATCAGCACCACGTCGGGCGCCAGGTCCCGCGCCATCCGCACGGCCCGGGCGCCGTCGGACGCCTCGCCCGCGACGGTGATGTCGGGCTGGGTCTGCAGCATCATGCGCAGCCCGCCGCGCATGAGCTCCTCGTCGTCGGCGAGCAGGACCCTGATCACGCGGCCCGCCCCTCGGACGGGGCGGGGACGCGGACGTCGACCCGCCAGCCGCCGCCCGCCGCCGGACCCGCCCGGCACGTCCCGCCGAGCCGTTCCACGCGGTCGCGCATGCCGGTCAGGCCGCGTCCGGGGACGTGCGGCCCGCCGGCCGGCGGGGCGGCGGTTCCGTCGTCGGTCACCGCCAGCACGACGTCCTCCCCGTCGCGGGACAGGCTGATCCGCACGGTCGCGGCGGACGCGTGCCGGACGACGTTGGTCAGCGCCTCCTGCGCGGCGCGGTAGACGGCGCGCCGGACGGGCTCGGCGAGCCCCGCGACGTCGCCGTCGACCGACAGCTCGGCCGTCAGCCCGCCGGGCAGCCCGCCGGGCAACCCGTCGACGAGGCGCCGCAGCGAGTCCGCCAGGCCGGGGGGCGGGCCCGCGTCGCCGAGCAGCCCGAGGACCTGGTCGAGGTCGGCCATGGCGGCGCGTCCGGTGTCCTCGATGCGGCGCAGGGACGACCGGACGTCGGCGCGTTCACCGCCCAGCGCCAGCCGGGCCGCGCCCGCGTGGGTGACCATGACGGTGACGGCGTGGCCCACCGCGTCGTGAAGCTCGCGCGCCAGGCGCGCACGCTCGTCGGCGAGCGCGCGCTCACGCATGGCCGCCGCCCGCTCCTCCTCGTGCGCGCGCAGCACGCGCGCGGTCTCCCAGCGGGACCGGGCGGACGCGCCCACCAGCCACGCGACACCGTGCAGCACCGCCCCCAGGACGAGCGCCTCGCCGTTCTCGGCCGCCAGCGCGGCGAGGACCACCAGCACGGGCGGCGCCGACAGCTCGACGGCCCGGGCGCGCGGACGCGTCTGGGCGACCATGGTCAGCGCCAGGGCGGACGCCGCCGACAGGTTCGTCAGCGGGTGCCCCGCCACCGCCACGGCGGCGGTGGCGCACGCCGCCCCCCACAGCGCCGCGGCCGGGGCGAACCTGCGGCCGGCGATCGCAGCGAACCAGACGACCGCGGCGACCCGGACCACCGGCGGGCCGTGGAACACCGAAGCGGTGACGTCGGAGTCGCCGATCGGGATGGTCGCCGACGTGTAGGCGACCAGGACGTCGACCGCGACCCAGCGCCACCTGCGGTCGGCGCCGCGGTCCGGCCGCAGGCGGCCGGCGGGCCGCGGCGCGGGCGGCGGGGACCGCCGCGGAACATCCATGACGGTCAGCGTACGGACGGCCGGGGATCGGCGGAATGGCACCGGAGGAGGGGGCCGTGTCCCCCCGCGGGGGGACGAACCCGATCCCGGCCGAGGGACGATCCGGCGGCCTCCCGGTTCTTAGCGTCGCGGCATGACGAACACGCACTCCCCCTCGCTCCGCCGCCGCGTCGCCGGCTGGTCGCTGCTGTCCCTCACCGTCCTGTCGGCCCTTCCGCTGGCGGCCGCCGCGTTCCTGCTGGCCGCGGCGGCGCGGGCGGGCCTGGTGCCGAGCGCCGTGCTGGCGCTGGCCTGCACGGTCCTGGCGTGCGGGGCGGCGGCCGGGCTCGGCGCCCGGCTGGCGCTGCGCCGCCGCCGGC
>NZ_BAAAZG010000001.1:822283-971863 GCF_039536785.1 Actinomadura miaoliensis
TGACCGCCGCGCTGACCGTCTTCCGGCCGCTCGGCGTCGCGGCCGGCCCGCTCCCCGCCCAGGACACCCGCTACTGGCGGCTGCCCACCGGTTCCCGCATCGCGTACACGCTGACCCCGGGCACGGGGCCGCGCCGTGCGGAACCGGTCGTCCGGCTGCACGGCGGCCCGGGGACGCCCGGCGCGGGCCCGGACGACCTCGACCGGCACCTGGCCGCCCAGGGCTTCGACGTGTACACCTACGACCAGCTCGGGTCGGGGCGGTCGCAGCGGCTGGACGACCCGACCGGCTACACCGTCGCCCGGCAGGTCGCGGACCTGGAGGCGATCCGGCGGCGGATCGGCGCGCGGCGGATGATCCTGGTGGGCGGTTCGTGGGGCGCCACGCTCGGCGCCGCCTACATGGCCGGGCATCCCGGTCGCGTCGCCCGGTCGGTGTTCGTCTCCCCAGGCGCGCTGTGGGCGCCGGAGTGGGAGAAGACCGGCGAGGGCGAGCTGTGGGACCGGCTGACCCCGGCCCAGCGCGCCGCGATGGACGCGCTGGAGGCCCGTCCGAAGCTCATGGCGTGGTCGCTGCTCGTGGAGGCGAACCCGCGCGCCGCGCACGCGCTGCTGCCGGACGAGGAGATCGACCCGCTGTTCGACCGGCTGCTGGCCACGGTCGGATCGGCCGCGACGTGCCACCCCGGGCGTCCCTTCACCGAACCGTCGTCCCGCTCCGGCTTCTACGCCAACCAGATGACCTCGGCCGACGCGCTCACCGTCCCCGACCCCCGGCCCGCCCTGCGCCGCGACCCCACGCCGGTGCTGGTCCTGCGCGGCGAGTGCGACTACAAGAGGTGGGAGATCGCCCGCGAGTACCGGGACACCCTGCCCGGCGCGAAGCTGCTGTACGTGCGCGGCGCGGGCCACGTCATCGAGGCCGAGCAGCCCGCGCTCTACCGCGCGGCGGTCACCGCGTTCCTCACCGGCGGGCCCCTGCCGCTCGCGCCGCACACCGGCCGCTGACCACAGGTCACCGCCCCCCCGGCACCCCCCTCAGGCGGCACCGATGAGTTCTCGCTTCACGGCGGGTCCGTACCGGTGTCCGAGGAGCCTGAGGGGGGTGTCGGCTATGTCACATCCGCATGGCGGCCCAGGTCACGGGGCGTTGTGGGAGGAGATGGCCGACGTGCACAGAAATGTCAGACCCCGACGGAATACTCCCGGACAGGCGGGGGTTTAATCGTTCGCGAAAGTGTCAGTCGCTGCAGTATTTTGCTGCGGCATCCCCAGCCCCGTCATGATCCCCTCGTGCCCGCATGCCCGGGCCCACATGATTGGAATACCGTCTTGACCGCTCCCGCGTCTTCGCAGACGAAGGCCGATCCGCCGGACTCGGCGTCCGCTGGAGGGCTCGACCGCGGCGTGCTCGCGGTGGCCATGGTCGTCGTCCTCGGCGCGATCATGTCCATCCTGGACGTGACCGTCGTCAACGTCGCGCTCAAACATCTGTCCGAGGACTTCGACTCGCCGCTCGCCACCATCCAGTGGGTGGCCACCGGCTACACGCTCGCGCTGGCCACGGTCATCCCGGTGACCGGCTGGGCCTCGGCTCGGTTCGGCACCAAGCGCCTGTACATGCTGTCGATCGCGCTGTTCGTCGGCGGGTCGGCGCTGGCGGGCACGGCCTGGAGCGCCGAGTCCCTGATCGCCTTCCGGGTGCTGCAGGGCCTGGGCGGCGGCATGATCATGCCCGCCGGCATGACGATCCTCACCCAGGCCGCCGGCCCGCAGCGGGTCGGCCAGGTGATGAGCATCGTCGGCATCCCGATGCTGCTCGGCCCGATCACCGGCCCCATCCTGGGCGGCTGGCTGGTCGACGACGTCTCCTGGCGCTGGATCTTCTACATCAACGTGCCGATCGGCGCGGTGGCGCTGATCCTGGCCGCGCGCATCCTCAAGCGCGACGAGCCGCGTCCCGCCGAGCGGCTGGACTTCCTCGGGCTGCTGCTGCTGTCGCCGGGTCTGGCCGCGCTGATCTACGGGCTGGCCACCGGCGCGGAGAAGTCCGACTTCGGCCGTCCGGGCGTGCTGATCCCCACCGTCGTCGGGGCGGTGCTGACGCTCGGGTTCGTCCTCCACGCGCTGGGCCGCCACAACGGCAACCCGCTGATCGACCTGCGGCTGTTCCGGCGCCGTTCGGTGGCCACCGCGTCCGGCACGCTCGTGCTGTTCGCCTGCGCCTTCTTCGGCGCCATGCTGATCCTGCCGCTGTACTACCAGTCGGTGCGCGGCGAGAGCGCGTTCGCCGCGGGCCTGCTGCTGGCCCCGCAGGGCGTGGGCGCCATGGTGACCATGCCGATCGGCGGCAAGCTCACCGACCGCGTGGGTCCCGGACGGGTCGTGTGGATCGGCCTCACCGTCGTGGTGCTGGGCGTCGCGGGCTTCGCCTCGCAGCTCACCGCCGACGCCTCGTACTGGGCGCTGGGCGCCGCGCTGTTCGTCATGGGTCTCGGCATGGGCCTGACGATGATGCCGACCATGTCGGCCGCCATGCAGACCCTGCAGCACGACGAGGTGCCGCGAGCCAGCACCGCGCTGAACATCATCCAGCAGGTGGCGGGCTCGATCGGCACCGCGTTCATCGCGGTCCTGCTGGCCTCCCAGCTCAAGGACCGCGGGCTGCCCACCGGCGGCGCCGCGGCCGAGGCCCCCGCCGGGGCGCCGAAGCCGCCGCCCGAGGTCATGGCACCGATCCTCGCCAAGATGGCCGACGCCTTCCAGACCACCTACTGGTGGTCGCTGGCGCTGCTGGTGCTGGCCTTCATCCCCGCGTTGCTGCTGCCGCGCAAGAAGCCGGACGGCGCCGTCGACGCTCCCATGCCGATGCACTGAGCACCCCTCACAGCCGAACGCCCCGTCCCGAGGTCCTGCGACCTTCGGGGCGGGGCGTTCGCCGCTCTGAGCCCCCCTCAGCCCACCGCGAGGGGCGAACGCGGCACGACACCGGGCGCAAGGCCGCGATCTCCATGGTCAGCGCTCGACCCCGGGCGGCTTCGGCGCGGAACGCGAGGGGGCACGGGTCAGGGCCGCGGCCGGGAGTCGGAGTCCTTCCAGTACTCGTCCTTGAGCAGGCGCTTGTAGAGCTTGCCGGTGGCATGGCGGGGCAGTTCGGCGCGGAAGTCGACCGAGCGCGGGCACTTGTAATGGGCCAGGCGGTCGCGGCAGTAGGCGATCAGCTCGGCCTCCAGGCCGGGGCCCGCGTCGTCCATGGACACCGGCTGCACGACGGCCTTGACGGACTCGCCCATCTCGGCGTCCGGGACGCCGATGACCGCCACGTCGGCGACCTTGGGATGGACGGCCAGGACGTTCTCGGCCTCCTGCGGGTAGATGTTCACCCCGCCGCTGATGATCATGTACGAGCGGCGGTCGGTCAGGTAGAGGAAGCCGTCGTCGTCCACATAGCCGACGTCGCCGAGCGTCGTCCAGCCGCGCCCCTTCGGGTCCCGGGACGCGGCGGTCTTGTCGGCGTCGCCGTGGTACTCGAACTCGGGGCCGGCGCCGAAGTAGAGGGTGCCGGGCGTGCCGGGCGGCACCTCGTCGCCGTTCTCGTCGCAGACATGGATCTCTCCCAGAAGGGGTCTTCCGACCGTCCCCTTGTGGGCGAGCCAGTCCTGCGAGTTGGCGTAGACGAAGCAGTTGCCCTCGGTCCCGGCGTAGTACTCGTGCAGGATCGGGCCCCACCACTCGATCATCTGCTCCTTGACCGGGACGGGGCAGGGCGCGGCGGCGTGCACGGCGCAGCGCAGCGTCGACAGGTCGTAACGGGCGCGGACATGCGGCGGCAGCTTGAGCATCCGGATGAAGTGGGTGGGCACCCACTGGCTGTGCGTCACCCCGTGCTCGTCGATGGCCGCGAGGGCCTGCTCGGGGTCGAACTTCTCCATCACCACGACGGTGGCGCCGAACCGCTGGAAGGTCAGGCTGTAGCGCAGCGGCGCGGCGTGGTAGAGCGGCGCCGGGGACAGGTACACCGAGTCGCCGTCGGGCTGGAACAGCAGGGAGATCAGCTGGTAGAGGGCGCCGGGCGTGCCCATCGGGTCCAGCCGCAGCTGCGGTTTGACGCCCTTGGGACGGCCGGTCGTGCCCGACGAGTACAGCATGTCGACGCCTTCGCACTCGTCCGGGATCGGGGTCGGCGGATGGGCCGCGACCCGCTCCTCGTAGGACTCGAAGCCCGGCGCGACGCCGTCCAGCATCAGCCGCAGCCGCACCCGGGGCGTGCGCTCGGTGACGGCCGCCGCGGTGCCGGCCAGGGCCCGTGAGGAGACGAAGACCTTCGCCCCGCAGTTGTCGACGATGTAGGCCAGCTCGTCGGCCTGCAGCCGCGAGCTGACGGCGGTGTAGTAGAGCCCGGAACGCTGCGCCGCCCAGGCCACGGCCAGGAACAGCGGGTGGTTCTCGAGCATGAAGGCGACGTGGTCGCCGGGGCGCAGCCCCTCGGCTCGGAGGAGCTGCGCGAGCCGGTTCGACTCCTCGTCGAGTTCCCGGTACGTGACGATCCGCCCGGAGCCCGCCATGATCACGGCGGGCCTGCCGGGGGTTCGCTCGGCGATCTGGCCCAGGTGCATGCGTCAGCACGCTACCTGGCGGAACACCGAAATGGAACGGGATTCGGTTTACTGACGGTCCCGACCGGACCGGCGGTTCAGACCAGCATGTGGTCGAAGTCGCCGTCCTTGGCACCGCCCACGAACGCCTCGACCTCCTCCCGCGTGTAGACGAGGATCGGTCCGTTCGGATACCGGGAGTTGCGCACCGCGATCTCCCCCGTGGGGAGTTCGGCCAACTCGACGCAGTTGCCGCTCGGGTTGCTGCGGCGGCTCTTCTGCCAGACGAGTCCGTGCCGCCAGAGGTCCGACAGCTCGTCGCCGTACATGCGTGCCCCCTTGTCAGGCCGTCTCGCCTCCCTCGCGGGAGGCTGCGATCTCGCCCCACCCCTGTAGCCATGGTACGAGATGCACGTGCATTCGTTCTTGCATTGGTTCATGCAGACGGTCTTGCATCTGCACGACATGGGGAGCAAGATAGCGAACGCCGCGCACTGCACACCCGCTCGCCACTGGGGTCTGACAATGATCGTTGACCAGGCAGACGACGTCGCCGCTCCGCCCGCGCACGGGGGGAGGCGGACCTGGCGGCCCGCGGCCGCCGGGCGCGCGCTGTGGCCGGACGCCGGCCCGACGGCGCTGGTCCCGCCGGCCACACCGGGGCTGGCCGGCCACTGGCCGACCCCGCCCTCGGGCCGTCCCCGCACCGCCCGCCGGGTCCTGCCCGCCGACGCCGCCTCGCCGAAGGCGGCGCGCGAGTTCACGCTGGCCACACTGGAGGACTGGGGGCTGGCCGACGCCGCCGAGGACGTCCTGGTCGCCGTGTCGGAGCTGGTCACCAACGCGTTCCGGCACGGCCTGACGGGCCTGCTGCGCCCGGCGCCGCCGTGTCCCATCCAGCTCGTGCTGCTGGGCCACCCGCGGCGCCTGGTCGTGGCCGTCACCGACCCGGGCACCCAGGTCCCCGAGCAGGCCGAGCCCGACCCGGACCGCTTCGGCGAGGCGGGCCGCGGCCTGGTGGTGGTCGGCGCGGTCAGCGACGCGTGGGGCTGGGCGCCCCTGTCCACAGGCGGCAAGGCCGTCTGGGCGGCGTTCGACCTACGCCCCGCCTCCACCGACCGCTGACGGAGCCCTCACCGGCCCCTCTGGCAGGGGCACCCGGTACGCATGCCCTGACCACCGGCTGCCCCGCCTCCAGGCGCCACCTGTCCGGAACGGGCGGGCGCCGTCGCCTGCACGACGAGCCCACCTGGCCTGGGACGGCTGGTCCGGCCGGCAGCTCACCTGCCACGTCCCCGAAACCGCTGCTCACAGGACGCTGCCCCGCAGTGAAGGCGGCGCGGGTCGCGAACCCGGCGTCCCGGTCTGGCGTCTGGAGCGCCCCGCCCGGGCGGCGGGAGGGCGCCGAATGCGTGTGGCGCGGGGAAGGGCTGGGGCGCCGCCGGAGATGCGGCGTTCGGCCTTGCGGTCACGGGACGGCGGGTGCGCTCGGCGGCGCTCCCGGCCGTGACCGGGAGGCGCGCCGCGGCCGTGAGCGGTGAGCCGAGCCGCCGGCTGACCCCCCGCAGCGGCGGGGCGCCACACCCGGCGGAAGGCGACCTGCGCTCCGCCGGCAGGTCGTGGACGCGGCGTCCCCCGCGCTGGTCGGGCGGGACCACGGGCGGTGGTGACGGCGCGTCCGTCGTGTCGGTGGCACGCTCCAGAAGAAGCGCGCGAGGTGTTGCGCCAGGGCGCGGTCGCCTCAAGGCCGGGCGGCGTGGAGGGTCCGAGCGGGGGGCCGTCCTTTCGGGTGGGTCAGGGTCGCGTTGCTCAGGGGTTCGAATGTGGTGTCCCCCTGGGGGGACGGCGGGTCAGTTGACCCGTTGCGGCTGTTCCAGGGCGCTGAGGAAGTCCTGGGCCCAGCGGTCGACGTCGTGTTCGAGGACGCGCTTGCGCATCGCGCGCATGCGGCGGCCCTGTTCCGCCGGGTCGGCGTTCATCGCGGCCAGCATGGTGTTCTTGAGCCCGTCGATGTCGTACGGGTTGACCTGGAAGGCCCGCTTGAGCTCGGCGGCCGCGCCGGCGAACTCGCTGAGGACCAGGGCGCCGCGCAGGTCGTCGCGGCAGGCGACGTACTCCTTGGCGACCAGGTTCATGCCGTCCCGCAGCGGGGTGACCACCATGACGTCGGCGGCCAGGTAGAGGGCGGCCAGCTCGGCGCGGTCGTAGGAGGTGTGCAGGTAGTGCACGACGGGGAAGCCCAGTTCCCCGTAGTCGCCGTTGATGCGGCCGACCTGCTGCTCGATCTGGTCGCGCAGCAGCTGGTACTGCTCGACCCGCTCCCGGCTGGGCGTGGCGATCTGCACGAACACCGCCTGGCCCGGCTTGAGGTGGCCGTCCTCGAACAGCTCGCCGAACGCCTGCAGGCGCTGGGCGATGCCCTTGGTGTAGTCGAGCCGGTCGACGCCGAGCAGGATGGTGGGGTCGCCGAGGTCGGCGCGGATCTCCTCGGCCCGCTCGCGCACGCTGGGCTGGGCGATGAGCGACTTGAGCTCGCCCACGTCGACGGAGATGGGGAACGCGCGCGCCCGCACGACGCGCTCCTCCCACAGCACGTCCTGGCGGAAGTGCCGGGCGTCAAGCAGGCGGCGGCACAGCCGGACGAAGTTGGCCGCCGCGCCGGGCAGCTGGAAGCCGACCAGGTCGGCGCCCAGCAGGCCCTCCAGGATCTGCCGCCGCCACGGCATCTGCCAGAACAGCTCCAGCGGCGGGAACGGGATGTGCAGGAAGAAGCCGATCCGCACATCGGGACGGCGGCGCCGCAGCATGGCCGGGACGAGCTGCAGCTGGTAGTCCTGCACCCAGACCACGGCGTTCTCCGCGGCCACCTCGGCCGCCGCGTCGGCGAACCGTTCGTTGACGCGCACGTAGGCGTCCCACATCTCGCGCGAGTACACCGGCGGGGCCACCACGTCGTGGTAGAGCGGCCACAGCGTGGCGTTGGAGAACCCCTCGTAGTAGAGCTCGACGTCCCGCCTGGTCTGCTTGACCGGCCACAGGGACATGCCGTCCTCCTCGAACGGCTCCAGCTCCTCGTCGGGCGCGCCCGCCCATCCGATCCACGTGCCGTGACGCCGGCGCATCACCGGCGCGATGGCGCTGACCAGACCCCCCGGGCTCCGCCGCCAGGCCGCCGTCCCGTCCTCGCCGACCACCCGGTCCACCGGCAGCCGATTGGCCACCACCACGAACTCACTACCGTGCGTCACCAACGCACCGCCTTCCCAGGAATCTTGACGATCACATGCCCAGAAACGGGCATCTGGAACTTCTCGTCATTCTGCCGTGATCCATATGACATCGACATGACAGGGCGGTCGACGTAACCAGTCGGTACATATCGGTACAGATGGTGGTATGCCGGGACCTGGCAACTCTTCCGGCCGCTTTCACGCGGACGTCCCGCAGCGGGCCTTCGTCCCCGCCCGAAACGAGGCCTGGTCAGTGAGTGCGGGTGACCTCGCCGGAGCGGGCGGAGGCGATGTGGTGGTACGCGGGGTCGGCGGGGGTCAGCGCGGCGGCGGCGAGCCGGGCGTGCACCTGTCGCAGCGCGTCCGCCCGGGCGCGGCGCTGGTCGTCGTTGACGCCGAACGCGGCGATGCCGGACGGCGCGTGGTCGACCCGGATCGTCGTGGGGGCGCCCGGGTCGCGCGTGCAGAGCAGGCCGATGGTCAGAGCACCGGGGTCGGCGGTGGCGTCGGGGACGTCCGGCAGGACCGTCACCCGTGCGAGGGCCCTTCCCTGGGCGTGCAGGCCGTTGTCCGTTTTCAGGGCCGCCCAGGCGCCGGGGCCGCCCTCGCCTGCCGTGATTCCCAGGACGGCGTGCGGGCGGGGAGCGTCGAGCCGGCCGTCGAGGGGTGTGACACGCCAGCCGGGGCGGGCGGCGGCCTGGTAGTGCCGGGCGAGCCACAGCGCGTCGTCCGACACGGCGTCGATGAAGAGGACGACGTCGTTGGGGTCGTAACGGTCCCAGCCGGCCAGCCGCGCGGACAGGGCGTCCTGGAGGGCGGCCGACCGGGCGGCGAGGGCGGCGGCTTCGGAGTGCCACTCCAGCTCGCGCGCCGCCGTCAGGTCGTCGCGCGTGCTCCGCAGGTGGACGGCCGTCTCGTACAGCGGACGCAGGTGGTCCCGGCGGCGTCGCAGCAGGCGGGCGAGCCCGTGGTCGCGGTGGACGGCGGGGTCGCACAGGCGGGCGTCCAGCGCCGCGTACTCGGCGATGATCTCCCGCTCGTCCACGCCTCCATGATGCCGGGCGCCGGGCCGGCGGAAGGACCCGGCGCCCGTGCGGGACCGTCAGGTGCGGGCGGGCTCGCGGCCGGACGCCTCGCGGCGGCCGAAGACGACGGCGTCGACGCCGAAGCGGCCGCCGCCGGCCAGGGCGAGCAGCAGGCAGGTGGCGCCGAGTGCGAGGACGAGCTCGTAGCCCCCGTCACCGGCGAACAGGCCCTTGTCGGCGTGCGCGTACCAGAACGCGCCGGCCATGTCGACCGCCAGCAGCACGCCGGCGACCGGGACGAGCACCCCGAGGACGAGCGCGGCGCCGCCGAGCAGCTCCACCCACGTGGCGAACGCGGCCGACAGCGACGGGAACGGGATGCCGAGGCCCTCGAACATCGCGGTGACGCCCGAATGCCCGGTCTCGGTGAGCTTCTGCCAGCCGTGCGCGATGAAGATCACGCCGATGGCCAGGCGGCCCACCAGCAGACCCGCGTCGGGCAGGTAGGGGAAGCGGCGAGCGGGGTTCATGCTCTCCTCCTGCGAGATAGGCGGCCGCCGCACGCGCCGGACGGCGGCGCATACGGCGGCGGAAATAGTTCAACTCTCAACCGACGCTAGCAACATTTAGTTCAAATCCAAACCAACTATGATGGTGATGTGACAGGCACCTCACCCCTCGATCCCCGGCAGATGCACGCCTGGCTGGGCTTCCTGACCGCCTCGCACCTGCTGGAACACGAGATCGAACGCCAGCTCAAGCGCGACGGCGGGCTGTCGCACGCGGAGTTCGAGGTGCTGGTCCGGCTGGACTGGGCCGAGGGGCACCGGATGCGCATGTCCGACCTGGCCCGCGAGGTGATGGTCTCCAAGAGCAGGCTGACCTACCAGGTGTCGGGGCTGGAGAAGGCCGGGCTGGTGCGGCGCCGGCCGTGCGACGCCGACCGCCGCGCGGTGTGGGCGGAGCTGACCGACGAGGGCGCCGCCGCGCTGGCCCGGGTCCGGCCCGGCCACCGGGCGGTGGTGCGCGAACTGCTCATCGAGGAGCTGTCGGACGACGAGCTGGAGGTGCTCGGCGAGGCCCTGAACCGCGTGGCCGACCGGCTGCGCGAACGGGCCCGGCAGCGCAAGCGGTAGCGCGGTGGACGACTTCGGCGGCATCGTCCGCACCTCGCCGCTGCGCGTGGCGCGTCCGTCGTGCGCGCGCGACGTGGCGGACGCGGTGCAGCAAGCCGAGGCGGACGGCCTGGCGGTGGCGGCGCGCGGGTGCGGGCACTCCACGGCGGGCGAGTCGCAGGCCCCGGGCGGCGTCGTGATCGACATGCGCGGCATGCGGGCCGTCCACGAGGTGGGCCGCGGGCACGTCACCGTGGACGCGGGCGCGACGTGGCGGGAGGTGCTGGACGCGACGCTGCCGCACGGGCTCACGCCGCCGGTGCTCACCGACCACCTCGACCTGACGGTGGGCGGGACGCTGTCGGCGGGCGGGGTGGGCGGGGCGTCCCATGTGCACGGGACGCAGGCCGCCAACGTGCTGGAACTGGAGGTCGTCACCCGGCAGGGCGAGATCGCGGTCTGCTCGGCGTCGCGCCGTCGCGGGCTGTTCGACGCGGTGCGGGCGGGCATGGGCCGGTACGGCGTCATCACGCGGGCCACGCTGCGGCTGGTCGCGGCGCCCGAACGGGTGCTGGTGTGCACGGTGCCGTGCCGGGACGCGGGCGAGCTCGTCGGCCTCCAGCGCCGCGTCCGGGCCGATCACGTCTCCGGCCAGGCCAAGCCCGCCGAGGCGGGGTGGCGGTTCGAGGCCAAGGCCGTGGTGTACGACGGGACGCGTCCGCCCGAGGGCGTGGAGCCGTCCGAGGTGGAGCGTCTGGCCTACCGCGACTTCGCCGACCGGATGCGGCCCGACGTGGCGGAGCTGGTCCGGCTGGGCGAGTGGGCGCGGCCGCATCCGTGGGCGATGGTGTTGCTGCCCGCCGCCCGCGCGGCGGAGCTGATCGGCGAGGTGCTCGCCGGGACGACGGCCGGCGATCTGGGGCTCAGCGGCGTCGTGCTCGTCAAGGCCCTCAGGATCGGCCGCGTGCCGATGCTGCGCTCCCCCGCCGATCCGGTGCTGTTCGGCATGCTGCGCACCGCCTCGCCCGGCTGCCGGACGGCCGCGGAGATGACGGCCGCCAACCGCCGCCTCCACGAGCGGGCCGCCGCCGCCGGCGGCACCCCCTACCCCGCCTCCTGATCAGCCGTGTTCCTCCGCCCGGCCTTCCTGAGCCGCCTGCCCGTCCTGGACCGGGTGGGCGGACTGGAAGGCCAGGCGGTCGTCGGCGCGGGCGGCGATGCGGTCGAGCACGTCGTCGAGCTTGAGGAACGTCTCCCAGGCCTGCTCGCCCGAGGCGGCGGCGAGCCGGTCGACGACGCGTTGCTCCAGGTCGGGGACGCGCTTGGCCTTCCAGACCTTGTCCGCGAGGCTGACGAGCAGGTCCTCGATCGTGACGCCGTCGCCGTCCCAGGCGGCGTGGGTGCGGGCGAACCGCGCCAGCCTCTCCTCCACGCCGTGCGCGCGCAGCAGCTCGTGGCCCGCCGGCTCGTGCCGGGCGCCGGGGCCGGACAGCTCGGCGGGATGCAGCACCTTGCCGATGTCGTGCGTCGCCGCGCCGAACAGCACCGCCTCCGCGTCGACCGCGACGTCCGGGTACGTCGCGGCGACCCAGTCGACCAGCTCGCCGGCCGCCTCGTGCACGGCGCGCAGGTGGGCGGCCAGCCGGGGCGGGGCGTTCAGCTCGGCCAGCAGGCGGGCGGCGTCGACGGGCAGCGGCGGCGGCCCGGGGGCCGTCAGCGCGCGTCGCAGGGCGGCTGAGGTCACCCCTGGGCCAGTGCGATGACCTCGGCGCCCGGCAGCGCGGCCAGGGCCTTGCCGGGCACCAGCAGCTTGGACCCGCGGATGCCGCTGCCGACGACGGCCCGCGGGAGCGCGGCGGCCGCCTCGTCCACCAGCACCGGCCAGTCGCCGGGGAGGCCGAACGGCGTGATGCCGCCGTACTCCATGCCGGTGAGGGAGGTCGCCTCATCCATGGGGGCGAACGACACCTTGCGCGCGCCCAGGTGCCTGCGCACCGCGCCGTTGACGTCGGCGCGGTCGGTGGCCCGCACCATGCACGCGGCGTAGCGGACCTCGCCGCCCCGCTTGGCGGCGACGATCACGCAGTTGACGCTGGCCTCCAGCGGCACGTCGTAGTGCGCGCAGAACTCGGCGGTGTCGGCCAGGGCCGGGTCGATCGGCGCGACGTACGCCTCCGGCACGTCGCGCACGGCCGCGACGACCGGCTCGGCGAGCAGGCCGGCCCGTTCGGCCGCGGGCACCCAGTCCAGCTTTCCCAGCATCGTTTCGTCTCCCCCTGTGTCGTTTCGCGTCCCAACAATGCCATGCCCGGCCGTCGTCGCGGGGCGGGCGTCAGGAGCCGAGGTAGCGCAGGACGGCCAGGACGCGGCGGCTGTAGCCGGCGGCCTGGGACAGGTCGAGCTTGTCGAAGATGGCGTTGACGTGCTTTTCGACCGCGCTCTGCGACACGTGCAGGTGCGCGGCGATGGAGGCGTTGGTGTGCCCCTGGGCCATGTGGTCGAGCACGTCGCGTTCGCGGAGCGTCAGGCGGCTCAGCGGATCGGCGTGCGAGCTGCGCATCACCAGCTGGCGGACCACCTCGGGGTCGAACGCGGCGCCGCCCGCGCCGACCCGCTCCAGCGCGTCCAGGAACTCGTCGACCTGCGCCACCCGGTCCTTGAGCAGGTAGCCCACCCCGGTGGCGTCGGCGGTGATCAGCTCGGTGGCGTAGCGCTTCTCCACGTACTGCGACAGCACCAGCACGCCGATGCCGGGACGGCGGCGGCGGATCTCCAGCGCCGCGCGCAGTCCCTCGTCGGTGTGGGTGGGCGGCATCCGCACGTCCACCACGACGACATCCGGCGGGTCGGCGTCCACCGCGTCCAGCAGCGCCTGCCCGTCGCCGACGGCGGCCGGCACCTCGTGCCCCTCCTCGGCCAGCAGCCGGACCAGGCCCTCGCGCAGCAGCGTGGAGTCCTCGGCCAGGATCACCCGCACGGCAGCGCCGCCCGGATCACGGTGGGGCCGCCGGACGGGCTGTCGACGGCGAACGCGCCGTCCAGCGCGGCGACCCGGCGCGCCAGCCCGGCCAGCCCGGTGCCCGCCGGGTCGGCTCCCCCGGCGCCGTCGTCCTCCACCCGCACGAAGATCATTCCGTTGCTCCCTGTCTCGGCGGCGTCGTCCCGCAGCGTCCGCATGGCCCCGGCGGCGCCGGCGACCCCGCCGACGACTCCGCCGGCGGCTTCGCCGGTGGGGCCGTCGGCGACGCGGACGGTGACGCGGGACGCGCCCGAGTGCTTGGCCGCGTTGGTGACCGCCTCGCACACCACGAAGTAGGCGGCGGTCTCCACCGCGTGCGGCGGGCGTCCCGCCACGTCGTAGTCGATGGTCACCGGGACGGACGAGCGTTCGGCCACCGTCTCCAGCGCCGCCCGCAGCCCCTCCCGGTCGAGGGCCGCGGGGTAGACCCGCCAGGCGACCTCCCGCAGGTCGCCGAGGGCGCGTTGCGACTCCTCGTGCGCCTGGCGCAGCAGCTCGCGCGTCCGTTCGGCGTCCCCGGCCCGCCGCGCGCGGCCGATCAGCATGCCCAGGGCCACCAGGCGCTGCTGCACGCCGTCGTGCAGGTCGCGTTCGATGCGGCGGCGCTCGTCGTCGACCGCCTCCACCACGGCGGCCCGGCTGACCGCCAGCTGCGCGATGCGCCTCTCGTACTGTTCCAGCGGGCTGGGCCCCAGGCAGCGCCGTGCCACGCCCCGTTCCAGCACGGCCACCCCTATCAGCCCCTGGACGGCCAGGAACAGCAGCACGGCCGCCATCACGAGCATGTAGGCGACGATCCCCGGCTCCGGGGGAATGTGGTCCAGGTAGTCGCCGGAGACGCTCCAGCTGAAGACGAGCGCGGTCATGGCTCCCGCGCCGTACGTGGTCAGCGTCAGGATGATGCCGCCGAGCAGGCCGACCGGGACGCGCAGCAGCAGGTACACCAGGGCGCGCACCGGCTCGTACCCGGCGGGCTGCTCATGGCCGAGGAACACCGTCAGCCGCCGCCGTTCCAGCCCGGTCAGCGCCGTCGCCGCGCCGGTCACCACGCGGGGCACGGGCCGCCGTCCCCGGGAGAACGCCAGCGCGCACACCACCAGTGGCCCGGCCACGGCCAGCAGCACCAGCTCCACGACCGCCGACACCGCGCCCAGGCACAGCCCCGCCAGTGTGCGCGCGGACGTCCGCAGCAGACGCGGGAAGGGGCCGCGACGCCGCTGCGGTGGCGGCGGCGCGGCCCCGTCCACGTCCACGCCCGCCCGGTCAGCCGACGTGCTCACCCTGGGAGCTGCGGGTCCGCCGGTGCGCCCCCGGCGGCTGGCCGCCCTTGCCGCGCCCCTTCACGATGCGCACGATGAGGAAGACCACCACCGCCAGCCCGGCGAGCCCGACGACGACCTTGGAGTAGGTGCCGACGTACTCCTCCACCAGGTGCCAGTTGTCGCCGAGCTGGTAGCCGGCCAGCACGAAGATGGTGTTCCAGATGGCGCTGCCCGCCGCGGTGTAGAGCAGGAACGACGTCATCGGCATGCGCTCCACGCCCGCGGGCACGGAGATGAAGCTGCGGAACAGCGGGATGAACCGGCCGAAGAACACCGCCTTGCCGCCGTGCCGGGCGAACCACGCCTCGGTGCGGTCCAGGTCCTCCAGCTTCATCAGCGGCATCCGCGCCACCAGGCGGCGGATGCGGTCGCGGCCGATCAGGGCGCCGATCCAGTACAGCGCCAGCGCGCCGACCACCGAGCCGACCGTCGTCCAGACCAGCGCGGCGACCAGGCTCATGTCACCGCGCGCCGCGGTGAACCCGGCCAGCGGCAGGATCACCTCGCTGGGCAACGGGGGGAAGAGGTTCTCCAGGGCGATGGCCGCGCCCGCGCCGACGGCGCCCATCCGCTCCATCAGGTCGGTGGCCCAGCCCGCGATGCCGCCGGTCGGCTCGGCGGCGCCGCCCGCGTCCGCCCGGCCTGCGGCGAGCGCCAAGTGCGTGATTGCGATCATGTCCCAAAGGCTACGGATGCCGGAGTGTGCCCCGCCATGGAAACGACCGCCCGGCTCACCGGCCGTGTGCCGCACCCTGACGCCTGCGGAAAACCACAGGATACCCGCAAAGGCCGGGACGCGGCCGTGATCGGACCGAACCGGGTCAGGTCAGGGCGGCGGACGCGTCGCCGCGGCGGGACGCCAGGTGCGCGCCGCGCTCCCACTCGTCCTCGAACGCCAGCACGGTCGCCATGACCGGGCCGTCGGCCGGCGCGTCCTCCCGCGTGATCACCACGTGGCACAGGCCGCCGCGTTCGGCCAGGTAGACGGCCTGCTCGGCGTCGCGTTCGTAGAGCCGGACGCCGTGGAAGCGGGCGACCACCTCGTCGAATCGGACGGTCTGCCTGCGCATGCGCGCCTCCCCCTCACGCCCTCCACGCCGTCCCGGGCGCCGGGCGGGCGGCGTCCGCCGGGACGCGGGCGCGCACGGCCCGGGCCGGGCACCGACATTCCCTCATCCCCGTGTTGCGGGCTCGTGTCGGCCGGATGAAGGCTCACCGAACGGGACGCCGCGCGGTCCCGTCGCCGGACGGCAGCGGGTCGACCTCGGGCGGGGCCGCGATCGCCGGCGGCCCGGAGCCCGGCGTCCCCGCGGTGCCCGCCGACACCGGGAACCACAGCACGAACGTGCTGCCGGCGCCGGAGGCGGAGAACAGCCGCACGTGGCCGTTGTGCGCCTCCACGATGCTGCGCACGATCGCCAGGCCCAGGCCGGTGCGGCGGTCCCGGTCGCGGGAGCGGCGCGTCTCGGGGCCGCGCCAGAACCGGTCGAACACCCGGTGCTGCTCCTCGGCGCGGATGCCGGGCCCGGCGTCGCGGACCGCGATCCACTGCCAGCCGCCCATCCGGTCGGCGGCGACCGTGATGGTCGACCCGGCGGGCGCCAGCCGCACCGCGTTGGACAGCAGGTTGCCCACCGCGCGGCGCAGCGCGTCGTGGTCGCCGATCACCGTCAGCCCGCGCCGCAGCCGCCGCTCGACGGTCATCCCGCGCGCCGCCGCCAGCGCGTCGAACTCCTCGGCCGCCTCCCGCGCGGCCAGGCCCAGGTCCACGTCGTTGTCGTCGAAGGCCGGGGCCGAACGGCGCGCGGTGGCCAGCAGGTCCTCCACCAGGCGGGTCATGCGGGTGGTGGCGCGGTCGACCACCTGCACGGCGCGGCGCCGGTCCTCGGCCTCGGCGTCGGCGTCGCTGAGCACGGTGTCCAGGTTGGCCCGGATGATCGCCAGCGGGCTGCGCAGCTCGTGCGAGGCGTCGTCGATGAGCCGGCGCTGGGCGTGGAACGCCGCGTCCAGCCGGTCCAGCATGGAGTCGATGGTGTCGGCCAGGTAGCGCAGCTCGTCGCGCGGCCCGGACAGGCGGATGCGCCGCGACAGGTCGGTCGCCTGGATCTCCTCGGCGGCGCGGGCGATCGCCCCGACGGGTTTGAGCGCCCGGCCCGACAGCACCCAGCCGATGCCCAGGCTGGCCACGAACAGCCCGCCCAGCGTCAGCAGCGAGTAGTGCTTGAGCGTCTGCTGGGTCTCGTAGTTGACGGCCTGCTCGACCTGCTGCACCTTGACGACCTCGACCTGCCCGAGGCGCTGCTGGCTGCCGTCCGGCATCTGGACGACCTTCTCGGCGTTGAAGGTCTTGGTGATCGGCTGGGCGTCGGTGCTGCGCGCCACGGCCCAGTAGACGCCGCCCAGCACCACGGCGGTCAGGGCGAACAGCAGCGTGGAGTACAGGACCGTCAGGCGGAACCGGATCGACTGCATCGGCCCCGGCAGCCGCCAGCCCGCGGGCGGGCGGGGCCGCCACCGGCGCGGCGGCGGGCTCTCCAGGTGCTCGGCGCGGTCGAAGCCTTCGGCGGGGCCTTCGGTGGGGCCTTCGGGGGTGGTCATGACGGCCTCGCTGGGGTGGTGGCGGCGTCGCTCTCGCGCAGGCGGTAGCCGTGCCGCACGACGGTCTCGATCAGCTGCTCCTCGTCGGAGGCGGCGAGCTTGCGGCGCAGCGTGCCGACGGTGACGCGCACGGTGTTGGTGAACGGGTCGGCGTTCTCGTCCCAGACGTGCTCCAGCAGTTCCTCGGCCGACACCACCTGCCCGGGACGGCTCATCAGGTACCGCAGGACGGCGAACTCCTTGGGCGTCAGCTGCAGGCGGCGCTCGCCGCGGAACGCCTCCCGCCTCCCGGTGTCCAGGCGCAGGTCGCCGACGGTCCACACCGCCGACCCGCCGCCGGAGTCGCGGCGCAGCAGGGCCCGCACGCGCGCCAGCAGCTCGGGGAACGCGAACGGCTTGACCAGGTAGTCGTCGGCGCCCTCGTCCAGGCCGCGCACCCGGTCGGCCAGCCGGTCGCGCGCGGTCAGCATGAGGATGCGCAGGTCCGGGCCGCTCTGCCCGTCCAGCTCGCCGCTGCGGATCCGGCCGCACAGGCCGAACCCGTCGCCGTCGGGCAGGTTGAGGTCCAGGATCATCAGATCGTAGGCGGCGGCGTAGAGCTTGTGCGTCGCCGTCTCGACGTCGTGGGCGACGTCGACCGCGTAGTCGGCGCGGACCAGCCCGTACCGCAGCGCCTCGACGAGGTCCTCCTCGTCCTCGACCACCAGCACCCGCATCCGATGCGACCTCTTCCCGAGCCGAGGGGCCGGGACCGGCCCCATTCCACCATGACGGCCGCCACCGCGGCCCACCTACCTCCACAGCCGCCTCGACGGCCACCTCGACGGTATGACGTGTCAGCGGATGAGCCGCTGCGCGCCGTCCACGGCGCGATCCGCGGGGATCGCGAAGCCGATGCCGCCGACCTGCCCGCGCGCGATCGCGGTGTTCACCCCGACGACCTCACCGCGCGCGTTGACCAGCGGGCCGCCGGAGTTGCCCGGGTTGATCGACGCGTCGGTCTGCAGCGCGCTGCGCCGCCCGCTGTCACCGAGGCTCACCTCGCGGCTCAGCGCGCTGACGATGCCGCTGGTGACGGTGCCCTGCAGGCCGAGCGGCGAGCCGAGCGCCAGCACCGGGTCGCCCACCCGCACGTCGGCCGAGCGGCCGAACGTCAGCGGCGGGGGGCTGTCCCCGGCCGGGATCGCCAGGACGGCCAGGTCGTTGGCGGGGTCGGCGCCCACCACGCGCGCCCCCAAGCGACGCCGGTCGGCCAGCACCACGGTGACCTCGCCGGCGCCCTCCACGACGTGCGCGTTGGTCAGGACGTGACCGCCCCGGTCGATCACGAATCCGGACCCGGTGCCGCGCGAGCGCGCCGACCGGATCTCCACCGACACCACGCTGGGCTGCACCCGCGCCGCCACGTCGCTGAGGTCCCCGGCCCCGCCGTTGACCGGCCCGGCGGTGGACCGGGCGATCGGCGCGGCGGCGGCCCGGTCGCCGGTCAGCCGTCCGGCGGCGGCGCCGGCCGCTCCCCCGGCCAGCAGGCCCGCCACCACCGCGACCACGACGGCGCGGCCCGGCCCCCGCCGGTTCGGGCCGCTCCCGCCGGGCCCGCCGGGGTCGTCCTGCCGCGTCCACGGGGCGGGCGGCGCCGGGACGCGGAACGGGTCGCCGCCCTGGGGCCAGGCGGGGGCGGGCGGGGCGGGCAGGAAGTCGGGGCCGCGCGGCTCGCCCAGCCCGAACCGGGCGTCCCCGTGCGCTTGGTGACTCATCAGGCTCCTTCGATGCTCAGGGCGGGCTCAGGGCGGGCTCACGGCGGGATCCGGCGGGCTCACGGCAGACGGGAGAACCACAGCAGGGACCCGGCGGACACGGCGACCGACAGCAGCAGCCCGGCGGCGACGAACCACGCCCAGATCTCGCGCTGCTCGACGCGGTAGCCGATGCTGCTGCCGATGTCCTCGTAGACGCGGCGCAGCTCACCGCCGGACGCGGCCTCGTAGTAGCGGCCGCCGGTCTCCTGCGCCAGGCGTTCCAGCGCGGGCCCGTCCACCGGCACCGGGACGGCCGTGCCGTTCTGGTACATCACGCCCTCGGCGGTGCCGTAGGCGATCGTGGACACCGGGATCCCGGCCCCCAGGGCGCGCTGCGCGGCGTCCCTGGGACTGCGTCCTGCGGTGTTGGTGCCGTCGGACAGCAGCACGACGCGTCCCGGCGGGGGCTGCCCGCCGAACTGCGCCCCGAACCCGGCGATCGCGTCCAGCGAGACGATCACGCCCTCGCCGATCGCGGTGCGCGGGCCCAGCGTCAGCCAGTCGATGCCGGCGAGCATGGCCTGCCGGTCGGTGGTCGGCGGGACCAGCACCGACGCCGTCCCGGAGAAGGCGACCAGGCCGACGTTGAAGCGCGCGGGCAGCCGCTCGACGAAGGTGCGGGCGGCCTGCCTGGCGGCGGTCAGCCGGTCCGGCTGGACGTCGGTGGCCTCCATGGAGTGCGACACGTCGACCGCCACCATGATCGTCGCCTGCTCGCGCGGCACCCGCACGTCGGCGGCCGGACGCGCGAACCCGGTGACGAACAGCCCCAGCATCAGCAGGAACGCCGCCGCGGGCAGGTGCCGCCGCCAGCCCGGCCGGGTCGGCGCCACCCTGTCCAGCAGCGCCAGGTTGGTGAAGCGCACCGCGTACCTGCCGCGCCGCACCTGCGTCACCACGTACGCGGCGATCAGCACGGGCAGCGCCAGCAGCAGGAGCAGCCGCACCGGTTCCAGGAAGCTCACGCCGCACCCCCTCCCGAGGCCGGCGGCGCCCCGGACGCCGGGGCGGCGGCCGCGGCGGTCCTGCGCTGGGTCAGCACGTGCCGGACGAGGTCGCGGACCCAGTCGCCGTCGGTGCGCAGCCGCAGGTGCGCCGCGCCCGCCGCGCGCAGGCCCGCCGCGATCTCCGCGCGCTGCCGGGCGGCGGCCGCCGCGTACCGTTCGCGCAGGCGGCCGCTGGCCGTGGGGATCTCGCGGCGCCGTCCGGTCTCGGGGTCGACGACGGTGAGCATCCCCACGTCCGGCAGCGTCAGCTCGCGCGGGTCCACGACCTCGACGGCCAGCAGCTGGTGCCGGGCGGCCAGCAGCCGCAGCGGACGCTGCCACGACGCCACCGGGTCCAGGAAGTCGGAGACCGCGACGACCAGGCCGCGGCGCGCGGCGCCGGTGCGGCGAAGCAGGCCGGCGGCCGCGCCGAGGGAGGCGGAGGCGCTCCCGTCGCCTCCGCGCCCGGGAGCGCCGCGCGGCACCGCCAGCAGCGTGCGCAGCAGGCCGAGCAGGTGCGGCCGCCCGGTGCGCGCCGGGACGTGCAGCGGGCCGTCGTCGCGCACGATCTGGGCGCCGATCCGGTTGCCGGCCCGCTCGGTGAGGAACGCGACCGCGGCCACCGCGAACACCGCCAGGTCGCGCTTCTCCAGGCGTCCGGTGCCGAAGTCCATGCTGGCGGTGGCGTCCACCAGCGCCCAGGTCTCCAGCTCGCGGTCGGCGACGCGGTCGCGCACGTGCGGGACGGTGGAGCGCGCGGTCAGGTTCCAGTCCATGGTGCGCACGTCGTCGCCGGGCACGTACTCGCGTCCCTCGGCGGGCTCGGACCCCGGCCCGGGCAGCAGTCCCAGATGGTCGCCCTGCAGCAGCCCGTCCAGGCGCCGCGTGACGGTCAGCTCCAGGCGGCGCAGGGCGTGCTCGGGGGCCAGTTCCCGCAGGGCGGGGGTGGGGTTCATGCGGCCCTGCCCTCCTCCCCCTGCGGGCCGGTCTCCTCGGGGGCAACGCGCGGCGCGGGCACGGCCGCCACGATCCGGTCGACGATCGACCGCACGCCCACCCCGTCGGCCAGCGCGTCGAACGACGGCACCAGCCGGTGCGCGAGGACGTCGCCGGCCAGGTCGCGCACGTCGCCGGGCAGTACGTACTCGCGGCCGCGCAGCAGGGCCAGCGCCCGTCCGGCCGCGACCAGCCCGAGGGAGGCGCGCGGCCCCGCCCCGTAGGCCAGCAGGCCCGCGACCTCGGGGACGCCGTGGCCGACCGGGTCGCGGGTCGCCGCCACCAGCCGCACGGCGTACCGCGCCACCTCGTCGTGCACGAAGACGCCGGTGGCGGCCTCGCGCAGCGCGGTGACCTCGCCGGTGTCCAGGATGCGGTCCGGCTCGGGCGGCCGCACGCCCATCCGGTACACGATCGCCAGTTCCTGCGCCTCGGTCGGATAGCCGACGTCGATCTTCAGCAGGAACCGGTCGCGCTGCGCCTCGGGCAGCCGGTAGACGCCCTCGGACTCGATCGGGTTCTGGGTGGCCAGCACCAGGAACGGGCGCGGCACCGGGAACGTGCGGCCCGCGATGCTGACCTGGCGTTCGGCCATCACCTCCAGCAGCGCCGACTGCACCTTGGCCGGGGCCCGGTTGATCTCGTCGACCAGCACCACGTTGGCCATCACCGGGCCGAGTTCGATGTCGAAGCTCTCGGTGGAGGGCCGGTAGATGCGGGTGCCGACGATGTCGGCGGGCACCAGGTCGGGGGTGAACTGCAGGCGGGCGAACGACCCGCCGACGACGGTGGCCAGCGTCTGCGCGGCCAGCGTCTTGGCCACGCCCGGCACGCCCTCCAGCAGGCAGTGGCCCCCGGCCAGGACCGCGACGAGCATCCGTTCGATCATCCGGTCCTGGCCGACGATCACACGCTTGACCTCGAACAGCGCCCGTTCGGCCAGCGCGCTGGCCGGCGGCCGGACCCGGGCGGCGTCGATGCCGCCGGCGCGGCCGCCCGGCGCGGCGTCCCCGCGGAGTCCGCCGGTCGTGACGCGATCGTCCGTCCAGAGGTCTCCGCGCTCGCGCGCCGTTCCGGCGGGGGGCTCGGGCGGCGTGCCCGGCGGGCCGTGCTCCTCCGGCCGGCTCATTGCGTGCCGGCGGCCTGGTTCGGGCTCTGCCCGTGGCGCCAGGGGCAGTCCTTGCCCGGCTGCCCGGCGTCCTGGGCCTGGTAGTCGACGATCCGCAGCTCGGTGCGGCCCGGTTGCGGCCCGGTGTCGGCCAGCGCCGCGCTTCCGGCGACGAGCGTCCCGGCCCCCGCCAGCCCGGCCGCCGCGATCACGATCTTGGTACGTCCGCTGAGACTCATGCTCGCCGTCCCCTCGCTCTCCGCTCGGTGGTGTCCGGCCGCCTCCGGCCGGACGGCACACGACGATCACAGCAAGCCGGGGCGAAAACGAACTTAAGGACGCCGCGGCGCCGCGGCCCCCGCGGGCGCCCGAAACCCCCCACCGGCGAGAGATGCGTCACGCTGCCCGGCGCCCGCCCGCGGGGCGACGGGCGCGCCGAATCCGCAGGCCGCCGCGGGCGCGGGTGACGGGACCGGGGCGCCGGGCGGGGGCACCCGCCCGATCCCGCCGAAGATTCTTTTCTGATCGACTTTTCCGTTAACTGCCTTTCTTGTAGCGTTCGCAGCGTTTTGTAAACCGCTTTCCTGATCTTGCTCCCCCGCCACAAGATCGCGAAAGGAGATCGCGATGCCCACGGCGACAGGCCTGGCCGCGGCCGCGCTCCTCGGCCTGCTGACGCTGCTGGCCGCCGCGTGGCTCGCGACCGGGCGCTCCCCCCGGCTGTCCGCCGCCACGGCCGGGCCCGCCGACACGCCCGGAGGCGCCGCCGGCGCCCCGGACGCCGGCGACGGCTCGGCCGACCACCCCGAGTCGCTCACCGCCGTCCTCAACCAGGACAGCGAGGAGTACCTGGCCTGGCTGGCCGACCACCTGTGGCCCGGCGACGAGTACCTGGACCTGGAGCAGGAGTGGCGCGTCGAGCTCGGCGCCGGCGAGCTGCCCGAGCCGTACGAGTCGCCGCTGTGCCCGCAGTGCCGCCTGCGCCGCGAGGACGTGTGGCCGTGCCCGCACTGCGGCAGGCTGCTGCACCCCACCTGCGGCCACGGCATGCGCCGCCGCCGGGTCGAGCGCCCGTACCGCGCCCAGGGCGCCGGGTCGGAGGCCGTCGTCGGCGAGTGGATCTGCACCGGCTGCCGCTCGGTGGTGGGCCTGGACGTGGCGGGCGGCGACGAGGCCGGGGGCGGCGAGGCGGGCGACCTGCTCACCTGAGCCCCTCCCTAAACGCCAGGAAGGTAAAGATTCCGCCATCCGCTTGCGAGTTTCGGTCGACGGTCTGCAAACTCGAGGTATGTCCTAATTCGCAGGACATCCGTGGAGGTATCCCGTGACCGCTCAGCGACTGCCGGCCTGTGTCCACCAGCCGCCCTGTCCAGGGCCGGACAGCGTCGACCACGACGCCGCCCGCATCGTGGCCAGCCACCCCGAGCAGGGTTGGAGCCTCCTGTGCAACGGCATCGTCCTCTTCGAGGACACCGGCGAGCTGCTGCCCGACGGGCGTGTGATCGCACCGCACCGTCCCACCCCGCACCTGCGCCGCGCCGCTGCGACAGCGACGGTCTCCTGAGGTGAGCGCCCCGCCGCCCGGCACCGGCGGCGCACGGCTCATCGACCAGAACTCCCCGAGGTAAGGCGCGTACCGCCCGCCTCCCCGCACCACCCCACCCGCCATCGCGGGGCATGTCTCATCCGACGTGCGGGCCTCGGCCGCCCTGCGGCCGAGGCCCGCACGTGTTTTTCTCCCGGGACGGACCAACGGCCGCCGCGCCGCCTCGGCGGCGCGTTGAGCTGCTGGAACACGTCCCGCGCGTACACTTTCACGCGTCGCCGGGCCGCCCCGGCGACGCGCCGTCACGGCATGTCGTCTCCCCGCCGCCGGATCCGGTCTTGTAGCGTTCAGTTGTTTTGCTCCTTACGCAAGGTTCTTCGCGGAAGGGCGGCGCGGCGTGTTCGTGGTCCTCGTCCTGGTCTCCCTGACCTGCCTGCTGTGGGCCGGCCGGTGGGTGCGCCCTGCCGCGCGTCCTGGCATCCCCCTGATCTCGCCGGGCGGCCTCGGCGGGCCCGACGGGGCGGGCGGGTACCCCGAGTCGATGACGGCCGTCCTCGACCCCGCCGACGAGGAGTACCTGGCCTGGCTGGCCGACCACCTGTGGCCCGAGGACGAGTATCTCGACGTCGAACTCGGGATGGGCGACGGCGAAGAGGAGCCCGGGGGCGGCCTGCGCCGGTGACCCCGGGGCGGGATCCCGCGTTACGGCTGGCGACGCACGGCGAACCGTTCCATACGGGAGAATCGTCGCCATGCGGTTCGGCGTTCTGGGGACGGTGGAGGCGCGTCTGGACGACGGGCGTGCCGTGGCCGTCGGGGGCCCACGTGTGCGCGCGCTTCTGGCCCTGCTGCTGATAGACGCGGGCCGCGTCGTCCCCACCGAACGGCTCATCGACGGCCTGTACGGGGAGGATCCCCCGGCCGGGGCGGCGAACGCGCTGCAGTCCCAGGTGTCGCGTCTGCGCCGGGCCCTGGGCGACGCGGAGCTTGTCGAGGGCACCGCCGCGGGTTACCGCCTGGCCGTCTCGCCGGACAGTGTGGACGCCCACCGCTTCGAGCGTCTCGCCCGTGAGGGACGCGACGCCCTGGCCAACGGCGACCACACCCGTGCCACGGCGTCGCTGCGTGAGGCCCTGAGCCTGTGGCGGGGCCCCGCACTGGCGGACGTGCCGTTGCCTGGCGGTCAGGCCGCACGCCTGGAGGAGTTGCGGATCGCCGCCATAGAAGACCACGCCGAAGCCGCACTCGCGCTGGGGGAGAACGCGTCCCTGCCGTCCTCCCTGCAGGAGGTGGTGGACGCCCACCCGCTGCGCGAACGCGCCCGGGGGCTGCTGATGCGCGCCCTGTACGGCAGCGGACGGCAGGCCGAGGCGCTCACCGTCTATGAGGACGGGCGGCGGATCATCGCGGACGAACTGGGAGCCGACCCGTCCGCCGAACTGTCGGACCTGCACCTGTCGATGCTGCGCGGCGACCTGGACCGGCCGCGCCCCGCTCCCCCCGACCACGCCACGCTGCCCGCGCAGCTGACCAGCTTCGTGGGGCGCGAGGAGGAGCTGCGGCAGGTGGGCAAGCTGCTCGCCGAGGCGCGGCTGGTGACGCTGCTGGGGCCGGGCGGCGCCGGCAAGACGCGGCTGGCGGTGGAGGCGGCGGCACGCGACCAGGGCCCGGTGTGCTTCGTCGACCTGGCCCCGCTGGGCGCCGGGGCGGAGGTGCCGAAGGCGCTGCTGGGCGCGCTCGGCCTGCGGGAGAACCCGGTACGGCCGGAGGCGCCGGGCGAGCCGTCCGGGCATCCCGACCCGGTGGGACGGCTCGTCGCCGCGCTGACCGGCCGCCGCATGCTGCTCGTCCTGGACAACTGCGAGCACGTGATCGAGGACGCGGCGCGGATCGCGCACCGGCTGCTGAGCGCCTGCCCGGACCTGCGCGTCCTGGCCACCAGCCGGGAGGCGCTGGGCGTCACCGGCGAGTCGCTGCGGCCGGTGCCGCCGCTGCCGGTGCCGCCCGCCGAGCTGCCCCCCGAGCAGGCCCTGCGCTACCCGGCGGTCCGGCTGTTCACCGACCGCGCCGCCGCCGTGCGGCCCGGGTTCACGGTCGACGACGCCACCCTCCCCGCGGTGCTGCGGATCTGCGCCGCGCTGGACGGGCTGCCGCTGGCGATCGAGCTGGCCGCGGCGCGGCTGCGCTCCCTGCCGGTCGCCGAGGTCGCCGCACGGCTGGACGACCGGTTCCGGCTGCTGTCGCGCGGCAGCCGCGCCGCCGCGCCCCGGCACCAGACGCTGCGCGCCGTCGTCGAGTGGAGCTGGGACCTGCTCGACGAGGAGGAGCGGCGGCTGGCCCGCCGCGTGACCGTGTTCGCCGGCGGGTTCTCCCCCGCGGCGGTGGCCCGGATCTGCGACCTGCCCGAACCCGACGCCGACGAACTGCTGATCGGCCTGGCCGACAAGTCGCTGCTGCAGCCCGAGCCGGCCCCGGCGGGCGTCCGCGAGGGCACCCGGTACCGCATGCTGGACACCGTCCGGGCGTTCTGCGCCGAACGGCTGGAGGAGGCGGGCGAGCACGACCGGGCGCGCCGCGCCCACGCCGAGTACTTCCTGGAGCTGGTGCTGACCGCCGACCCGCACCTGCGCGGTCCCGCGCAGCTGGAGTGGCTGGAGCGGCTGGCCGCCGAGCACGGCAACCTGCACGCGGCGCTGCGGCGCTGCGTGCACGCCGACCCGCCGCTGGCGCTGCGGCTGGTCGCGGCGCTGTCGTGGTACTGGTGGCTGCGCGGCCGCGTCGAGGGCGCCGCGCTGGCCGCCGAGCTGCTGCGCGTGATCGGCAACGAACCGCCGGACGGCCTGGAGGAGGAGTTCGTGGCCTGCGTCGCCAACGCGGTGTCGGGCGGGTCGGTGGTGACCGGCGGGGACGCGCGCCCGCTGCTGGACGCGGCGTCGTCCGCGCTGCGGCGCCTGGACCGCGAGCTGCGGTATCCGGCCACGCTGGTGCAGTGGGGGCTGACCATCGGCCCGATGGACGACGACCCCGCGGCGTACGACAAGCTGATCGGCTCCGCTCCGTGGACGACGGCGCTGATGCACATGAGCGAGGCGTTCGTGCGGCAGTTCCGCTCGGAGATGTCCGCGGCCGAGGCCGAGTGCGAGGCCGCGCTCACGGGGTTCCGGGCGGTGGGCGACCGGTGGGGCATCGCCAACACCCTGGACCAGCTGGCCCAGCTGACCGCGTGGCGCGGCGACCGCGCCCGCGCCCGGCGGCTGCTGGACGAGGCCCTCACCATGATCGAACCGCTCGGCGCCATGGAGGACACCGCCGACCTGCTGTGCAGCCGGGGCGCGATGTCCCTGCAGGACGGGGACCTGGCCGCCGCCCAGGCCGACTTCACCACGGCCGTCGGACTGGCCCGCCGGTCGGGCGTCCCCGACAAGGTCGCCGCCGGGTACAACAGGCTCGGCGACGTGGCGCGGCTGCGCGGCGACCTGGCCGAGGCCCGCCGGCGGTACGAGGCGGCGATGCACGCCTTCGGCAGCGAACGGTTCCTCGCGCGGGCCACGCGGGCGGCGGCGCACGTCGGGCTCGGCTGGGTGGCCACCGCCGAGGGCGACCTGGACGCCGCGCGGCGGCTGCACCGCCGGGCGCTGGAGATGTCGTTCGACCACCCCATCTTCCTGCACCGCGCGGAGGCCGTCGTGGGGCTGGCGGGCGTCGCGCTGCGGGAGGGGGACGCCGAGCGCGCCGCCTTCCTGCTGGGCGCCGCGGCCGCGCTGCGGAGCGGCCACCCCGACGGCACGCCCGACGCCTCACAGGTCACCGCGCGGGTGCGCGCGCTGCTCGGCGACGCCGCCTTCACGTCCGCCCACCACCGCGGCGCGGCCCTGACCCCGGACGAGGCCCTCGCCGCCGCCCGCGCCTAGCGGCGCCCGGCGGCCGCGCACCGCCCCGGCCACGCACCGCCCCGGCCACGCACCGCCCCGGTCAGCGGGCGGTGCGCCGACGGTCAGCGGCGGGCCCGACGCTGCCGTGCATGAACACCTCAGCCATCCCGCCCCACCGCAAATGGGGCACGTTCGTCATCGGGTGCCTGCTCATGGTGGTGCCCGGCATCGACCTGACGGCGCTCAACCTGGCCGTCCCCCACATCACCGCCGACCTGGACCCGTCGGCCACGCAGATCCTGTGGATCGCCGACATCTACGGCTTCGCGCTGGCCGGGCTGCTGATCACGATGGGCGCCGTCGGCGACCGCGTCGGGCACCGCAACCTGCTGCTCACCGGCGTCGCCCTGTTCGCCGCCGCGTCCGCGCTGACCGCCTACGCCTGGAGCGCCGAGCTGCTGGTCGCGGCGCGCGCCCTGCTCGGCGTGGCCGGGGCCACGCTGATGCCGTCCGCGCTGGCGCTGATCCGCCGCGTGTTCACCCAGCCCAAGGAGCGCACCATGGCGGTCGGCGCGTTCATGGGGTCCGGCGCGCTGGCGGTCGGGCTCGGCCCGGTGCTCGGCGGCGGCCTGCTGGAGCACTTCTGGTGGGGCGCGGTCTTCCTGATCAACGTGCCGATCATGGCGGTGATCCTGGTGGCCGGGGCCATGCTGCTGCCCGGCTCGCACGGGCCCGGGCACGGCCGGGTGGACGCGCTGAGCGTGCCGCTGTCGGCCGCCGGGGTCCTCGGCATGGTCTACGCGATCAAGGAGGCGGCGGTGCACGGGCTGGACGTCGCGCAGGTGCGCGTGGGCGTCGCGGTCGGGGTCGCCGGGCTGGCGCTGTTCCTGTGGCGGCAGACCCGGCTGGCGCACCCGATGATCGACGTGCGGCTGTTCCGCCGGGTCACCTTCACCGGCTCGGTGGCGATCAACATGTTCGCGATGTTCGGCCTGGTCGCCCAGTCGCTGATCTTCTCGCTGTACTTCCAGCTGGTGCTGGGCTGGTCGCCGCTGTGGGCGGGACTGGCCGGGCTGCCCGGCGCGGTGGGCGCCGCGGTGGGCGGCGCCGCGCTGGCCGCGCCGCTGATCTCCGCCGTCGGCCGGGCCCGGACCGTGACGATCGGCATGGTCGTCAGCGGCGTGTCGTACGCCACGTTCATCGGGTTCGGCACCGACCCGTCGTACCCGCTCATGGTGGTCCCGATGCTGCTGGGCGGCCTGGGCATGGGCATGGCGATGACCGTCACCGGCGACACGGTGCTGGCCTCGGTG
Source organism: Actinomadura miaoliensis (assembly GCF_039536785.1). NCBI lineage: Bacteria > Bacillati > Actinomycetota > Actinomycetes > Streptosporangiales > Thermomonosporaceae > Actinomadura > Actinomadura miaoliensis. The sequence goes on from NZ_BAAAZG010000001.1 coordinate 850,807, forward strand.
CCCCGGCGGCGCGCGGGCTCCGCGTCGGCGATCGCCGAGACCGCCACCGAACTCGGCGGCGCCCTGGGCATGGCGGTCCTCGGCAGCGTGGTGACCGCCGTCTACCGGCACAGCCTGGACCTGCCGTCCGGCCTGCCCGCGGGCGCCGAGCACGCCGCCCGCGAGTCCCTGGCCTCCGCCGCGGGCACCGCCGCCGGCCTGCCGCCGGACCTGGCCGCCCGGCTCCTGGACGCCACACGGGTCGCCTACGTCGACGGCATGCACGCCGCCATGCTGGCCAGCGCCGCGGTGATGGCGTGCGTCGCGGTGACCGCGCTGTTCACCCTGCGGTCCGTGCCCAAGGTCATCCCGGACGAGGCGCACGACGACACGCCCGTCCCGGCGGCCATCTGAACGGCGGACGGCCCCGCCCGGACGGGGGATCGTCCGCCGTCTCGGGCGAGCCTCAGAGCTTCTCCTGCGACCAGGTGATGCGGGGGCCCAGCAGCGAATGCAGGATCTTCATCGCCTCGGCGGGCTCGGTGCACGGAGGCTGGCCCTGGACGCGTACGGCCGCCTGCCGGCGTACGCCCTGGTCGTCGGTCCAGGCGCAGTCCACGCTGAGCGTCCACTTGTCGCCCTTGGCCCACATCGCGGCACGGGTGACGTCCTTGGCGCCCAGCAGCCAGTTCCCGTCGCGTTCGAGCAGCTCGGCCGGGCTGGAACGCAGCATGCGCTCGGTGCGCTGGTGCCATGCCGTCTGCGACATCCCGCCGCGCATGACCTCGGTGCCGGACAGGCGAACGAACAGCAGCCCCACGTCGAGCACCAGCGCGTCGTAGTACTCGCCGTCCTGCTCCACCGCGTACAGGACCCCGAGCAGGTCGATCGACGCGCGGTCGGGCCGCGGCGGGCGGTGGGCGAGATCGACCCCGGCCTGCCGCAGCCAGGACCGCAGCCCCGGCACGTGCTGCGGGCCGATCTGCTCGGGCACGACACGGGACATGTCGATCTCCGTGCCGTCGTGGGCGACGGGCCGGGCGGGCGCCCCCGACCAGGAGAACCGGTACCGCACGCTGCCCGCCGACAGCAGCGCCGAGGTGAACAGGCCGATCACGTGCCCGCGCAGCACCGCCGCGTGCGCCTCCCCGACCCGGTCGGGCGGCAGTTCGGGCAGGTCGCGGCACAGCTCGGCGGCCAGCGCGGGGCCGCCGCCGCGTTCCAGCAGGTCGAGCAGCGTCCCGAGGGTGGGCGCCGGGCCCGGCGCGCCCGTCACCCGTTCGACCTGCTCCAGCAGCCGCGTGCCCTCCTCCGCCGCCTCCAGCGCAGCGGACCGGCACACCAGCTCGGCCCAGTCCAGCACGGTGGCCTCGTCGCCGAACATGGCCTGGCGCATGGCGTGCGCGGCGCGGTGCGGGTCGGTGAGCAGCGCCGTCGCCAGCCGCTGGTCGGGGCGCAGGCCCTGCGGCTCGGGGCAGCGTCCGATCGCCTCCAGCCGTTCGGCGAGCGTGGGATGGGAGTCGTAGGGGTCGCGCTCCTCGGGCTGCCGCAGCACCTCGGCCATCTCGCCGCGGCGGCTCGGCTCGGCCAGCAGCGCCCGGAAACCGCCGAACAGGTCGGCCGGGGCCAGGCCGTACCGCACGCCCGCGCCCGCGAACCGGTCGAGGAAGAACGACCAGGCGGCGGCGGTGGCGCGCACCTGCTGCAACGCGGTGGCCGCGGCCGCACGCCCCGCGATCTGCACCATGAACCGGTCGGCCTCGATCTCCTGCCGGCGCCGCACCCCCTGCGAGACCCGGAAGTAGAGCTTGGCGTAGGCCTCGAACACCCGCCGCGCGAACGACGAGCCGGACAGGGCCTCGACGGTGTGCGCCAGCGACACCGCGCCCCGGTACGTCAGCCCGCCGAGCCGGGTGTGCCGCCCGCTGTAGTGGCCCAGTTCGTGGCCGAGCACCGCGCGCATCTGGTCGTTGGTGAGGGTCTCCAGCAGCGGCACCCCGATGAGCATGTACCGGCGGCGCCCCCGCAGCCCCAGCCAGCGCGTGTCCTCGCTGACGGCCGCGTTCACCTCGGGGACGAACAGCACCTCGTCCGGCGGACGCGTGCTCACCCGCGCGGCCAGGTCGTCGATCACGTTCCACAGCACGGGCTCGTCCGCCCGGGTCACCGGGACCCCGGCCGGCCGCTCCGCCCGCTGGCGCGCCGCCCGCACCATCGCCCCGAGCAGCGGGACCGACACCGCCAGCATCACCAGCGTCAGCTTGATCGTGCCCGCGTTCGGATACCGGACGGTCAGCACCGCCGCCGCCACCGCGAGCCCCAGGAACACCAACGCCAGCAGGTAGTACCCCGCCAGCAACGCCACCGCCACCACGGCCCGAACCACGATCGTCACGCCGACCTCACCGCGCACATCCCCTGACCTCGAAGAATCCGCTCATGATCCCGCCGCCCCCGGATCGGGTCAAACCATCCCTCTTCTCGTGATCACACGGTCACCGAAAGCGCCCTCCGGCGTTCCGGGAAGGCCCGGCCGCCCGGAGCGCGAAGGCCGCCTCCCGGCGCGGCCGGGCTAGGAGCGGCAGGAGGTCATCGCAGCCACTCCCCCGCGAACATGGCGGTGACCGTGCGGCCGGAGTCGTCGCCGTACCAACCCCAGCTCGTCGCCAGGTGGGAGACGGTCCGCAGGCCGCGCCCGCTCTCGGCGAGCTCGTCGACGTCCCGGACGGTGGGCTCTCCGGGGCCGCCCTGGTCGGTGACGGCCACGGCCACACCGCTGCAACGGCCGAGGACCTCGACGGTGAACAAGCCGTCCCCCTGCCCCGACTTGGTGTGCCGCAGCGCGTTGACGACCAGTTCGTCCACGGCCAGCAGCACCTCGTCGAGTGCGGGGAATCCGGTCAGCAGGCAGGAGGTGAACCGCCGCGCGGCGCGGGCCTGTTCGGCGTCACCGGGAAAGGACCGGAGCCAGTAGAGGGCGGTCGGGGGTGTCGTCAGAAGCATCGGATACCTCGGGGTCGGAGATCTGGCGTGACCTCTCGGAAGGGCAGCGCCATTTCATGCTCACACCAGAACCCGCGACAGTCCGTCAGTGCGGCTGTCGAATCACCGCGACGGCCTCGTCATCACGACGTATCGCGGAAAATTCTCATCCCGGGCGTACGGGGGCGGGCACCACCGGGCGGCGGGGGCGAAAGTTTCCCCGCAAGAACGCATGACAAAGTCGCCGGCCGCAGCCGAACAGACTGTCGGCACCTTTCGCACGCGGCCCCCGAGCCCCATCCGACCATCGCCGTCCGGGGCCGTCGCGCGGCGCACGCCGCCCCACCGCCGGTCGCCGAGCCGGCCGAGGAGCGGGGCCGGCGCCATGGACCTGCCGGCCCCCTCCCCCTGCGCGGTCCTCCGGTGACCGGCCGCCCGCCGGGGGACGGATTGGAAAAAGTGATATCAGTTTGCTAGCTTGGTGCCATACCGAGAGGAGCCGGATGATGAAGGTCGACGGGGGTGCCGCCGGGCTGGCGGAGCTGCCCAAGGTGGACGTCGCCGAGCGGGAGGCGCGCAACCTCAGCGGATGGCCCATGCTGCTGCTGGCGCTGGGGCTGATCGTGTTGGCCGCGGTGGCGGTCGGGCTCGGGGTCGTGGCGGGAGGCTCGGCGATCGCGGTCGGGATCGTGACCGGCAGCGTGCTGCTGGTGGCCGGTGTGGTGGTGGCGGCGGGGCTGACGCCGGTGGCGCCGAACGAGGCCAGGGTGCTGCAGGTGCTCGGGCGCTACACCGGGACGGTCCGCACCGACGGGCTGCGCTGGGTGAATCCGATCAGTGAGCGCAAGCGGGTGTCGACGCGCATCCGCAACCACGAGACGGACCGGGCGAAGGTCAACGACCTGGACGGCAACCCGATCGAGATCTCCGCGGTGGTGGTGTGGCAGGTCGAGGACACCGCGCGCGCGGTGTTCGCGGTGGACGACTTCGTGGAGTTCGTGGCGTTCCAGACCGAGGCCGGGCTGCGGCACATCGCGGGCAGCTTCCCCTACGACGCGCACGACCGGCTGTCGCTGCGCGACAACGCCGACGAGATCACCGCCAAGCTGTCGGAGGAGCTGACGCTGCGGGTCGCCGCGGCCGGGGTGCGGATCGTCGAGTCGCGGATCACCGGGCTGGCGTACGCGCCGGAGATCGCGCAGGCCATGCTGCGCCGCCAGCAGGCGGGCGCCGTGGTGGCGGCGCGGCAGCGGATCGTCGAGGGCGCGGTCGGCATGGTGCAGCTGGCGCTCGACCGGCTGGACGAGGAGAACGTGGTCGAACTGGACGAGGAACGCAAGGCGGCGATGGTCAGCAACCTGCTGGTCGTGCTGTGCGCCGATCGCGACGCGCAGCCGATCGTCAACGCCGGCTCGCTCTACCAGTGACGGACCGCAAGAAGATCCTTTTGCGGCTGGATCCGGCCGTGCACGACGCGCTGGCCCGCTGGGCGTCCGACGAGCTGCGCAGCACCAACGCCCAGATCGAGTTCCTGCTGCGCAAGGCGCTGGCCGACGCGGGGCGCATGCCCCGCGGGGCCGCGCGGATGCGGCGGCCGGGCCGGCCGCGCAAGGACGGCGACGACACCGGGCGGAAGGACGAGGACTAGGTCATGGTGAAGGTGCCCGAATCACTGCCGGCCAGGATGTACCTGCTGGCCTACGACCTGAGGCGGGGCCGCATGCCGTACAACGGCGGCCGCCTGGGCTACGTGCTGCGCGGCGCGGCCCTGGCCGAGCTGTACCTGGACGGGCGGCTCGTCGAGGAGCGCCGCGGGCCCCGGCCCGGCACGCCGGGCGAGGACCCGTACGGCCTGGTGGAGCAGATCGCGGCGTCGCGGCCGCGGTCGTGGCACTACTGGGTGCGCAAGGACAGCCGCGCGATGGTGCGCAGGGTGCGCGAGGAGCTGGCCGCCGACGGCTGGATCCGCGTGCGCCGGCACCGGGTGCTGGGGGTGTTCCCCGCGCACCGGGTGGAGGTGAAGGACCCGCGGGTGGTCAAGACGCTGTGGGGCGGGGCGTCCTCGGCGCTGCGCGGCAGGCCCATCGCGCACGTCAACAGCTATGACGCGGCGGCGGTGGCGCTGGCGGCGGCGGGCGAGCTGAACACGGTGCTGCCCGGCCCGGAGCGGCGCCGCCACAAGCGGCGCATCACCGAGCTGAGCGCGCGGACCGGGCCGGCGGCCGGGGCCGTGCGGAGGGTGGTCCGCGCGGACCAGGCCGCCGGCGGCGGATGACCGCTGGATCAGGGACACCTGCCTGGCGCAGGAGTTGGAGAGGCGTCACCCGAGGGGGACGCCTCTCGATCATTCGACGACCAGTTCCACGGGGATGTTGCCGCGGGTGGCGTTGGAGTACGGGCAGACCTGGTGGGCCTTGTCGACCAGCGCGCGTCCCGCCTCGCCCTGCAGCTCGTCGGGCAGTTCCACGCGCAGCACGACGCTCAGGCCGAAGCCGGACTGCACGTCGCCGCCGATGCCGACCTCGGCGGTGACGGAGACGTCGCGCACGTCCTGGCCGGTGCCGCGGGCCACGGCGCCGAGCGCGCTGGCGAAGCAGGCGGCGTATCCGGCGGCGAACAGCTGCTCGGGGTTGGTGCCGCGGCCGGTGCCGCCCATCTCGGCCGGCAGGGCGAGGGCCAGGTCGAGCCGGCCGTCGGAGCTGACGGCGCGGCCGTCCCGCCCGTTGGCGGTGGCGACGGCGGTGTACTGGGCGTCCATGACCTCTCCTTTAATTGAGTGCAATTCGATTGTACGCAATCGAACTCTAGGATGGAACGCATGGACAGTGCAACGCCGCGCGACCTGCCCGCCGAGGAGGCCATGCGGCTCGACCGCCAGGTGTGCTTCGCCGTGCACGCGACCTCGCGCGCGTTCGACGCGGTGTACCGGCCGCTGCTGCGCGACCTCGGCCTGACCTATCCGCAGTACCTGGCGATGCTGGTGCTGTGGGAGCACGGCTCGCTGACCGTCAAGGAGCTGGGGCTGGCGCTGCGGCTGGACTCCGGCACGCTCTCGCCCCTGCTCAAGCGGCTGGAGTCGGCGGGCCTGGTGCGGCGCGAGCGCAGCGCCCGCGACGAGCGGCAGGTGACGGTGTCGCTGACCGGCCCCGGACGGGAACTGCGGCGGCGGGCCGCGGCGGTGCCCTTCCGCATCATGGCGGCGACCGGCCTGGACGAGCAGGAGCTGGTCGCGCTGCGCCGCTCCCTGGAACGCGTCACCGCCGCCCTGGACGCCGCGTCCGGCCGCGGCTGAGCGCCCCGGCGGCCCGCGCGCCGGGCGGCCGGAAAAACGATCGCCGGTGGCCGGGCGAGGGCGCTAGCGTGCCGGGGCATGGAACCCCATGGCCGCCTTCTCAACGTCGTCGACGTGGAGGCCACCTGCTGGGAGGGCCGTCCCCCGGGCGGGCAGGTCAGCGAGATCATCGAGATCGGGCTGTGCGTGGTGGACCTGGAGACCCGCGAGCGGGTCGAGCGGCACCGCGTGCTCGTGCGGCCCGAGCGCTCGTCGGTCAGCGCGTTCTGCACCGAGCTGACCGGGCTGACCCAGGAGGAGGTGGACGGCGGGATCGGGTTCGCGGAGGCGTGCGCGCTGCTCGAACGCGAGCACCGCGCGCGTTCGCGGGCCTGGGCGAGCTGGGGCGACTACGACCGCAAGCAGTTCGAGCGCCAGTGCGCCGCCGCCGGGGTGCGCTACCCGTTCGGCCGCCGCCACACCAACGCCAAGGCGACCTACTCGGCGGCGCACGGCCTGCCGCGCAGGCTCGGCATGGCCGGGGCGCTGCGGCACGCGGGCATCCCCCTGGAGGGCCGCCACCACAGCGGGGTCGACGACGCCTGGAACATCGGCGCCCTCGTCCTGGACATCGTCGCCAGGGACGCCTGGCCAGGCTGAACGCCCGCCGCGCGGCACATTCCACGCGCGAGCCATGATTCGGGACGCCTGTCACGGGCAGGGTGCCCCCAGGAGAACAGCCGTCCGACGGAGTCGACATGGAGATCAGCCTTGATCTTCGCTTGCCGCGGGACGCCGCGAGCGTTCCCGCGGCGCGACGCCTGCTCGACTCGTCCCTGTGCGCACTCGGAGTGGACGCGGCGATCCGCGGCGACATCGAGCTGATGCTCACCGAGGCCTGCACCAACGCGATCCGGCACGCGGGCAAGGGCGAGGAGTACACCGTGCGGGTGGGCATCCTGGACGAGCGCTGTGTGATCAAGGTGATCGACTCGGGCCCCGGATACGGCGCGGGCCACGGCGAGGCGCCCGGCCCGCTGTCCGAGCACGGCCGCGGGATGCTGCTCATGCGGGCCCTGGCCGACGGGGTGCGGTTCGGGTCGGCGTCCCGGCAGGGCGCCCTGGTGGCGCTGGAGAAGCACCTGCGCTACGGGCGCGACTCGCTGGGCAGCAGGCTCGCCGACCACGCGGCGGACGGTCCGTGGCCGGGAAGTAGTGTTCGTGTCATGAGCGAGGCCGACCCGGAACTGCAGGAGTTCGCGACCAGGCTGTTCGAGCTGGCGCGCGCGGGACGGACGGAGGAGCTGGTCGCCTACGTCGACGCCGGGGTGCCGGTGAACCTCACCAACGACAAGGGCGACACGCTGCTCATGCTGGCCGCCTACCACGGCCACGCCGAGACCGTCCGCGCCCTGGTGGCCCGGGGCGCCGATCCCGAACGGGCCAACGACCGCGGCCAGCGTCCGCTGGCGGGGGCGGTGTTCAAGCAGGAGGCCGAGGTGGTGCGGGCGCTGCTGGAGGGTGGCGCCGACCCGCGCGCCGGGCGTCCGTCGGCGATCGAGACCGCGCGGATGTTCGACCTGACCGAGTATCTCGCCTGGTTCGACGAGGCCACCGCCACCTGACCGGCGCCGCGCGCGGGCAGGCCGGCGAGGTCGTGCGGGCCGGTGAAGGGGCGCGCGGGCTGACGAAAGTCAGGGGGCGGGGCTGCCGTTCGGGCATGCCGCGCGGGCGCCCCGTCCCGCCAGGCTGGGCGCATGCGATCAAGGACTTTCCGGCGGCTCGGCCTGCTGACGGCCGTGGCCGCCCTGCCCCTGTCCCTCACCGTCGCGTGCGGGACCAGCGCCACGGCCGCGCGGACGTCGGCCGCCGCCCCGGCCGGCTTCGACCTGCCCCGCCCGACCGGCCGCCACGCCGTCGGCACCACCGAGCTGCACCTGGTCGACCACGGCCGTCCCGACCCGTGGGTGCAGGGCCGCACGCGCGAACTGATGATCAGCGTCTGGTATCCGTCGGGCGGCGGCGGGACGGTCGCGCCGTACCTGCGTCCGGGGGTGGCCAGGGCGCTGGCGGGAGAGACCGTGCTCGGCATGTTCCCGCCCGGCAGCGTGGACTGGGCGGGCGCCCGCACGCACGCCTTCGAGTCCGCCGCGCCCGACCTGCGGCTCGGCGGCCGCCCGGTGGTGCTCTACTCCCCCGGCTTCGGGACGCTGCGCGGGCTCGGCACGGCCGTGGTCGAGGAGCTGGTCAGCCGGGGGTACGTGGTCGTCACGATGGACCACACCTACGAGGCGGCGCTGGTGGAGTTCCCCGGAGGCCGGGTGGAGGCCGCGCGGCTGCCCGAGCAGGGGCCGGAACGCCTGAAGACCGCCATGGCCACGCGCGTCGCCGACACCCGGTTCGTCATGGACGCCCTTGAGGAGCTGGCGGCGGGCCGCAACCCCGACGCCGAGGGACGCGCGCTGCCCCGGGGCCTCGGCCGCATGCTCGACCTGTCGCGGATCGGCATGTTCGGGCACTCGGCGGGCGGCATCCAGGCGGCCGAGACGATGGTCGGCGACCGCCGGCTGGACGCCGGGATCGACATGGACGGCACCATGCAGTACGCCGAGGGCGACCTCATGGAGGCCGCGCGCAAGGGGGTGGACCGGCCGTTCATGCTGATGGGCGCGGCCACCGGCGGAGAGCCGCAGACGCACCGCACCTCCCCGTCCTGGGGCGCGTTCTGGGACCGCTCGACCGGCTGGAAGCGCGACCTGAACGTCCCGGAGGGCTCCCACTACACCTACACCGACCTGCAGGACATCCTCCCGGACGTCGACCCGTCCGTGTACGTCCCCGCCGACGTGCGGCGCGACTTCATCGGCACCGTCGACCCCGCCCGGATCATGACGTCGCAGCGCGCCTACGTCACGGCGTTCTTCGACCGTCACCTGCTGGGGCGTCCCGGGCGTCTGCTGGACGGGCCGTCACCCCGCCACCCCGACGTCCGCTTCGTCTCCTGACCCGCGCCACCTCCTGATCGGCTCCGGCGGGGACGGGCACCGGGCCCGTCCCCGCACGGAGGCGTCACGGCTGTCCGGGAGGGGCGGTGAGGAGGTCGCCGGGGTGGTCGGTGTCCAGGAGGACGCGGCGCATGGGGAAGGGGATCTCGATGCCCTCGGCGCGGAAGCGGCGGTGCAGGCGCTTGACGAACTCGTGCTTGATGCGGAACTGCTCGCCGAACTCGTCGATGCGCAGGATCACGTTGAAGGCGATGCGCGAGTCGCCGAAGGTGTGGAAGCGCACCAGCGTCTCGGCGTCCTTGACGCCGCCCTCCACCTCGGCCATGACCTCCTGGCCGACCTCGACGACGACCTTCTCGACCTGCTCCAGGTCGCTGCCGTAGGCGACGCTGCACCCGATGATCAGGCTCATGTCCTGGGCGGGGCGGTGGTAGTTGGTCAGGATCGTGTCGGAGAACCGCTGGTTGGGGATGACCTCGATGTTGTCCGACAGGGTGCGGATCGAGGTGTTGCGCCAGTTGATGTCGACGACGTAGCCCTCCTGGCCGCTGCTGAGCCTGATGTAGTCGCCCGGCTCGATGGTCTTGGACGCCAGCACGTGCACGCCCGCGAACAGGTTGGCCAGGGTGTCCTGCAGCGCCAGCGCCACGGCCAGGCCGCCGACGCCCAGGGCGCCCAGCACCGGGGTGATCGACACGCCCAGGGTCTGCAGCATCACCAGCATGCCGACGCCCAGCACCACCACCCGGGTGATGTTGGCGAAGATCGTCACGTTGGCGGCCGTGCCCTGCCGGCCGAGGGCGATCGAGGCGACGACGCCCGCGCACATCCGCGCCAGGGCCAGCGCGACGACCAGCACGGTCACCGCCGTCAGCACCCGGCCGGTGATGTCCAGGGTGCGCGGGGTGATGTGCAGCACGTTGGCCGCCAGCCACGCGCCGCCCAGCACCGCCAGGGGCAGCGCCAGGTCGTGCAGCAGCCGGGCGACCAGGTCGTCCCAGGCCCACCGGGTGTCCCCGGCCCGCCGGGTCAGCCGTCCCGACAGCATGCGCAGGACGATGGCGACCACGACGGCGACCGCCATGATCACGGCGGCGGCGATGACCGAGCCCCACTCCAGTGAGTCAGGCATAGCGCGCGTTCTCTCCCTCTGGTGGACGGACGTCCGGCGGACCGGCCGGACCGGATGGACCTGCGAAATGACCGGTGCGCGGCAAATGCGCGACATGTCGCACCGATCCCGATAAGGGCTGATCGTAGTGAAGTGCCGGAGCCGAGGGGGGCCTCTCGGAGGGAAGGACCGGCTGACCCGCGGTTACGATCGGTCGGATGGTGAATCTGGGAGTGGTGCGCCGGCTGGGGGTCTCGGCGCTCGGACTGCCCAACGGCCCCCACCGCGTCACGGTCCGCCGCGACCTGCCCGTCCCGGCCGCCGACGGGGTCACGCTGCTGGCCGACCACTACGCCCCCGAGGGCGTCGACCGCCCGCCCACGATCCTGGTCCGCTCCCCCTACGGGCGGCGCGGGCCGTTCGGGCTGATGTGCGGTCAGACGTTCGCCTCGCACGGGTTCCAGGCGGTGGTGCAGAGCGTGCGCGGCGGGTTCGGCTCCGGCGGGGTGTTCGAGCCGCTGGACGAGCGCGAGGACGGCCTGGCCACGGTCGAGTGGCTCAAGCGCCAGCCCTGGTTCGGGGGCACGTTCGCCATGCACGGCCCCAGCTACCTGGGGTACGTCCAGTGGGCGGTCGCCGCCGAGGCCGGGCCGCAGCTGCGCGCCCTGTCGATGCAGGTCACCGCGTCGCAGTTCCGCGACGCGATCAACCTGGGCGGCGGTTTCGCGCTGGAGTCGACGCTGATGTGGGTGGACCTGACCGCGCGGCTGAGCAGCCCGCTGTCGGGCCTGACCGCCGGATTCCTGTCGCCGCGCCGGGCCCGCCGCGCGGCGCTGTCCGGCCGTCCCCTCGCCGAGCTGGACACCCTGGCCACCGGGGCGCCGCAGCGGTTCTTCCAGGACCTGCTGGTGCACGGCCCCGACACCCCGTTCTGGGACCGGCGCGACTTCAGCCCCACGGTCTCGCGGGTCGCCGCGCCGGTGAACATGACCGGCGGCTGGTACGACATCTTTCTGCCCTGGCAGCTGAAGGACTACGCGGCGCTGCGCGCGGCCGGGCGGCGCCCCTACCTGACCATCGGCCCGTGGACGCACGCCGACCAGCGGATGATGCGCGGATCGATCACCGAGGCGCTCGACTGGTTCCGCGCCCACCTGCTGGACGACCCGTCCGGCCTGCGCGAGCAGCCGGTGCGACTGTACGTGACCGGGGCGGACGAGTGGCGGGAGTTCCCCGAATGGCCGGTGCCGGGCATGCGGGCCCGCCGCTGGCACCTGCGGCCCGGCGCGGCGCTGGCGCCGGACGGCCCGCCGGAGTCGCCGCCCGACCGGTACCGGTACGACCCCGCGCACCCGACCCCGTTCCTCGGCGGCCCGACGCTGCTGGGCGGCGCCGACCCCGTCACCGACCAGCGGCGCCTGGAACGGCGCCGCGACGTGCTCACCTACACCTCGCCCGCGCTCGACGACGACCTGGAGATCATCGGGCCGGTCACCGCCGACCTGTTCGTCCGGTCCGACCGCGCCCACACCGACATCGTGGTGCGGCTGTGCGACGTGGCCCCGGACGGCACGTCGCTCAACCTGTGCGAGGGGATGCGGCGGCTGGTGCCGGGCACGCCCGAGCCGGACGGCGACGGGGTGCGCCGGGTGGCGGTGGAGCTGTGGCCCGCCGGTCACCGCTTCCGCCGCGGTCACAGCGTCCGCGTGCAGGTGTGCAGCGGCGCCTACCCGCGCGTGGCGCGCAACCCCGGCACGGGCGAGCCGATCGGCACCGCCACCCGCATGCTGCCCGCCCACCAGGAGATCTTCCACGACCCGGACCACCCGTCCGCGATCGTCCTGCCCGAGCTGCCCGGCTGACCCGGGGCGCCCGCGCTCAGGTGCCGGGGGCCAGCCGCGCGCCGTCGGCGACGACGGCGGTGTGCGGAGGCTGGGGGCACTCCCCGCCCAGGCCCTTCGGCGTGACGGTGACCTTCCGGTCGAACAGCTTCCCGCCGTCGCCGTCGCGCAGCACGACGGCGACCTCGACCGGCTCGGACGGCAGGCCCTTGAGGTCGAAGAAGGCGCCGGCGTCGCCGGTCGGGCTCGCCGACGCGCCGCAGCTGCCGTCGGGCGGCCCGCTGGGGCAGTCCTGCGGCACCGCGACGGTGGACGGCATGAGCTCCAGGTCCCCGCTGTTCCGGCACCGCCCGTCCCAGCAGACCGTGACCGTGGCGCTCTCGGCCCTTCCCGCCAGCGGCGCCTTCACCCTGAGCGCGACGCCCTCGCGCACCAGGATCGCCGGGCAGGCGACCTCGCCCCCGCCCGGGGCGCAGCCCGCCAGCCCGCCCAGCGCCGCCATCGCGGTGACGATCAACGCACTCGGCCGCATGCGGTTCTGACGCGGCGCGGCCCGCCGTGGTTGCACGGTCGCGTGGCCGGCGCCGGCCACCGGACCCACGGGGCGGTCAGGAGGCGGCGGCGCGGCGGCGGAGGGCGGCGAGGGCGCGGTCGGCATGGACGTTCATGCGGATCTCGCTCTTGACGATCTCCAGGACGCGGCGGTCGGTGTCGATCACGAACGTCTGCCGCCTGGTCGGCGCGAGCGCGAGGCCGCGCCGGACGCCGAAGCGGGCCCGCACCGCGCCGTCGGTGTCCGACAGCAGCGGGTAGCCGAAGGTGTGCTTGTCGGCGAACGCCCTCTGCTTGTCCACGGGGTCGCCGCTGACGCCGACCGGGCGCGCGCCCAGCTCGGCGAACTCGGCGGCCACGTCGCGGAAGTGGCACGCCTCGGCCGTGCAGCCCGCGGTCATCGCGGCCGGGTAGAAGAACAGTACGACGGGGCCGTCCGCCAGCAGGCCGCTGAGGGTGCGGGGCCGTCCCGTCTCGTCCGGAAGCTCGAAGTCGTCCACCACGTCGCCGACGTTCATGGCGACGACGCTATCCGGCGGCGGGCTCCAGCGGCAGACCCGGCCCCGGCCGGAACGCGGAGAACATCGCCTGGAGGGCGACGCGCGGCGCGGACGCCGCGGCGGCGGTGTCGGCGCGGCGCAGCAGCGCGGCGATGGCCGGTTCGGACCAGACGTCGCGGGCGCCCGGGCAGGCCCGCAGGTAGGCGGCGACCTGGCCGGTCCTCCAGCCGTGGGCGTCGCGCAGGCCGCGCGCCAGCATGGTCAGGTACGGGGCGGACGGGGCGTTCAGCACGGCCCGTCCCGCGCCGTGCGGCGCGGTGAAGGTGAGCATCGGGTGCCCGTCCCGCTCGCCGACCTTCAGGACGGTCTCGTAGTGCCCGGGGCCGACCCGCTGCCGCCCGGTGGCCAGCGCCTGCGACAGGTCCGGGTTCTCACCGGCCTCGCGTCGCATCTCCTGGGCCATCACGTCGCAGAACTGCTCGCGGGTCACCAGGTAGGCGCGGGCGGCCGTGCGCCCCGGCAGCTCGGCGTCGTAGAACGCCATGCCGCCGCCCCACGTCAGCGAGTTGAAGGCGAAGTAGACGCCGCCGGGCAGGGTCACCGGTCGTTCGTCGCGGGCGGGCCGGGCGTCCCGGCAGCCGGTGTAGTGGCGCATCGCCCCCTCGGGGCGCCCACCGGCCAGGTAGCACGCGAACCGGTCCCGTGCCAGGTTGGACCCGTAGGCCACGTACCAAACGAGATCTGCACACACAGTGGTCCAGTATTACCGCCGATCTCCCGTGCTTTGAACCTTCCACGCCAGGTCAGAGGGCTTTCCGCACCCGGAGCGCGCCCCCGGACGTCACATGATCCCCACATGTCTCCCATGGGATCTGTTTCGTGCGTCACGCGGATCGGAGGTTTGATCCTGGCGCGCGACGGAAAAGGACCATCACAAGCGGGTGTCTAAGACGCAGATACCTCCAGGTTTGCGCCACGTGGAACCTTCGGAGGTCTGTGTCATGAAAAGCTCCCTGAACATCGCCTTGGTCTCGATGTCCGTCCTCAACGGGGAGCACACCCACGCGTCCGTGGTCCGTGAGCTGGCCCGCGCCCTGGCGCGCCCGGTGCCCGGCGGCGACCAGCAGAACCACGTGACCGTGTACGCGCGCCGTTATGACGAAGCGACGCGCGAGCGGACGCGTCTCGGCCCGGGGGCCACGCTGCGGCTGATCGAGGCCGGACCGGCGCGCCCGCTGGCCGAGCACGACCTGCTGCAGCACGTGCGCGACGTCGCCGACGAGCTGCGGCGGCGCTGGTCGGGCGCCGGACGCCCCGACGTGGTGCACGCCCACGGCTGGATCGGCGGGCTGGCGGCCTGCGCGGTGGCCAGGGAACTGGGCATTCCGTTCGTGCAGTCCTACCACGGGCTCGGCACCGTCGAGCGCCGCGCCGGACGGGCGGTGCACCCCGCCCGCATCCGTCTGGAGGCCGCGCTCGGACGCGGCGCCGACACCGTCCTGGCGGGCAGCGAGCAGGAGGCGTACGCGCTGGTGCGCCTCGGCGTGCCCCGCCCCAGGATCGGCGTCACCCCGTACGGCGTGGACGGCGACCACTTCAGCCAGACCGGCCCCATGCTGCCCCGCAGCGACCGGCCCCGCCTGGTGACGGTGTGCCGCGACCTGACCGACGGCGGCGTGGCCACCGCGATCCGCACGCTGGTCAACGTCCCCGGCGCCGAGCTGGCCATCGCGGGCGGCCCCGCCCGCGAGGAGCTGGAGAACGACACGGCCGTGCACCGGCTGCGGATGCTGGCCAAGGAGCTGCACGTCGCCGACCGGGTGATCTTCCTGGGCCGGATGCCGCGCCGGTCCCTGCCCAAGCTGCTGCGCACCGCCCGCCTGGTGCTGTGCCTGTCGCCGGACCGTCCGTCGCCGCTGGTGGCGCTGGAGGCGATGGCCTGCGGCGTCCCGGTCGTGACGACCCCGGTCGGCGGCAACGCCGACAGCGTCCTGGACCACATCACCGGGCTGCACGTGCCCGCCGGGCGCCCGGTGGAGATCGGCCGCGCGGTGCGGCGCCTGCTGGCCGAGGAGACCACCCGGCACGGGTACGCCATCGCCGCCGCCGACCGCGCCCACTCCCGCTACTCCTGGAGCCGCATCGCCGCCGAGACCCTGCGCATGTACGCCCGGCTCCTCCCGCCCGAGGAGGCCGAGCCCCGCCCGGCCGCCGCGGCCGCGACCGAGGCCGAGGAGACCGCCGAGCCGGCGGTGCCCGCCCAGGCCCGCGAGTCGGAACTGGCCGCCGCCCTGATGAGCTGACCACCCCTCCCGGAACCGTGGAACGCCCGGACCGGCCGGTCCGGGCGTTCCACGGTTCCGGCGGTCCGGCCACCGCTCCCCCGATGCCATACTCGCGGTGTGGCGGACGACGGGCGGGACGAGAGCGTGCTGATCGGCAGGCGGGCCGAGCTGGCCGCGCTGACCGCCGCGCTGGACCGGGCCGCCGCCGGGACCGCCGCGACGGTGCTGGTCAGCGGGGACGCCGGGGTCGGCAAGACCCATCTGGTGAGCGCGCTGGCCCGCGTCGTGCGCGACCGCGGCGGCACCGTCCTGGTCGGGCAGTGCGCCGAGCTCGGCGAGAGCATGCCGTACCTGCCGCTCGTCGACGCGCTGTGGCGGGCCGCCCGGGATCCCCGGCAGGGCGAGGCGGTCCGCGCGGCGCTGGCGTCCCGTCCGGTGCTGGAACGGCTCCTGCCGGACGGGGACGGCCACTCCGGCGACGCCTCCGAGCTGGGCCAGCAGCAGCTGTTCGGCGCCACGCTCGGCCTGGTGGGCGAGCTGGGGCGCACGGGGCCGGTGCTGCTGGTGCTGGAGGACCTGCACTGGGCCGACCGGTCGACCCGCCACCTGCTGACCTTCCTCAGCCGGGTGCTGCAACGCGAACGGGTCTGCCTGGTCGGCACGTACCGCTCCGACGACCTGCACCGGCGGCACCCGCTGCGTCCCGTGGTGGCCGAGCTGCTGCGCCTGCCGGACGTGTCGGCCGTCGAAGTGCGTCCCTTCGCCCCCGACGAGACCGCCGCGTTCCTCACCGCGCTGTCCGCCGGCCAGGCCCTGCCCCCCGACGTGGCCGAACGGGTGCACGCCCGCTCCGAGGGCAACCCGTTCTACGCCGCCGAGCTGTACGCGGCGGCCCGCACCGGCGAGGAACTGCCCGCCGGGCTCGCCGACCTGCTGCTGGCCCGCGTCGAACGGCTCGGCGACAACGCCCAGCGCGTGGTGCGGGTCGCGGCCGTGGCCGGGCGCCGTGTGGGCGACGAGCTCGTCCGCCGGGTGTCCGGGCTGGACGAGGCCGAGGTCGGCGCGGCCCTGCGGGAGATCGTCTCGCACCGGCTGCTGGTGCCCGACGGCGCCGACGGCTACATCTTCCGGCACGCGCTGCTGCGCGAGGCCGTGTACGCCGACCTGCTGCCGGGCGAGCGGACCCGCCTGCACGCCGCGTTCGCCGCCCTGCTGGGCGGCGACTCGGGGTCGGCCGCCGAGCTCGCCTATCACAGCCTGGCCGCGCACGACCTGCCGGTGGCGTTCGCCGCGTCCGTGCGGGCGGGACGCGAGGCCGAGCGGGTGGGCGCGCCCGCCGAGGCCCTGGAGCACTACGACCGCGCCCTGTCGCTGTGGGACGCCGTGCCCGACCCCGAGACGGCGGCGGGCACCGACCGCGTCCGGCTCGCGCTGGCCGCGGTGCGGGCGTGCGGGCGGTCCGGCGAGGCACGGCGGGCCGTGTCCCGGCTGCGCCGGCTGCTGGAGACCGCCGACCCCGCCGACCGGCGGCTCGGCGTGCTGCTGCGCGAGAACCTGGCGTACTACCTGGGCGACCTCGACATGGACATCGAGTCCGCCGACACCGCCCGCGAGGCCGTCGACATGCTCCCCGCCGACCCGCCCACCCCGGAACGGGCCGCCGCCCTGGCCACCTACGTCCGGACCCTGCTGGTCAGGGTCCACAACAACCCCGGGTACCGCAGGCACGACGAGGAGCTGCCCGCCCTCGCCGAGGAGGCCATCGCCGCCGCCCGCGCCACCGGCGCCGCCGACGCCGAGGCCAGCGCCCTGGTGTCGCTCGGTCTCTACCGCGAGGAGCGCGAGACCCGCCTGCGGGCGCAGGACCTGTTCGCCCAGGCCCGCGACCTGGCCGTCCGGGCGGGCAACTACCAGGTCGCGCTGCGCGCCGCGTTCCACCACGCGCGGGCCCGGTTCGACCGCGGCGACCTGGCGGGCGCCGCCGAGGCCGCCGAGGAGGCCGTGCGCTTCACCTTCGACAACGGCCTCGGCTGGTCCTCCTACGGGGCGGCCCTGCGGTGCCTGCGCTACCTGATCCACTACACCGCCGGTGAGTGGGCGCACGCCGCCCGCCTGGCCGCCGACTTCGGCATCCGGGTCACCCGCCCCGCCGAGGCGCAGGTGTCGGCGTACGCGCTGTTCCTGGAGGTGGCGCAGGGCGACGACACCGCCGCCGAACGGATGCGCTGGCTCGAACCGCTGTGGGGCGAGGACGAGCTGCTCACCTACATCTCCCGCGGGCTGGCCGCCGAACGGGCCCTGTGGGACGGCGACCCGGCCGCCGCGCTCGACCACGTCGCCGCCGTGCTCGACGACATGCGCCCCGCCGACGCCGCGGGCATCCGCATCGCCGCGACGGGCCTGTGGGCCCACGCCGACCTCGGCTCCCGCTGCGACGCCGCCGACGAGTTGCTCTCCCTCGCCCGGACCGCCGCGTCCACCACGCTCGACGGCGGCCCCCGCGCCTGGCTGGGCCTGG
Organism: Actinomadura miaoliensis; assembly: GCF_039536785.1. Classification (NCBI taxonomy): domain Bacteria; kingdom Bacillati; phylum Actinomycetota; class Actinomycetes; order Streptosporangiales; family Thermomonosporaceae; genus Actinomadura; species Actinomadura miaoliensis. The sequence continues at coordinate 868,851 of NZ_BAAAZG010000001.1, forward strand.
AGGGCCGCGCCTGGCTCGCCCGCGCCGAGGCCGAACACGCCCGCGCCCGCGGCGCCAACGACCCGGAGCTGTGGCGCCGCACCGTCACCGCGTTCGAGTACGGCACGCCCGGCGGCGGCTTCGTCTACGAGGTCGCCCGCTCCCGCTGGCGCCTCGCCGAGGCCCTGGTCGAACACGGCGCCCGCGACGAGGCCGCCGCCGAATGGCGCTCCGCCGTCACGGTCGCCGAACGCCTGGGCGCCCGCCCGCTCCGGAAGGCCCTGGCGGACCTCGGCACCCGCGCCCGCCTCGCGGCCGCGTCCCCCGCCGCCGCCTCAGGCCCGCTCGCGACGCTGACCGCCCGCGAACGCGAGGTCCTCCGCCTGGTCGCCGAGGGCCGCAACAACCGGCAGATCGCCGAGACCCTGTTCATCTCCCCCAAGACGGCCAGCGTCCACGTCTCCAACATCCTCGCCAAACTCGACGTCGCCAGCCGCACCCAGGCCGCCGCCCTCGCCCACCGCGAAGGCCTACTCACCTCCTGAGGCGCCGTCCTCGTCGTCGACGATCGCCACGTGGACCTCCCTCTGCCACGACAGCTGGTGGGCGGACAGCACTCCGCGGAACATGTGGTCGAACTTGTCGGCATCGTCGGTCCAGCGGCCACGCTGGACCGACTCGATGTCGTCGCACAGGCGGGCGAGCCTGGCGGCCGCGTCCGCACCGGAGCCGGCGATGGCCGATCTCAACATCAGCGCCGCACCGTGCGCGTTCCAGTAGTGTGCGGGGTCGCGGAGCTCGGGAACCTCGTCCAGCAGTTCCGGGTACACCTTGACCAAGGCGGCGAAGGCGTGGCCGTCGAAATCGCCGGGCGCACAGTTGGCCAGCGCCCACCGCGCGACCTTGACGGCGCTGCCCAGCGTCAGCTCACCGGCCCGGAGCTTCACGACCATGGCGAGCAGATCGAGTACTCGTTGGACCACGCGCGGGGGCGTTCCCTCCGGCGGACGGAACAATAGGAGCCCCAAGCCTCGCCGGCCGTCCTCGTCGGGAGCGACGAGCCGGAGGAGAGACGAAAGCATCACCTCTTCCCAACGACCCGCGTGCACGGATATGTACCCGTCGTAGATGGCGACTCCGGGAAGCAACCGCGATTGGAGATCCCGATCGGCCATCAGCCGCGCGTGGTCGAACTCCGGCTTCTGCCGGCCGGCCCCCGCCTTGACGCCGACGAGCCCGTTCTCGTGCTTCAGAACTCGCAGGAGGGAATGCGAACGGCCGAGGCCGGCGTGCCATAGCGAGACCGTGGAGCGCCACAGCGCCACGGGATCGTCGACGCCTCCCAACAGCCGGTCCAGCGGGACACGATCAGACGACAGGAAGACATGCAGCAGGACGAGGTTGGCCGAATAGGCGGCCAATTGCCGAACGTCGTCAACGGGCAGAGGACGGTACGCGGCGTATCGTCCTGAGTCCCGCCGTTGCCGATACCCGGCCGCGAGGATTCCCAGTGTGTGCAGGATGCGTTTCCGCGTGTCCTCGCTCTGTTCCTGGAACAGTTGCCCGGCGAAGACGAGCACCGTCGCCCGGTCACTGAGGGGCTGGTGGGACAGCAGGGCGTACAGCAGGTCGTCGTTGGGATCGCGGGGGCCGCGGCGCCCGGCGAACGCCACGTCGGCGATTTCGGCGAGCGTCTCGACCAGTTGCGCCGCCAGCAGATACTCACCGAAAGTGGCGTGCATGAACTCATAGGATCTGCGGCGGCTGTCGGCTCCGTGTGTGCGGGCCTCGGAGGTGTGCACGAAGAAGAACTGACCGATGATCCGCTGGCCGAGTTCGTCGAGTCGGTCCCAGCCCGAGAAGGCATCGTCGAGGCTGGCCAGGTCGGCGCCCAGCTCCGCGTCGGTGACGTCCTGCCGGCCCCGGTTGAACATGGCGAACGCGGCGATCGCCAGCCTCCAGAGCTGGTCGCGCACCGCCTCCTCGATGACGTCCGGGCGTTTTCCGGCCAGCGTCTTGGCGACCTCCCGACGGGTGAAGGTCTCCAGCAGACGCCGGTAGAGGACGGCGTTCGACACGTCACTTTCCAGGGCGGGGACGGACGCGTCGGCGCAGTAGAGCGCGAGCATGAGCAGCAGGAGCGGTTGGCGCGCCAGTTCGGGTTGAGCCGACGCGGTCTCCGGGGTCAGCGCACGGACCCGTCCGGAATCGATCGCGGCGGCGTTGGCCCGGTTCCAGATGCGGATCCAGGCGTTCGTCTGCTCCTCGTCGAAGTCCTCCAGCTTGACCACGGGCGTTCCGCCGGGAATGCGGACGCGGTCGGCCACGACCGTGCGGGACGTCACGATGACGACCACGGGACGGTCCTGTTCGGCCTCGCGACGTTGGAAGTCGAGGACGTCCAGCAGGTAGGAGCCCCGGTCTCCGGCGGCCTGGATCAGTTCGTCCAGCCCGTCGAGCAGGACGACGCGGATCGTGGGCGCGCTCTGGTCGGCCAGCTCCCACCAGTTGATCCGGCGGTGCGTGGCCTGGTCGAGGGCCTGCTGGATCTGGTCGTACACGGGCGCCTCGGCGTCGACGCGCCGCAGCGGGACGCGCACCACCGTGTATCCCGACGGCGGGAGCCGGGCGGCGAGCATCTTGGTCAGCAGGCTCTTGCCCGCGCCCGGGTGCCCCAGAAGCAAGAGCGGGCGGCGCGTGGCGTCGGGGGCCGTCAGGTGGGCCGTGAGCAGTAGGTCGATGTCGTCGTGGACGGGGCGTTCTCTCCACCACGACTCGTCGGCGGCGCGGGTGTCCACGCCCTCGGCGCCCAGCCGGTAGCGGGGGTTGATGAAGGCCTCGCGCAGCGTGGGGAACGTCAGCTCGGGGCTGGCGCGCATGGCGTCGCGCGAGACGATGTGCTCGTCCAGGGCGCCACGGTTGGCGCGATGCAGGACGGCGCACAGATCGCGTTCCTCACGGGGCGCGGCCATGAGGCGCAGCAGCGATTCCAGGCGCGACAACGCCGCGTTCTGGCCGGTGAAGGCCGCCTCGATGTCGTCGCGGAGGTCGCGGACGCCGCTGCGGGTGGCGGCGTGTTCGCCGAGGGACGCCCAGACGAGGAATTCCGGGACGGTGGCGGCCATGCGCAGGTAGTGCGAGCGGTAGCGCTCCACCGCCGCTTCGACGAACGCGTCGGTGAGCGGGCGGCCGACCGTCTCCCAGGCGGCCAGCCCGCCGAAGAACTCCTGGCTCCGCCGCCGGATCCGGCCCATCCAGAGCCGCACGTGCTCGACGTTCTCCTCGAAACCGCACGTGGGCGAGGGCACGGGCACCGACCCCTCGTACAGGTCCGTGATCAGGTCCTCGCGCACGTGGCGGCGGTCGCCGAGCGTCAGGGCGCGGCGTTCGGCCTCGGTGACGGCCAGGCGCCTGAGCGCGTCCCTGCCCAGGTGCTCTTCCAGCGCCTCGAAGAACGCGGCGCCGACGAGGGTGGTGTGGGCGGCGGCGATGAGTTGATGGCGTTCGTGGCCCGCCGTGTCGTTCAGGCGGTCGGACGCGGCGTCGAGGATGCGCCGCACCAGCGAGGTGGCCTCGTTCTTCTGGTCGACCCAGCCCCAGATGGCGGCGAGGCCGCCGAGCGGCGTCCCGGTGGCGGCGGCGACGCCGGTCCCGAGGATGATGCCGCCGAGAAGCCCGTTCAGCTTGTCCAGGCGGGAGCGGTCGTACTGACCGAGGATCTTCAGCGCACCCTGGTAGGTGAGGGAGGGGTCTCGACGCACGCCGACAGCCTAGGCACGATGATCAGCTCCTGCCGAGCGAATCACACGACCCCGGACGCCTCAGGCGGGGTTGAGGAGCTTGGCGAGGCGGTCCACGACGGGGCGGGACTGCAGGTGGAGGTGGGCGATGTCGAGCCCCTCGTCGCCGAGGACGACGAGGAGGTTCTTGTCGCGGACCGCGTAGACGACGATGTGTCCGCCGGCACAGCGGATCGTCACCTCGCGCAGCTCCCCCATGCCGACCTCCTTGCCGGCGCTCTTGCTCAGCCCGAGCGCGGCGGCGGCGAGGGCGGCGAGCACGTCGGGGCGGACCTCGCCGGTGTCGGAGGCGACCAGCAGCCCATCGGAGGAGGCGACGGCGGCGTCGGACACGCCGGTCACCTGCTCGCGCAGCGCCTGCAGTTCGGTGAGCACGGCCTCGTTGGTCATGTCCGTCGCCTCAGACGCTCAGTTCGCCTTCGATCCGCCGCAGGTGGTGGCGGGCGAGGGCCAGGTTGGCGCGCTCGCGGTCGAGGACGAGGTAGAGGAACAGCCTGCTGCCGGCGCCGTGGGCGAGCAGCCGGATCAGGTGGTACTGGTGGTCGAGCGTGATGAGGACGTCCTCGATCGAGTCGCTGATCCTCAGCGACTCCAGGGTGCGCTTCTTGGCCCGCACGACCTCGGTGCTCCCGGCCGCCGCGACCTCCATGTCGAGGTCGCCGCCGCCGGCCGTGCCGAGGGCCATCCCGCTGTCGTAGTCGACCAGTGCCGCCCCGAGCGCCCCGTCGATGGCCATCGTCTCCTTGAGCGCGGTTTCGATGTTCATCGGTCTTCCACCCCCTCTGAACCGGACCACCCAGCAGTGCCGGAAGACAACGTAACGATCTATGACACTCCCGGCGAGGAAGATCGGGGCATTTCGCAAACGTTATTTTCCACCCGGTTCGCTCCGGCACCGAAAGTTGTCTTCGTCCGCGGGGTTCGTCCTCGTCCTGTGCCTGACAGAGCCGGGGACCCTGGCATGATGTTGCTACCGTCAGCAATCACCAAGCTGCGTTCGGCTGGAAGTGACGACGTGACCGCTTCTCCCATCACGCCCGCGGGCGCCGCAGCCGGTAGGCCGTCGGGCATCCTGATCTCGGCTCTCAGGCGTCGCGGCCAGGAGCGCTTCTCGGGGACTCTGCGCCTGGACGGCAACCCGGGCGGCACGGTGACCATGCGGGACGGCCGGATCGTCGCGGCCGCCACGCCCGCCGCGCCCGGTCCCGAGTCGCTGCTGCTGCGGTCGGGCCGGATCGCCGAGCCCGAGTGGTCGCGGGCGTTCGCGGCGGCGGCTCCGGCGGGACGGCTGCCGGACGAGCTGGTCGAGCGGGGCCTGCTCGGCGAGGTCGGCGTCGAGGTGCTGGCCCGGACGGCGGTCGTCGACGCGCTGTTCGCGATGGCGCTGACCGGGGTGCGCACCTGCACGGTCGAGCCCGCCGACGCGGGCACGCCCGGACCGCTGGTGCCGGTGGAGCCCGGGCTGGACACCGACCGCCTGGTCCGGGAGATCACGCGGCGGCTGGAGGTGGCCGACGGCTGGCGCGTCCTGGATCTGACCGTGCGGTCCAGGCCGCGAGTCGTGCGGGCCGAACCCGAGCAGATCGTGGACCCGGCCCGGCGCGAGGTCCTCGGCCGCGTCAACGGGCGGCGGACCCCGCGCGACATCGCCTTCACCCTGGGACGCGGCCTCTTCGCGGTCATGTCAGACCTGGCCACCCTGGTGCAGGACGGTTTCGTCTCCCTAACCGAGCCCCCATCACCGCCGCCCACACCCCCCGAACACCCGGTCGCGCCCCCCGAGCATCCGGTCGCGCCCCCGGCCAGGCCGGAGCGGCTCGACTCGTCCCGGCTCCCGAGGCGGTACCGCAACGGCGGCGCGTCCTCCTTCTGAGCCCGCCGTTCACGGTCTGAGGGCGGCACAGCCCTCGATGAGGGCGAGCACCGCCCCCGGCCGCCTGGGCGGCGAAGTGGCGGGTGCATGCGCGCGGCCCCCCTCGACGCTGCGGATCAGCACCGTGTCGGCGCACACGGCGACGGGCTCGGCGGCGCTGACGGCGGCGCCGGTTCAACCGCGACTCTGTGTCCGGAGAGGCCGTCTCGACACTGCCCCTCCCGAAGGGTGCGGCACCCGTGCGCCCCTCCTCGGGAGAGGGTGCTTGGCTCGGGACGCCGCCGGAGGGTTCGCCGTCCCTAAGTCTGGTCGTGGCGGTGCATGGCCCACTGCTGGGCCGCGTGCATGACCGCCTTGGCCCAGGGGTTGGTCAGGTTCCAGAACGCGTGCAGCCACGCCGTGGCGACGGTGCGCGCGTAGTAGTCGATGTCGAGCGGATCGGCGTCACGCCAGGCGGGCAGGTCGGACACGATCGCCTCGGCGTCGCGTGGCGGGTGACCGGAGGCGATCAGGCAGATGACGAAGTCGGCGGGGTTGACGAAGCGCGCGCCGCGGCTGGCCGCCGCCCAGTCGACCAGCGTCGCCGTCGGGCCGATCCGCAGGTTGGTGGGGTTGATGTCGGTGTGCAGCAGCGCCGGGCCGGCCAACCGGGTCAGCTCCCGCCCCGCGGGGGCGTAGCTGGACCAGCGGCGCTCGAACCAGATCAGCGGGACGTCCGGGGGCACCTGGAGGCGGTCGAGGTCAGCGAGGGTTTGCAGGACCTTCGGGATGTCGGGTGAGTCGATCATGTAGTTGGCGCGGGTGCCGTCGACCCACTCGAAGGCCGCCAGCCGCCACCCGCCCGCCTTCACCGCGTACAGCAGCTCGGGCGCAATGGCGGTGACGTAGGGCGCGATGGCCAGCTCGCGGGCGAGTTGCTCGCCGGCGCGGGTGCCGTAGTCAGGGGCGGCCTTGACGAACAGGCGGTCCCCCGACCGGGTGGTGAATGTGGCGACCAGCGGTGTGCGGCGGCCTTCCACGATCGTCTCCACCTTGGCCGGGGGACCGACCTGCTCGGCTACGGCCTCGCGTAGCGCGAGCGGCAGGCCCTCCCAGTCGACGCGTTCGGTCCGGGTGAACTCGGCCATGTGCGAGAGCCTGCCAGGGGATCAGGCGTCCGCGGGCCGGGACACGGCGGGCGGCGGCGCGCCGGTGTCGCCGCCGCACTTGGCGGGCACCGCGCGGACGCACGGGTCGGGCGGGCAGCACCCGTATCCGGGGCCGTTCCAGAACTCCTCGTCGACCGCGTAGCCGGTGGCGCGCAGCGCGGGCAGCGTCGCGTCGATCTCCTCGGCGGTCATGCTCTGGCCGGGGGTGGGCGGGACGTGGTGCAGGTACCGGCCGAACATCCGGTCGCAGAACGCGGTGTATTCCTGCGAGTGCAGCAGGAAGGCGTGCCAGCCGTGGTCGACGGCCTCGGACATCCCGACGCGCTGGGCGGGGTTGTCGGCGCATGCCTGCAGCCAGATGAGGGTCTGCTCCATCACCTGCTCGGCGTACGGGAGGGTCACCGCCAGGTCCTTGGCGACGTAGGCGGCGAGCTTGTCGAACAGGCCGGGGGCGTAGTCGAGCAGCCCCCGGGGGCTGCGGGGCGGGGCGGTCTGGGCCGCCGGTTCGACGGTGAGGGTCATGGCTCCTCCATGAGCCATCGGGGCGCGGCTGGTCCGCGCACTTCCACTCCAGGCACACGGCCTGGAGAGCTTCAACGGGGCGAGTGAGGGGGCTGGACGCGCAGGATCCGGCGCAGATGGGTGCGCCACGCGCCGCGCACGGCCAGTAGCCCCTCCTCCCGAGTGGGATGAGTTCGGGTCCCGACGGCACGGGGCTCGATCCGGTCGTCGTTGGTGGTGAACGCCTCGTAGGTGCCATCGGTGCAGGGCCGGATGTAGCCGAGATGGATGCGGCCCAGCCACAGCGACTCCACCCCGGCCGCGTGCCGGGGCTCGATCCAGTAGTCCTCGCCGAAGACCTCGGAGACGGTGACGGCACGCTGGCGCCAGGCGTCGCGGACCCGGATCAGCGCGGCCTCGGCCGACACGTAGAACCTGTCGGCACCCTCCGCGGAGTGGTCGGGAAGGGGGATCTCGTCGCGGCCGACGGCGGCCCACCGGTCCGGCTCACCGGCGTGCCGCAACGCCCGGCCCACCACCTGGTTGCCCCACCACAGCCCGCGCTCGCAGTCCCTGCGCTCCATCTCGACCTGGAAGGCGTCACTCAACTCCAGGACACTGACCCACCACCGATCCGGCATCGGTGACACAACCGACCGAGCGTTCATCGTCATCACCTTCGTCAGCCAGCGCGCTCTGTGAGGGCTGGTGCCAGCGGTCCCGAGGCGCGCCCCGTCAGCCTCGGGTCGCCGGGCGGGACGGCCGGCCGCGCTGTCTCCGGCTGCCCCGCCGTCCGGCACCGCGCCCCGGGGGTGGGGTCACGTTGAGCCCGGAGGCGCGGTGGTCTGGGCGGCGGCGCGGGGCTGCACGGGATCGTGTCCACCGCGCGCCGCCCCGGCTCACCACTCGTTGTCGTCGAGCTGAACGAACGCGCCGACCACCCGCCGCCACCACGGCGGCCGGGGTGCTTCGTGACGCCCGTACACCGGGCGCAACGCGGGCCTCGGCGGCGACGACCGGTCCGGCGCCGAATGCTGCGCGGGGGTGGGGGCTGCCTGCTGCGGACGGACGGGGCGCACGCCGGCGGCCTGCAGGCGCCGCTCCAGCTCGGCCGGGGTGACGGCTTCGAGCAACTCGTCACCGACCGGGTGGCTGGTCGGCCGCAGCACGATCGCCATCCACGCCTGGTTGGGTTCGCTCCACCACACCTGCACCCGTGGGTACCGGCGCCGCAGGTAGGTGGTGACGGCGTGGGTATCCCACTTCACCGGGCCCGCGGGCGCTGGCGGCACGGTCACCGCACTCCCTTGGGGTGTTCGGCGCACCGGGCGAGGTGCCCGAGGACGAGGATGGCGGCGTCGTCGAGGTGCTCGTCGTCGGCCTCGATGATGGGGGTGCCGTCGGACGCGAAGAACCACAGGCGGTCGCCGTCGTCCTCGCGCTCCCGGCACGTGATCGTGTCGGACGCGTTCGGCGTCGCGACCAGCAGTCCGGCCACCTTCACGCCGCTCCGGGCCAGCTGATCGGCGAGCGCCGTCAATCGGTCATACTGATCCACAGTCGGACCTCCCAGTCAGTGTCCGGCGAGGCCCCGGGGTCTCCGCTGTTGGCCCAGCGGCCCGGGGTCGTCTCGCTTGAGGGGTGGCGCCGAAACGCCAGGGAAGGCCGCACGGCCCGGCCGGGCCACCCCAGCCAGGGCCGGGCCGTGCGGCGGCGGGCGACGCGGAGCGTGGCCGCCCGCCGGGAACCGCGCGCGGCGGGGGAAGTAACGCGCGCGGTAAGGCATCCGGACACACGTCCGGACGACTGGCCCACCACGGGAGCATGTCCGGCCGCGATGCCCAGACCGTCCACGCCCCCGTGGCGTGCGAGGCGGCGGCGGGGACGGGAGCTGCCCACCGCCGTACGCGCCGCCGCCGCTCCCCTTGCGGGGAGGCGGAGGTGGACACGCCGCCATGACCCCGCCAACGGCGTCGGCGTGCCCACCGCCTGCCGGGCGTCATCGCGACCGCCCGAGCCCGTGGTTGATGAGTTTCCGGTCGATCAGGTCGGCGACAGACCCGATCGGCCAGCCGCCGTCGGACCGGTACTTGCCATCGCTGCAGGTGATGACGCGTTCACCGCCGTGCGGATCGCAAATCGTCAGCGTGGTACCGCGCACGCGACCCCCATGGCCGCGCCGACGCAGCGCCTCGGCGAGCCTCCGCAGCAGGATCTCCGCGTCGGTGCGCGTAAAGACCTCCAGAGCCGCGCGCAGCTCCCGGGCCGACGGCGTCGACACGGCGGTGACCACCAAAGCACCCAGCCGAACGCCGCCAGAAGGGACACGCTCAGCCACCCACCGGTCGCCGTCCAGGCGGACTTCCCAACCGGGGAACGCTTCTTCGAGCGCCGTTATCGCCTGAGCTACGCTCATGGCAGTCCGTCCCCTTTCGTCCGGCAAAGCCCCTGGAGTTCCCCGTTGTTGCCGCAGCGGGCCGGGGGCCGTTTTCGTCGCGCAGCCCTCATGCAAGCGCACCCCTGCTTACGCTGGAACCCGCTGTCCGCTGTCCATTCAGGTGGGCAGCCGCCGGACAGCACGGCATCCCGAGACAAAACGGGTACAGGTGAAGCGATGACCTTCGGCGAGAAGCTGCGCGCGCTCATGGCCGAGCGACAGATCAGCCAGCGCAGACTGGCAGCCATGGTGCCCTGCGACAATGGGCACCTGTCGAAGGTGGCAAACGGGGTGAAGCGCCCATCGCCCGAACTGGTCGAGCGGCTTGACCAGCTCCTCGGCGCGGACGGGGAACTGATAGCACTCTCGGCCGAACCGCCAGAATCGCCAGGTCAGGTGCCCACCAGGCGCCCTTCGTCGGATCAGGTGGCTGACCCGGCGGCGAGGACGCCCGGCGGGCAGGCGGGTAGCGTGAGGCTATTGGGCCCCGACTTCGCCGAGGACGAATTGAGACGTCGCATCTTCCTTGCCCTGATGGGAGCCGCCGCTGCGAGGCGTCTCGCAGAGGAGGCCGAGCCCCTTCGCCTTGCTTTCAATGGCGCGCTCACCTCCGAGCCCACCGAGCGCGACGCCGACGCCTGGGAACGGGTCGCCTACGACTACGCCTACGAAGTGGGGCTTCTCCCCGCCCCCCAGCTTCTCCCCGAACTGCTGGCGGACTTCGACGAGATCAAGGTCCTCGTCAAACAGTCATCAGGAACCATGCGAAAACAGCTTGTGGTTTCCTCCGCCAAGCTCGCCGCACTCACCGCGATCACGTTCATCAACCTCGGCGATCCGCGTGGCGCGCGCCGCTGGTGGCGCACCGCCGCACGTGCCGCTGACGAGTCGGGGAATCATCCTCTCGCATCTCTGATGCGGGGGCGCCAGGCGGTCTTCTCCTTGTATGAGCCGCGACCGAACATGTCGATCCTCCGGGTAGCCGAGGAGGCGATCGAGATCGGGCGCGGTACACCGTGCGCCGGCGTCGCCAGTGGATACGCGGCCAAGGCGCAGGCGCTGGCCACATGGGGCCGCCACGACGAGGCGAAAGTCTCGCTGGAAAATCTCAAGAGAGTCTTCGACGGATTGCCCGACTCTGTACGTGACGACCGGTCAACGCAATGGGGTTGGTCGGAGCAACGCTTGTACCACGTCGCCAGCCACGTTCACACTCTCGCAGGGGACGTCAAGCAGGCCACCGAAGCCCAGGACACCGCGCTCACCTTCTACCCCGAGGAGAACTACCAGGGTCGTAGCCAAATCGAGCTGCACCGGTCGGGCTGTTTCATCCGAGCCGGAGACGTCGACACGGGCGCGCAGCACATGGTGCGCACCTTGGAGCGGCTGCCCGTCGAGTGCAGCGCGGACGGTCTGCTTCTGCGCACCGCATTGAGCACCCTGGCTCTGGCCTCTCCGAAAGACGCCCGCCGGCCAGCGATCCGGGAAGCGTACGAGATGCTCGCGATCACGACAGGAGACCGATGACCACGCGCCCCGACCTGACCTTCGCCCGCCATGACGCCGCATCAGCCGAGGCCATCCTCGACGAGGTGATCGTGCCGCTGTACGAGGCCAGCCACGCGGACGTGATCGACAACCCGTTCTACTCGGCCGAGCGGTTCGCCGAGCGGGTCCGCGGCTACCTCAAGGCGCCCGGGTTCGAGATCGTCGTCGCCTACGTGTCCGGCTCTCCGGTCGGACAGGCGTTCGGGTACGCACTCCCGCAGACATCGCGGTGGTGGGAAGGGTTGACCATGCAGACGCCCGAGGAGGGGTTCACGGTCGAGACCGGCACGCGGACATTCGCATTCAACGAGCTGATGGTCGTGCCCGAGTGGCAGGGGAAGGGTGTGGCGCACGCGCTGCACGACGAACTGCTACGCGGCCGCCAGGAGGAACGGGCGACGCTGCTAGTCCGCGAGAACAACACCTCAGCGCAGACCGCGTACGCCCGGTGGGGCTGGCGGAAGGTGGGCAAGCTGCAACCATACCCGGACGCACCTCACTTCGACGCCATGGTGCTGCCGCTCCCGCTCTAGTGGACGACCGAGACAGACATCCCCGTCCGCCTCGGCTCCCTCTTCGGTCGTGCACACCCGGCGCCCCGCCCTGGACGAGCTTTGCTCCGGGCGGGGCGCCTTGGCGTTCATGTCACCCGTCTGCTGGGAGGAGCCTCTCGGGTCCCCCCTCCTCCGCCTGCCCCTCGGCGTCCGGGCCGAGCAGCCACCGCTCGCTGATCCGGTTCTCGTCCAGGGGGCGTTCCGGTTCCCTCGCCCGACGACGGGCTTGACCTTGATCTCCGTGAGCAACCCGCGACCCGCCGCATGACGGGCATGCTGCCCCGGTCCACTGAGAGGTGGGCAGGACAAGCGGCAACAACGGATGATCCGTGTTCGACGTGACCGGCAGGCGGGGCGGTGGCCTGTTGGTCGCGTTGGGGGAGGTCATCGGGTGATGTTGCGGGTGGTGATGAGGGGGAGGTCTAGGGCGGTGAGGAGGCCGGGCGGGGCTTGGACGACGGCGGGGACGGCGTTGACGAGGCGCATGGCGGTGGCCTTGAGGCCGGCGGTGTTGTGGTCGCCGTCGGTGCCGAGGAGCCGCAGGTCCAGGGTGTAGTTCGGCTCGCCGCGGACCTCGACGCGGTAGCAGCCCGCCCCGGCGGGCCGGGGCCAGTCGGGGGCCAGGTCGTCGCGCAGACGGGTGACGTGTTCGAGCACGACCACCGGACGGCCCCCGCGCAGCCCGCGCACCTCGAAGCGCAGCGCGGCCGCCGTGCCCTTCTCGATCGTGCCGGAGGCGATCTGGAAGGTCTCCGGGGCGGGGACGCGGGTGTGCCACTCGGTGACCTCGTCCAGCTCGATGCCGAGCCCGGCGGCCAGCTGACGCACCACGCTGCCCCAGGCCATGGTGAGCACGCCCGGGTGCAGCAGCATCGGCGTCTCGTCCAGCGGACGGCCGAAGCCCATGATGTCGAACAGGACGGTCGGCTGGTCGTAGGTGGCGTAGTTGAGGATCTCCATGCAGCGGACCTCGTCGACGCGCTCGCTGATGCCGGTCAGCGCCAGCGGCAGCGTGTCGTTGGCGAAGCCGGGGTCGATGCCGTTGACGAAGATCGACGCGCCGCCCGCGGCGGCGGCCTCGCGCACCGGCCGCGACATCTCCGGCGGGACGACGCCGTCGGGGAACTGCAGGAACACCGGGCTGCTCGACACCACGTTCACCCCGGCGCGCAGGATGCGGCACAGGTCGTCGAGGGCCTCGGTGAGGCGGACGTCGGCCATCGCGGTGTAGACGACGCAGTCGGGGCGCAGGGCGAGGGCCTCGTCGGCGTCGCCGGTCGCGGCCACGCCGAGGGCGCGGCCGAGCCCGGCCAGTTCCCCGGCGTCCCGGCCGACCTTGGCGGGGCTGGACACCCAGACCCCGGCAAGCTCGAGGTCGGGGTGGCCGGCGATCCCGGCGATGGCGTGCCGGCCGACGTTGCCGGTGCTCCACTGGACGACGCGGTAGGTCATCGGGACTCCTGGGGGGCCGGGGGGCGCAGGTCGGGCAGGCCGAGGTCGAGCTGGGGACGGTCGATGCCGCCGTCGACCTCCAGCACCTTGCCGGTGACGTACGCGCCGGCGGGCGAGGCGAGGTAGAGAACGGACGCGGCGATCTCCTCGGGGTCGCCGATGCGGCCCAGCGGCGTGTTGCCCTCCATCTGGCTGCGCAGCTCGTCGCTGGTCATCACGATGTCCAGGGCGGACGTGGCGACCGACCCGACCGCGATGGCGTTGACGCGCACGCGCGGAGCCAGGTCGAGCGCGGCGACCCGGGTGTAGTGGGCCAGGGCGGCCTTGGCGGTGCCGTAGGCGAGGAAGCCGCGGCCCGCGACGCGGCCCATCACCGAGGAGATGTTGACGACCGCGCCGCCGTCCGCCGCCAGCAGGTGCGGGACGGCGGCGCGGGTGAGCGCGTGCGCGATCCCGACATTGAACTGGAACGCGTTCTCGAGATGGTCGTAGCCGGTGTCCAGGAAGGCGCGCGGCAGCGCCCCGCCGACGTTGTTGACGACGATGTCCAGGCGGCCGAACTCCGCGGCGGCCCGGTCGGCGAGGGCGGCCGCCGCGGACAGGTCCGACAGGTCGGCCGGGACGACCACGGCGCGCCGTCCCGCCGCCTCGATCTCGGCGGCGACCTTGCGCAACTGGTCCTCGGTGCGGGCGGACACCAGGACGTCGGCACCGGCCTGGGCCAGCGCCACGGCGGTCGCGGCGCCGATGCCGCGGCCCGCGCCGGTGACCACGGCGACCTTTCCCTCGACTCGGAAGCGATCCAGGATCACGGGCGTCACCTTCCGGCTGCTCGGCTGCGGCCAGCGTAAGCCCGATGTAGAACGTGTTTCAATACGGTGGTTCAGGCGAGCAGGTCCACGGTCGTTCCGACTCCGGCGTGCGCGGCGGCCCGGTAGGCGGCCCACGACAGGGCCAGGTCCTGCCAGGGCAGGCCGACGGGCGCGTAGACGGTGATCTCGTCGTCGCCGCCGCGGCCCGCCGCACGGCCGCACAGCAGGTCGCGCAGGGTGGTCGCGGCGCGCAGGACGGCGGGGGCGGCCCCGGCGAGCACGCCCATCCGCGTGGCGAGGTCGATGTCGTCGACGACCACGCGGGCGCCGTCCAGCAGGTCGGCGGACAGCTCGGCCTTACCGGGCTCGTCGGCGCCCAGCGAGGTCAGGTGGGTGCCGGGCGGCACGTCGGCGGCGTGCAGCAGCGGCCGCCGCGCCCAGGTGGCCAGCACGACGATGCCGGCGGCGCGGGCGGCGGCGCGCGGCTCGGCGGCGACCGACGCGGGGACGCCCAGCGACGCCCCGTGCCGCTCGGCGAAGCCGGTGGCGCGGACCGGGTCCAGGTCGCAGACGGTGAGCTCCTCGATCGTCCGCAGCGACGCCAGTCCGCGCATCACCAGCTCGGCCTGGGCGCCGGCGCCGACGACGGCCACCGTGCGGGCGTCGCGGCGGGCCAGCGCGTCGGTGCCGAGGGCGGCGGCGAGGCCGGTGCGCCAGGCCGTCACGGTCGCCGAGTCGAGCAGGGCGAGCAGCTCGCCGGTGCGCAGGTCGTGCAGGCACACCACGCCGCGCAGCGCGGGCCGGGAGCCGGGGAACTTGGCGTTCACCTTCACCGTGTAGGCGGGGATGCCCTCGACCAGCCCGGGGATGAGCACCGTCGCGCTGCCCTCCGGCAGGCCCGTCACCACCCTGCGGGGCGCCGTCTCCGCCGGCGGCGCGGTGAATCCGTGCCGCAGGACGGCCAGGCAGTCCGCGGGGTCGAGCAGTCGTTCCAGGTCGGAGCGGGTCAGCAAGAGCGTCACCCGGCTCATTGTGCCGTCAGCCGGTGGGCAGGCCGGCGAGGGCGGCCAGGACGCCGACGCCTCCGGCGGCGAGGAGGGTGCCGACGACGCCGCGGCGCAGCACCGGCAGCCACAGGAGTGCGGCGGCCAGAACGGCGACCTGCCACAGGTGCTCCAGGGCCAGGCCGAGTGTGATCGCCGATCCGCCGATGGCGCCGATCACGGCGGGGCCCGCGCCGTCCAGGAACGCCTGGACGGCGTCGCTGGAGCGCAGCCGGTCGAATCGCGGCGCGCCCGCCAGGACCAGCGCGAACGACGGCGCGAACGCCATGACCGACGCCAGCAGCCCGCCCGCGAGCCCGGCGGCGGCGTAGCCGACGACCGCCACGGTCTGCACCACCGGGCCGGGCGTGATCTGGCCGAGCGCCACGGCGGTGGTGAACTGGCCCGCGCTCATCCACCCGTGGTCGCCGACGGCCTCCGACTGCATCAGCGGGATGATCACGAAGCCGCCGCCGTACGACAGCGCGCCCACCTTGAACGCCACCCACGCCAGCCCGCCGAGCGTGCCGAGCCCGGCCGGCCCGCCGACGCCCGGGACGGCCAGCAGCAGCGGCAGCGTCCGCGTGTCTGGGCGCGGCCGTGCGCGTACGGCGGCCTCGGCCAGCCCGCACGCCAGCAGGAGCAGCACCAGGTACGGCCCGACGGTGACGGCGGCGACCGCGCCGAGGAGCAGGTAGAGCGTCCAGCGCGTCCGGCTGCGGGCGCGGTCGCGGCTGGCGGGCAGCAGGTCCAGCGCCGCGTGCACGGCGACGGCCGCCACCGCCGCCCCGGCGCCCGCCGCCGCGCCGTGCACCCATGCCGGCGTCCGCCCCGACAGGAACAGCGCCGCCAGCGCCAGGATCAGCAGCAGGCCCGGGACGATGAAGCACAGCCCGCCGACGAGCGCCCCGGGCGCGCCGCGCAGCCGCCACGCGCAGAAGATCGCCAGCTGGGTGGACGCGGGGCCGGGCAGCAGGTTGCAGGCGGCGATGCCGTCCTCGAACTCGGCGGGGCTCAGCCAGCGCCGGTCGCGCACGCACAACCGGCGCAGCAGGGCGATGTGCGCGGGCGGCCCGCCGAAGCCGACGCAGCCGATGCGTCCCCATTCGCGGGCGATCGTGAGCAGGCCCACCTGCGGCGGCGGGGCGGGGCCGCGGCCGGGTTCACTGGCGCCGGTCACGCACCGAACGCTACTGGGGCCGGGGCGGACGCCGGCGGGCGCGGTCCCGGCGGGCGTCGTGGTCCGCTGAACTCCTCATCCTGCCCGGCGGCCGGAAGACCATCCCGCACCCAATCTGCCAACGAATCTTCCGATATTGGGCACTTTCTCGTCTTTCCCCGCTCTTTACGGGTCTTTCACCATGGCCGGTGACCTCCGGCGCGCCACACGGGTGCGCCCAATCCCCACTGGAGGCTCAGTGAAGATCCGTCACCCCCGTATCAGGGGAACCGCCGTCGCCGGGACGGCCGTCGCGCTGGGCGCGACCGCCCACGCCGCCGTCCCGGCCGCGCACGCCTCGGCGGGCGGCGCCGCGACGGCGACGGCCGCGACNNGCGCCGTCCGCCACCGCGGCCCAGACCCGGCAGGCCGCGACCGCGAGCACGCTGACCAGGACGCTCGGCGCGCGAACGGCGGGCGCGTACATCGACAGGGCCACCGGCGAGCTGACGGTGACCGTGACCGACGCGGGCGCGGCCGAGGCGGTGCGCGCGGCGGGCGCCCGGCCCAGGACGGTGCCGCGCGGCGGCGACGACCTGAGGAAGGTCATGTCGGCGCTCAAGCACGACGCCGCCGTCCCGGGCACCGCGTGGGCCGTGGACCCGGCCGCGAACCAGGTGGTGCTGTCCATGGACCGCACCGTCACCGGCGAGCGGCTCGCCAAGGTGCGGGCGGCCGCCGCCGCGCAGGGCGCCGCGGTGCGCACCGAACGCGTGGACGGCGAGTTCCGCCTGTTCACGGCGGGCGGCGAGGCCGTCTACACCAACGGCGGGCGCTGCTCGCTCGGCTTCAACGTCCGCCGGGGCTCGGAGTACTTCTTCCTGACGGCCGGGCACTGCACCGAGGCCGGCACGTCGTGGTTCTCCAACTCCGGGCTCACCGCCAAGCTCGGCGACAACGCGGGCAGCAGCTTCCCGGGCGACGACTACGGGATCGTCCGGTACGCGGGCACGCCCGCCGACACGCGGGGCACCGTCAGCCTCTACGGCGGCACGCAGGACATCACGCAGGCCGGTGCGGCCACCGTGGGCCAGCGCGTCACCCGCAGCGGCAGCACGACGCAGGTGCACGAGGGCGAGGTGACGGCGCTGGACCAGACCGTCAACTACGCCGAGGGCACCGTCACGGGGCTGATCCGCACGACGGTGTGCGCGGAGCCGGGCGACAGCGGCGGTTCGCTGTTCGCCGGGTCGACGGCGCTGGGCCTGACGTCGGGCGGCAGCGGCAACTGCTCGTCGGGCGGCACGACGTTCTTCCAGCCGGTGGGCGAGGCGCTCAGCGCCTACGGCGTCGAGGTGTACTGACCGGCGGCGCGGCGCCTCTGATCCCGTGCCCGGTGCGGGCGCGGGGTCAGGGGCCCGCGGGCACCGCGAGGGCGCGCTGCACCTCCGCGATCACCTTGTCCCGCTGCGGGACGAGGTAGAAGTGGTCGCCGGGCAGCACCTCGACCCGGAACGCGCCGTCGGTCAGCTCGCCCCAGCGGGGCACCTGGTCGGCGGTGACGCGGGAGTCGGCGTCCCCGATCAGCGCCGTCACGGGGATGGTGAGCCGCGTTCCGGGACGGTGCTCGTACTCCTCGACCAGCCGGAAGTCGTTGCGCACGTACGGCAGTACGAGCTGGCGCAGCTCGGGGTCGCGCAGGGCTTCGGCGTCCGAGCCGCCCAGGGTGACCATCTCGGCGACCAGGCCGTCGTCGTCGAGGTGGGAGAAGCGTTCGTCGTCGCGATCGTGCGGGGCGCGCGCGCCGGACACGAACAGGTGCACGGGGGCGGTGCCGCGTTCCTGCAGCAGCCGGGCCGTCTCGTAGGCCACGACGGCGCCCATGCTGTGCCCGAACAGCGCGGCGGGACGGTCCAGCAGCGGCGCCATCGCCCCGGCGATCAGGCGGGCGAGCTGGTGCGCGTCGTCGACGAACGGGTCGGCGAGGCGGTCGGCGCGGCCCGGGTACTGCACCGCCTGCACCTCGACGGCGCGGCCGATCCGCGCGGCCCACGGGCGGTAGAACACCGCCGATCCGCCCGCGTGGGGGAAGCAGAACAGCCGCAGCGACGCCCAGGGGCGGGTCTCGGCGCAGCGGAACCACGTCACGTGATCAACTCCTCGTCCTCGGCCGGAGGCGGGCTCACGCGAGGATCGTACGGCAGCGGCCGCGGCGGCCTCCGGCGCCCGGCCGGACGCCGCGCGGGCACGGCTAGTCGCCCATCGCCTCGGCCAGGCTCCTCGGCCGCATGTCTGTCCAGTGCTCGGCGATGTGGTCCAGGCACGCCTGCCGGGTGTCCTCGGTCTTGGCGACCGTCCATCCGGCGGGGACCTCGGCGAACGACGGCCACAGCGAGTACTGGCCCTCGTGGTTGACCAGGACGAGGTAGGTGCCGTCGGGGTCCTCGAAGGGGTTGGTCATCGGTTCTCCTTAGCGTTGTGAGGTGGCGGCGAGGCGGGCGGCCAGCACGGCGCCCATCTCGGCGACCGGACCGGGTCCCAGCAGTTCGTGGTGCTCGGCGTCGACGGGATGGTCGTGGACGCGGCCGTCGACCAGCGGCCCCCAGGTGGCGGCGGCGGTCGGCGCCCCGGCGGCGCGTCCCCTGCGGGCGGTGAAGAACACCAGGTCGCCGCGGAAGTGTCCCGGCCGGTACGCCTCGGCCTGCCGCACCCCGTTCTCGTAGTTGCGGTAGACGTTGACCAGGTCGTCCTCGCCGAGCGTGGCGAGCGCGTCGCCGCGTTCGGCCAGCAGCGCCATGATCTGCTCGATGTCGGGGTGGCCGTCGGGGGCGACCATGCGCGCGTCCACGCCGATGGCCTCCAGCAGTTCCGGGAGGACCTCGCGACGTTCGGAGTCCAGGTCCTGGCCGTGGTAGGCGTCCATCAGGGCGAGCAGGGCGACCCGCTCCCCCACCGCCTGCAGACGGCAGGCCATCTCGTAGGCGACCAGCCCGCCCAGCGACCAGCCGCACAGGTGGTACGGCCCGGACGGCTGCACGGCGCGGATCTGTTCGAGGTAGTCCGCGGCCATCTCCTCCACCGACCCGGGCAGTTCCGCCTGGGTGAACGCGCGCGCCTGCAGGCCGTAGACGGGCTGGTCGGGGCCAAGGTGGCGGGAGAACTGCAGGTAGCCCCAGGCCAGGCCGCCGGCAGGGTGGACGAAGAACACCGGCGGCCGCGTCCCGGTGGTGCGGATCGGCAGCAGCACCTCGAACCCGAGCCGTCCGGTGTCGTCGGCGAGGTGGCGGGTGAGCGCCTCGACGGTCTGGTGGGTGAACACGTCCCGGGGCGTCAGCTCGACCCCGGCCTCCCGGGCGCGGGTGACGAGCTTGAGCGCGGTGATGCTGTCGCCGCCGAGGTCGAAGAAGCTGACGTCGGCGCCGACCCGCTCCAGGCCGAGCACCTGGGCGAACACCTCGCACAGCCGTTCCTCGTCGGGGGTGGCGGGGGCGCGTCCCCCGGCGGCGACGTCGTAGCCGGGTGCGGGCAGCGCGTCGCGGTCCAGCTTGCCGTTGGGGTTGGTGGGCAGGGTGTCCAGCAGGACGAACGCCGACGGGACCATGTACTCGGGCACCCGCGCGGCCGTGTGCCGCCGCAGCTCGGCCGCGTCGGCGTCGCCGCCCTTGGGCACGACGTAGGCGACGAGGCGTTTCACGCCGTGGGCGTCCTGCCGGGCGACGACGGCGACGTTGGCGACGGCGGGGTGGGCGGCGAGGGCCGTTTCGATCTCGCCGGGTTCGATGCGGAACCCGCGCACCTTGACCTGGAAGTCGACCCGGTCGAGGTATTCGAGGGTGCCGTCCTCGCGCCACCGCACCAGGTCGCCGGTGCGGTACATGCGGTCGCCGGGGGCGCCGAACGGGTCGGCGACGAAGCGTTCGGCGGTGAGGGCGGGCCGGTGGAGGTAGCCGCGGCCGACCCCGGCGCCGGCGATGTACGCCTCGCCCGGGACGCCGGGCGGCACCGGGCGGAGGCCGGCGTCCAGCACGTACACGCGCGTGTCGTCCATGGGCCGCCCCAGCACCGCTGCGGTCTCGTCCGGGTCGGCGAGGGCGTCGCGCATGCCGGCGACCGTGGTGTAGGTGGTGGCCTCGGTGGGCCCGTACACGTGGCCGACCTCGGTGTCCGGGCACGCCGCGAGGACCTTGCGCATCGCCGCCGGCGACCCCGCCTCGCCTCCCGTCAGCACCTGGCGCAGGCGCGCGAAGGCGTGCGGCCGTTCCTCGGCGACCAGGTTGAACAGGGTGGTGGTGAGGAACAGCGCGGTGACGTCCTCGGCGGCGACGAGCCGTTCCAGCGTGTCGCTGTCGAGGCGTCCGGGCGGGGCGACGACGCTGGTGCCGCCGTTCAGCAGCGGCGTGAACATCTCGTAGATGGACGCGTCGAAGGCGTGCGGGGAATGCACGAGCACGCGTTCGTGCGCGGGGCCGCGCAGCCAGGCGTCGGCGGCCAGGTCCACGACGTCGCGGTGCCGCAGCATGACGCCCTTGGGGACGCCTGTGGAGCCGGAGGTGAACAGCACGCACGCCAGCTGTTCGGGGTGGGCGGGCACACCGGGGTCGGTGCCGGGTTGCGCGGCCAGCTCCGGATCGTCGTCGACGACGAGGACGCGGGCGCGGACGTCCAGTCCGGCCACGCGGTCCTTCATGGGCGTGTTGACGAGCAGGACGGGCGCGTCGACCTCCTCGACCGCCCAGGCCATGCGGTCACGCGGATACCCGTGATGGATCGGCGCGTACACGCCGCCCGCCTTCAGCACCGCCAGGCTCGCCACGATCACATCGGCGGACCGTTCGAGCAGCACCGCCACCCGCGTCTCCCGGCGCACGCCCAGCCCCGCCAGGCGGTGGGCGAGCCGGTTGGCGCGGGCGTCCAGCTCGGCGTAGGTGAGCGACTCCCCCGCCGCCGAACGCACGGCGACGGCGTCCGGGTGTTCGGCCGTACGACGCGCGAACCGCCCGGTGACGGTCTGCCGGGTGCGTCCGGTTGCCGTGCCCTGCCAGTCGCGCAGGACGAGGGCGCGTTCGGCGTCGTCGAGAACGTCGATGCGCGCCAGGGGCGTGCCGGGCCGGTGGGCGATCGCCTCCAGGACGCGCAGGAGCCGCTCCATGACGCGGGTGGCGTCGTGGGCGGTGTAGAGGTCGGTGCGGTAGTCGAGCCTCAGGGACAGGCGCCGTCCCGGCACGGCGGCGAGGGTGAGCGGGTAGTGGCTGGCGTCGTAGCCGTCCACGCCCCGCAGGGAGAGCCCGCTCAGGTCGGTGCCCGCCGTGTCCGGGTCGAACGGGTAGTTCTCCAGCACCGTCATGGTGTCGAACAGGGACCCGATGCCGGTGAGGCGCTGGATGTCGGTCAGCCCCAGGTGATGGTGGGCCATCAGGTCGGCCTGCTCGCGCTGCAGGCGGGTGAGGGCCTCGGCCACGGTGTCGCCCGGGCGGACCCGCACGCGGATGGGCAGCGTGTTGATGAACAGCCCGATCATCTGCTCCACCCCCGGTAGTTCGGGGGGACGACCGGACACCGCCGCGCCGAACACCACATCCGTACGGCCCGTCAGACGCGCCAGCAGCACGCCCCACGCGAGGTGCAGCACGGTGCTGAGGGTGACGCCGTGCGCGCGGGCGCGCGCGGACAACGCGGCGGTGAGGTCTTCGGACAACAGGCGCCGCACCCTGTCGGGGGGCGCGGCCTCGGGGGCGTCGCCCGCGTGCGGGGCGACGAGCGTGGGTTCGTCCAGTCCGTCGAGCGAACGCCGCCACGCGTCCTCGGCCGCGCCACGGTCCTGCTGGGCGAGCCAGGCCAGGTAGTTCTTGTACGGGGCGACGCGGGGCATGCCCGTGTCGTCGCCCTTGGCCAGGTACAGCGCGAACAACTCGGTCTGCAGCACCGGGGTGGACCAGCCGTCCAGCAGGATGTGGTGGTTGGTGAACACCATCCTGTGGCGGTCGGCGGCGAGCTTGATCAGCAGGAACCGCAGGAGTGGCGGCCTGGCCAGGTCGAACGGTCGGGCGCGTTCGGCCTCGGCGAGCACCCGGGCCTCGTCCTCGCGCCGCTCCCGCGGCAGGTCGGACACGTCGGCCTCCGCCCAGGGCAGCCGCACCCGCCGGTGCACGATCTGCACGGCGCTGCCGTCCTTGCGCTGCCGGAACCCGGCCCGCAGGTTGGCGTGCCGCCGCAGCAACGCCTCGGCGGCCGCCCGCAACGCGCCGGTGTCCAGCGGCCCGACCATGTCGAACACGATCTGCGCCGTGTAGACGTCGCCCCGGCCGGAGTCGTACCGCGCGTGGAAGAACAGCCCCTGCTGCAACGGCGACAGCGGCCAGATGTCTTCGAGCTGCGACTTCACTCCGGATCCCATGCCTCGTCCTCCGCGTCCAGCTCGGCGGCCAGCTCGTCGATCTCCTCCTGGCTCACCGACACCAGCGGCAGGTCGGACGGGGTGAACCCGCCGACCGGGCCGTGCGCCGCGCCGTTGACCACGTGCGCGACCAGCCCGCGCAGGGCCGCGTGCCAGCGGCCGGCGAGGTCGGCGATCTCGTCCTCGCCGAACAGGCCGCCCGCCCACGTCCAGGTGGCGCTCAGCTCGGGACCTTCGGGCAGGTCACGGGTCTGCGCGTTCACCTCGATCGCGTGGACCAGGCCGAGGCGCGGATGCTGGCCGGCGCCGAGCGCGTCGGTCTCCTCGCGGGCGGCGGGCGCCCAGTCGGTCGCCTCCGGCAGGGGCGAGCGGCCGAAGTAGTTGAACGCGATCTGCGGGGCGGGGTGCGCGGCGAGCCGTCCGGCGGTGAACGGGTTGAGGTGGCGCAGCAGGCCGTAGCCGATGCCGTTGTCGGGGATCTCGCGGAGCTGCTCCTTGACCTTCTTCAACGCGGTGCCGAGGGCCGGGCCGCCCGCGCGGATCTCGCCCGGCTCGACCGTCCCCGGGTCCAGGCGCACCGGATGGATCGAGGTGAACCATCCGACCGTCCGGGTGAGGTCCGCCCCGGGAATGATCTCCTCGCGGCCGTGTCCCTCCAGGTCGACCAGGACGGCGGTGTCGTCGGCGCGGCCGCGGTCGCGCCGCCATCCGGCGACGGCGAGGGCGAGCGCGGTGAGCAGCACGTCGTTGACGCGGCCGTGGAACGCGGCGGGCACGTCGGTCAGCAGCGGCGCGGTGACGTCGGCGGGCAGGTCCACGGTGAGGTGCCGGGCCGTGCCGAACGTGTCGGCGGCCGGGTCGAGGGGGCGGTCCCCGAGCGCCGGGTCGGGTGTGGCGAGGATGTCGGTCCACAGCGGCAGTTCGGCGGTGCGGGCGGGTTCGGCCGCCTCGGCGACCAGGCGTTGCGCCCAGCGGCGGTAGGACGTGCCGACGGGGTCGAAGTCACCGCCGCCGGTCAGGGCGGTCACCAGGTCGAGCAGCAGGATCGGCCAGGACACCGCGTCCACGGCCAGGTGGTGGACGGTCACCAGCAGCCGTCCGGACCGTGCGGGCCCGGCGTCGAACCACACCAGCCGGGTCATGATCCCGGCTTCGGGGTCGAGACCGGCGCGGGCCGTGGCGGCCTCCTCGGCGAGGACGGCATGCAGGTCGCGGACGTCGGACACGTCCACGCGGCGGACGAGTGCGGCGGCGTCCACCGTGCCGGGCTCCGCGACCTCGAACTCCCAGTGCGGTTCGGCGCGGTCGACGCGCAGCCGCAGCATGTCGTGGTGGTCCAGGACCTTTTGGAGGGCGCCGACCAGGGCGTCCACGGCGAGGCCCGGAGGCACTTGGAGCAGCGTCCGCTGGCTGTAGTCGTCGGTGGGGCCGGTCAGTTCCTGGAACCAGCGCATGATGGGGGTCGCGGGCACGACCCCCAGTCCGGTGCCCGGGGGCTCGGTCTCGGTCGCCCCTCCGTCGGCGAGGGGTTTGGCGATGGCGGCGAGTTCCTCAACGGTCTGGTGCTGGAACACCTCCCGAGGCGAGATCACCAACCCGGCCTGGCGGGCCCGCGACACCAACTGGATCGCGATGATCGAATCGCCGCCCAGGTCGAAGAACCCGTCATCGACGCCGACCCGTTCCAGGCCGAGGACCTCGGCGAACAACCCGGCGAGCACTTCCTCCTCGGCCGTACGAGGCGTCCGCGACGACACACGCACGGAGAACTCGGGGTCAGGGAGGGCGGTGCGGTCGAGCTTGCCGTTGACGGTCAGCGGCAGCGCGTCGAGCTTCACCACGGCCGCCGGGACCATGTACTCCGGCACCTGGGACCCGGTGAAGCGCCTCAGTTCCGAGGGGTCGATGTCGCCGGACGCGACGACGTAGGCGATCAGACGATCGTCACGAACGACCACCGCGACATCCGCGACCCCCTCATGCCGCGCCAGCACCGCCTCGACCTCGCCCAACTCGATACGGAACCCGCGCAACTGCACCTGCTGATCGGAACGCCCCAGGTACTCCAGCCGCCCATCGCTCAGCCACCGCGCCAAGTCTCCGGTGCGGTACATGCGCGTGCCGGACGGGCCGTAGGGGTCGGCGACGAACCGTTCGGCGGTCAGCGCCGATCGGTGCAGATAGCCGCGCGCCAACCCGGCCCCGGCGACGTACAACTCCCCCACCACCCCCGGGGGCACGGGCCGCAACTTCTCGTCCAGGACATATATCCGCAGGTCAGGGATCCCGGTACCGATCAGGCTCCCCGGAGCGGTCGCCGCTTGGACGCGATCCAGCGGCTGGTGGGTGACGTGCACGGTCGTCTCGGTGATCCCGTACATGTTCACCAGCACCGGAGCATCGTCCGCGTGCCGCGAGTACCAGTCCTCCAGCCGCCCCGGCTCCAGCGCCTCACCGCCGAACACCACATACCGCAGCGCCAGGTCGACGCCCGGGTTCTCCCGATCGGCGGCCATCAGCTGGTAGAACGCCGACGGAGTCTGGCTCAACACCGTGACCTTCTCCGCCGCCAGCAGCCTCAAAAAGTCATCCGGCGAGCGCGACGTCAGGTACGGCACGACAACCAGACGACCGCCATACGCCAACGCACCCCACAACTCCCACACCGTGAAGTCGAAGGCATAGGAGTGGAACAACGTCCACACATCATCCGGACCGAAGTCGAACCAACACTCCGTCGACCGCAGCAGACGCACCACGTTCTGGTGTGGGACGACCACGCCCTTAGGACGGCCCGTCGAACCGGACGTATAGATGACATACGCCGGGTGATCTGGGGAGATGTCCCTCGCCAGGTTGGACTCGTCGTAGCCAGGGGCGTCCACGTCCTCGGGGCGCAGGGTCACGACCGGATCGGCGTCCGCGAGCATGTAGGCGATGCGGTCGGCCGGGTAGTCCGGGTCGATCGGCACATACGCCGCCCCCGCCTTGAGCACCCCCAGGATCGCGACGACCAGGTCCACGGAACGCGGCAACCGCAACGCCACGAACTGCTCCGGCCCAACCCCCTGCTCCACCAGACGACGCGCCAGACGGTTGGCACGAGCATTCAAATCCGCGTACGTCAGAGACGCGCCCTCACACGTCACCGCCACCGCATCCGGACGAGCGGCGACCTGCGCCTCGAACAATTCGACGATCGTCGAGCATTCCGTCCGTCCGGTGGTGGTGCCGCCGGCCCATTCGCCCAGCAGTGCGTCGCGTTCGCCGGGGGCGAGGATGTCGGCGGCGCTGATGGGGGCGTCCGGCGTGGCGACGACCTGGCGGAGCAGGCGTTCGAAGCGGGCGACGAGCAGTTCGGCGGTGGACCGGTCGAACAGGTCGACGGCGTACTCCAGGCCGCCTTCGAGATGGCCGTCGCGTTCTTCCAGGTAGAGAGACAGATCGTATTTGGCCACGCCGGACGGGAGCGGTTCGGCGGCGGCGGTGAGACCGTCCAGGTCGAGACGGGCCTCCGGGTTGTTCTGGAACGACAGGACGACCTGGAACAGGGGGTGCCGTGCCATCGACCGGGACGGGTTGAGCACCTCCACCAGGCGTTCGAACGGCACGTCCTGGTGGGCGTAGGCGGCCAGATCCGTCTCCCGCACCCGCGCCACCAGGTCACGGAACGACGGGTCACCCGAAGTGTCGGTCCGCAGGACGAGCATGTTGACGAACATGCCGACCAGATCGTCCAGGGCGTCGTCGGTCCGACCGGCGATGGGCGACCCGATCGGGATGTCGGTCCCGGCGCCCAGACGCGTCAGCAACGCGGCGTACGCGGCCTGCATCACCATGAAGAGGCTGGCGCCGCTCTGACGGGCCAGGGCCACCAGCCCGGCGTGCAGGTCGGCGTCGAGCCGGAAGGGGATCGTCCCGCCCCGGTAGGACGCCTCGGCCGGACGCGGCCGATCACCCGGCAACGCCAACTCCTCCGGCGCCCCCGCCAACGCCTCACGCCAGAACGCGATCTGCCGCGAGATCAAACTCCCCGGATCATCCTCCGAACCGAACAACTCCCGCTGCCACAACGCATAATCCGCATACTGCACCGGCAACCCCGACCACCCCGGCGCACACCCCTCCACCCGCGCCGCATACGCCGTGATCACATCACGCGCCAGCGGAGCCATCGACCAGCCGTCACCGGCGATGTGGTGCAGCACCAGCAGCAGGACGTGCGTGTCGTCGTCCAGGGCGAACAACCGGACGCGCAGCGGCGGCTCGACCGACAGGTCGAAGCCCTGTCCGGCGGCGTCGGCGAGGGCGGCCGGCAGGTGCGCCTCGTCGGTCTCGACGACGGGGAGGCGGGGCCGCGCGGTCGCCGGGTCGAGGATGTGCTGGCGCGGTGTGCCCGAGGCGTCCGGGAAGATCGTGCGCAGCGGCTCGTGCCGGGCCACCACGTCGCCGAGGGCGGCGCGCAGCGCGTCGTGGTCGACGCGGCCGGTGAGCCGCAGCGCGACCGGGATGTTGAACGTCGCCGAGCGGGCGCCTTCGAAGCGGTTGAGGAACCACAGGCGCCGCTGCGCGTACGACAGCGGGATCACGTCCGGGCGGTCCCGCCGGACGAGCGGGGGCCGGACCCGTCCCTGCGCCTCGTCCAGGCGCCCGGCCAGCGCGGCCGCCGTCGGCGCCTCGAACAGCGCGCGCAGCGGCAGCTCGACGCCGAGCGCGGACCGGACCCGGCCGGCCAGGCGGACGGCGGTCAGCGAGTCACCGCCCAGCAGGAAGAAGTCGTCGTCCGCCCCGACCCGTTCCAGCCCGAGAACCTCCGCGTACAGGCCGCAGAGGATCTCCTCGCGCGGGGTGCGGGGGGCGCGGCCGGCCTCGGCCCGCGCTTCGGGCGCGGGCAGGGCGGCACGGTCCAGCTTGCCGTTCGGGGTCTGCGGCAGTTCGTCCAGCGCCACCACCACGGCGGGAACGGCGTGGTCCGGCAGCGAGCGGCCCGCGAAACGGCGCAGTTCCGCCTCGTCGATGGCCGTGCCGGGGGCGGGGACGACGTAGCCGACGAGGCGCCCGTCGCGGACCGCCGCCACGGCCCGCGCCACCGTCTCGTGCGCCGACAGCACGGCCTCGATCTCGCCGAGTTCGATCCGGATCCCCCGGATCTTCACCTGGTGGTCGACCCGGCCCAGGTAGTCCAGCGTGCCGTCGTCACGCCACCGCACGAGGTCGCCCGTGCGGTACATCCGCTCCCCCGGCGGGCCGTAGGGGCAGGCGACGAAGCGTTCGGCGGTCAGCGCGGGCCGCCCCAGGTACCCCCGGGCCAGGATCGGGCCCGCGACATAGAGTTCTCCGGGGATTCCGGGCGGCACCGGCCGGAGCGCGCCGTCCAGGACGTAGGCGCGGGTGTTGCGGATCGGCGCGCCGATCGACGGGACCGCCCCGTCCGGCAGCGGCCCGCTCATCGTGGCGCACACGGTCGTCTCGGTGGGGCCGTAGCCGTTGACCATCCGGCGGTCCGGCGCCCAGCGGCCGACCAGGTCGGGCGGGCACGCCTCACCGGCGACCAGCACGGTCCGCAGCCCGCCGAGGTCCTCGGACGGCACGGTGGCCAGGGCCGAGGGCGTGATGACCGCGTGGGTGACCGCCCGCTCGCGGATCAGGTCGCGCAGGCGTTCACCGCCGTACACGTCCGCCGGGGCGACCACCATGGCGGCGCCGGAGCCGATCGCGGCCAGCCGTTCGAACACCGAGGCGTCGAAGCCGGGCGACGCGAGTTGCAGGACGCGGGCGTCGGGCCCGACCGCCATTCCGTCGATCTGCGCGCGGGCCAGGCTCGCGATGCCCGCGTGGGTGACGACCACGCCCTTGGGGCGGCCGGTCGACCCGGAGGTGTAGATCACGTAGGCCGGGTGGTCGGGCCGCGGCGGCGCCGTGCGCCCGCGTGGTCCGCCCGGGTCCTGGGCGTCGATCAGCGCGGCGGTGGCGGGCTCGTCCAGCAGCAGCCGGTCGGCCTCGGGCAGCCGGTCCGCGTACCGCGACGTGCTGATCGTCAGGATCGGGCGCGCGTCACCGAGCATGTGGGCGATGCGTTCCGGCGGGTACTCGGGGTCCACGGGCAGGAAGGCGGCCCCGGCCTTGCCCGCGGCGAGGGTCGCCGTGATCAGGTCGGCCGAGCGGGGCAGCGCCACCGCCACGATCTCTTCGGGACCGGCGCCACGGGCGGTCAGCACGCGGGCGAGCCGGTTCGCCGCCGCGTCGAGCTCGCCGTAGGTGAGGACGGTGTCCCCGTCGAGGACGGCGGGGGCGTCGGGCCGCCGGGCCGCCTGCGCCTCGAACAGGTCGGTGATCGTGGCGTCCGGGACGGTGTCCGCGGTGTCGTTCCACGCGGTGAGGATCCGGTGGCGCTCGTCCCCGGTGAGCAGGTCGGCCCGCCCGACGGGCCCGCCGGGGTCGGCGGCGAACGTCTCGATGAGCCGCCGCAGCCGGCCGAGCAGCCGGTCGGCGTCCTGGCGTTCGTACAGGTCGGGACGGTAGTACAGGCGCAGGGTGAGCCGGGGGCCGGGGACGGCGGCGAGGGAGAGCGGGTAGTGCGTGGCGTCGTGGGAGTCGACACCGGTCACCCGCACGCCGTTGATCGCCGCGCCGGTGGCGGACGGGTCGAACGGGAAGTTCTCCAGCACCGTGACGGTGTCGAAGACCGCCGCCTGCCCGGCCGCGCGCTGGATGTCGGTGAGGCCGAGGTGATGGTGGGCCAGCAGTTCGACCTGCTCATCCTGGATCCGTTCGAGGACCGCCGCGAACGAGTCCCCCGGCCGGGCCCGCACCCGCACCGGCACGGTGTTGACGAACAGCCCGATCATGGACTCGACGTCCGGCAGCTCGGCGGGACGCCCCGAGACGGCCGCGCCGAACACCACGTCGTCGCGGCCGGTGAGGTGGGCGACGAGCAGGCCCCAGGCGCCCTGCAGCGCCGTGCCGAGCGTGACGCCGTGCCTGCGCGACAGCCGGGTGAGCTTCCTGGTCAGCGCCTCGTCCAGTTCGATCTCGGCGCGCCGCGGCATCGTCGCGGGACGTCCGGCCGCCTCGGGCGCCACCAGGGTCGGCCCGTCGACGCCGGTCAGGGCGGCCCGCCAGGCGTCCGCGGCGGCGGCCCGGTCCCGCCCGGCGAGCCAGGCCAGATAGCTCTTGTAGGGGGCGGGGCGCGGCAGGCCGGTGTCCCGCCCGCCCGCCGCGTACAACGCGAACAGCTCGGTGGCCAGCAGCGGCATCGACCAGCCGTCCAGCAGGATGTGGTGGTTGGTGAGGACCAGCCGGTGCCGCAGCGGCCCGAGCCTGAGCAGGACGAACCGGAGCAGCGGCGGGTCGGCCAGGTCGAACGGGCGGGCCCGTTCGCGTTCGGCGACCGCGGCGGCCTCGGCGTCGGGGTCGGCGGCGCCGCCGAGGTCGAGTTCCTCCCAGGGCGTCTCGACGTGGCGCGGGATCACCTGGACCGGGCGGCTCAGGTCCTCGTGCCAGAACGCGGCGCGCAGGTTGGGGTGGCGGCGCAGGAGCGTCCCCGCGGCCGCGCGCAACACGGCCGCGTCCAGTGGGCCCTCCAGGTCCAGGACGAGCTGGGCGGTGTAGACGTCCACGCCGCCGGTGCCCGCTGCGGCCTCGGCGTCGTGGAGCGCGTGGAAGAAGAACCCCTGCTGCAGCGGCGCCAGAGGCAGGATGTCCTCGAGATCGGACCGGGTCACTGCTGCTTCCTCCACGCGTCCTGGAGCTTGTCGATCTCCCCCTGGTCGAGGTCCACCAGCAGGTCGGACGGGGTGAACCCGCCGGCCGGCCCGGCGGTGACGTGGGCGGCCAGGCCGCGCAGCGCGGCGAACCACGCCTCGGCCAGCTCGCGCACGTCGTCCTCGCCGAGCAGGCCGTCCGGCCAGGTCCAGGTGGCGCTCAGCTCGGGCCCTCCGGGCAGGTCACGGGTGATCGCGTTGATCTCCAGGACGTGCGCCATCGGCATGCGCGGGTCCTCGCCCGGGGGCGTCTCCTCCGGTGCCAGGCTCCAGTCGGCGCCGCCGTCGCCCGGGGCGACGCGGCCCAGGTAGTTGAACGCGAGCTGCGCGGGCGGCAGGGCGGCCAGCTCCTCGGCGGCCGCCGGGTCGAGGTGGCGCAGCAGGCCGTAGCCGATGCCGTTGTCGGGGATCTCGCGGAGCTGCTCCTTCACCTTCTTCAACGCGGTGCCGAGGGCCGGGCCGCCCGCGCGGATCTCGCCCGGCTCGACCGTCCCCGGGTCCAGGCGGACCGGGTGGATCGAGGTGAACCAGCCGACCGTCCGGGTGACGTCCACCCCGGGGATGACGTCCTCGCGGCCGTGCCCTTCGAGGTCGACCAGGACGCTCGTGCCGCGTCCGCCGCGCCGCCGCCGGTGCTGGACGGCGGCCAGGGCCAGCCCGGTGAGCAGCACGTCGTTGACGCGGCCGTGGAACGCGGCGGGCACGTCGGTCAGCAGCGGCGCCGTGACGTCGGCGGGCAGGCCGAGCGTCAGCGACCGGGCCCGTGCCGCGATGTCCACGCGCGGGTCGAGAGCACGGTCGGCGATGCGCTGGTCGGGGCCGTCCACGATGTCGAGCCAGGTGTCCAGCTCGCCGGCGCGGGCCGGGTCGGACGCGGCGGCGGTGAGCCGCTGCGCCCAGCGCCGGAACGACGTCCCGACGGGCTCCAGCGCGCCGCCGGCCCACGCGGTGACCAGGTCCGGCAGCAGGACGCGCCACGACACCCCGTCGACGACGAGGTGGTGCAGCATGACCAGGAGCCTCCCCTGCGCCGTGCCCGCGTCGAACCACACCAGCCGCGCGACCGCCCCGGCTCGCGGGTCGAGCCGGTCGCGGGCCGCGAGGGCCTGCTCGGTGATGACGGCGGCGAGCTTGTCGGCGTCCAGCCCGGCCACGTCCACCCGGGTCACGTGGTCGTCGGCGCGCACGTCCCCGACCGGCCGGACGACGGGCCGCCATTCCCCGGCACCGGCCCCGTTGTCGTCCACGTCCAGGCGGAGCCGGAGCATGTCGTGGTGGTCGAGGACCGCCTGCCACGCGGCCGTCAGCCTGTCGAGCCCCAGGTCGGCGGGGGTGCGCAGCAGCATGGACTGATGGAACCCGCCGATCAGGGAGGCGTCGCCGCCCACCCGGTCACGCAGCCACGCCATGATCGGCGTGACGGGCACCGGCCCGATGCCCGTCCCGGGCGGTTCCGCTTCGACGGCGTCGGCGTCGGCGAGGGGTTTGGCGATGGCGGCGAGTTCCTCGACGGTCTGGTGCTGGAACACCTCCCGAGGCGAGATCACCAATCCGGCCTGACGGGCCCGCGACACCAACTGGATCGCGATGATGGAATCGCCGCCCAGATCGAAGAACCCGTCATCCACGCCGACCCGTTCCAGGCCGAGCACCTCGGCGAACAACCCGGCGAGCACTTCCTCCTCGGCCGTACGAGGCGTCCGCGATGACACGCGCACGGAGAAGTCGGGATCGGGCAGCGCCGTTCGGTCGAGCTTGCCGTTGACCGTCAGCGGCAGCGCGTCGAGCTTCACCACGGCCGCCGGGACCATGTACCCGGGCAGTTGTGTCCCGACGAACCCGCGCAGCTCCGAGGGGTCGATGTCGCCGGAGGCGACGACGTAGGCGATCAGACGATCGTCACGGACGACCACCGCGACGTCCGCGACCGCCTCATGCCGCGCCAGCACCGCCTCGACCTCGCCCAGCTCGATCCGGAACCCGCGCAACTGCACCTGCTGATCGGAACGCCCCAGGTATTCCAGCCGCCCATCGCTCAGCCACCGCGCCAGGTCTCCGGTGCGGTACATGCGCGTGCCCGGAGCGCCGTACGGATCAGGGACGAACCGTTCGGCGGTCAGCGCTGGTCGGTGCAGATAGCCGCGTGCCAACCCCGCCCCGGCGACGTACAACTCCCCCACCACACCCGGCGGGACCAGACGCAGCTTCTCGTCCAGGACATAGACCCGCAGGTCAGGAATCCCGGTACCGATCACACTGCCCGCAGCCGTCGCCGCATACGCCCGGTCGAGAGCCTGGTAGGTGACGTGCACGGTCGTCTCGGTGATCCCGTACATGTTCACCAGCACCGGAGCGTCGTCCGCGTGCCGCGAATACCAGTCCTCCAGCCGCCCTGGCTCCAGCGCCTCACCGCCGAACACCACATAACGCAACGCCAGATCCGTACCGGGCGCCTCCCGATCAGCGGCCATCAGCTGGTAGAACGCCGACGGAGTCTGGCTCAACACCGTGACCTTCTCCGCCGCCAGCAGCCTCAAAAAGTCCTCGGGAGACCGCGACGTCAGGTACGGCACGACGACCAAACGGCCCCCGTAGGCGAGAGCCCCCCACAACTCCCACACCGTGAAGTCGAAGGCATAGGAGTGGAACAACGTCCACACATCATCCGGACCGAAATCGAACCAACACTCCGTCGACCGCAGCAGACGCACCACATTGCGATGTGGGACGACCACGCCCTTAGGGCGGCCCGTCGAACCGGACGTGTAGATGACATACGCCGGGTGGTCCGGTGACAGCGGGACGTTGGGGTTCGTGTCCTCGTAGCCGGGGGCGTCCACGTCATCCGGTCCGAGGGTGAGCACTGGGCGGGCGTCGCCGAGCATGTAGGCGATGCGGTCGGCCGGGTAGTCCGGGTCGATCGGCACATACGCCGCCCCCGCCTTCAACACCCCCAGAATCGCCACCACCAGATCCACCGAACGCGGCAACCGCAACGCCACGAACTGCTCCGGACCAACCCCCTGCGCCACCAGACGACGCGCCAGACGGTTGGCGCGAGCATTCAACTCCGCGTACGTCAGAGACGCGCCCTCACACGTCACCGCCACCGCATCCGGACGAGCGGCGACCTGCGCCTCGAACAGCTCGACGATCGTCGGCTCGTCCACCGGCGCGGCGACGGTCCCGCCGGCCCACTCTTCGAGCAGGACGCGCCGTTCGGCCGGGTCCACGACGTCGATCGCGCTGATCGGGGTGTCGGGGTCGGCGAGCAGGGCGGTGAGGAAGCGTTCGAAGCGGGCGGCGAGGCGTTCGACGGTCGGCGGGTCGTAGAGGTCGAGGGCGTATTCGAGTTCACCGTCGAGCCCGCCGGGGCGGCCGGAGGCGTCCAGCCGTTCGGTGAGGATCATCAGCAGGTCGAAGCGGGACACTCCGGCGTGCAGCGGTTCGGGTTCCGCGCTGAAGCCGGGTGCTTCGAGCCGGGCCTCGGGGTTGTTCTGGAACGTCAGGCCGACCTGGAACAGCGGGTGGCGGCCCAGGTGACGCGGCGGGTTGAGCACCTCCACCAGGCGTTCGAACGGCACGTCCTGGTGGGCGTAGGCGGCCAGGTCCGTCTCCCGCACCCGCGCGACCAGGTCACGGAACGACGGGTCACCCGAAGTGTCGGTGCGGAAGACCAGCATGTTGACGAACATGCCGACCAGATCGTCCAAGGCGTCGTCCGTCCGACCGGCGACGGGCGAGCCGATCGGGATGTCGGTCCCGGCGCCCAGACGCGTCAGCAACGCGGCGAAGGCGGCTTGGGCGACCATGAAGGGGCTGGCGCCGGTCTCCCGGGCGACCCGCAGCAGCGACTCGTGCAGGCCGGCGGAGAGCCGGAAGGGGATCGTGCCGCCCCGGTAGGACGCCTCGACCGGACGCGGCCGATCAGCCGGCAACGCCAGCTCCTCCGGCGCCCCCGCCAACGCCTCACGCCAGAACGCGATCTGCCGCGAGATCAAACTCCCCGGATCATCCTCCGAACCGAACAACTCCCGCTGCCACAACGCGTAATCCGCATACTGCACCGGCAACCCCGACCAACCCGGCGCACGACCCTCCACCCGCGCCGCATACGCCGTGATCACATCACGCGCCAGCGGAGCCAGCGACCAGCCGTCACCGGCGATGTGGTGCAGCACCAGCAGCGCAACGTGCTCGTCCGGCGCGAGGCGGAACAGGTGGGCGCGCAGCGGCGGCTCGGCGGAGATGTCGAAGGGGTGTCCGGCGGCGGCGGCCAGGTGGACCGGCAGTTCGGCGTCGGTGGTGTCGGTGACGCGCAGTTCGGGCCGGGCGGCGGCCGGGTCGAGGACGAGCTGGCGCGGTACGCCGCCGCTGTCGGGCAGGATCGTGCGCAGCGACTCGTGCCTGGTCACCACGTCGCCGAGGGCGACGCGCAGCGCGTCGTGGTCGAGGGCGCCGCGGATGCGCAGCGCCAGGGGAATGTTGTAGGTGGCGGACGGGCCTTCGAAGCGGTTGAGGAACCACAGGCGCCGCTGCGCGTATGACAGCGGGATCACGTCCGGCCGGTCCCGTCGTTCCAGCGGCGGACGTCCCGTCTCGTGGGCGGTGCCGAGCAGGGCGCACAGCCCGGCGACGGTGGGCGCCTCGAACAGGGCGCGCACGGGCAGTTCGACGCCGAGGGCGCGGCGGACGCGGCTGACGACCCGCATCGCGATCAGCGAGTTGCCGCCCAGCTCGAAGAAGTCGTCGTCGACGCCGACGCGGGCGACGCCGAGCAGGTCGGCGACGATGGCGGCGACGGTCTCCTCGCGGGCGTCGCGCGGCGCGCGGTAGGGCGCCGTGGCCGGCACCGCCGACGGCTCGGGGTGCGGCAGAGCCTTGGTGTCGACCTTGCCGTTGGGCGTGAGGGGCAGCTCGTCCAGCACGACGACGGCGGACGGCACCATCGCCTCGGGCAGGTGCTCGCGCACGTGGGCGCGCAGTTCCTCGATGTCGACCGTCTGGCCCGGGGCGGGGACGACGTACGCGACGAGCCTCTTCACCGGGGCCGCGGCGGCGGGGCGGCGGACGTCGTCGGCGCCGGGCAGCCGCAGGGCGCCGATCGTGACCTCGGGGTCGGCGGCGACGGCCTCCAGGACGTCGACGTACCAGGCGGCGAGGCGTTCGGCGGTGG
The DNA here is from genome assembly GCF_039536785.1 of Actinomadura miaoliensis. NCBI lineage: Bacteria > Bacillati > Actinomycetota > Actinomycetes > Streptosporangiales > Thermomonosporaceae > Actinomadura > Actinomadura miaoliensis. The sequence continues at coordinate 904,490 of NZ_BAAAZG010000001.1, forward strand.
CGCGGTCGAACAGGTCGAGGGCGTACTCGACGGTCCCGGTCAGGCCGCCGCGGCCGTCCCGGGCCCGTTCCAGGAGGAACTCCAGGTCGAACTTGGCGACCGCGGCGTCCACCGGTTCCACGGCCACCCGCAGGCCCGGCAGGTCCGTCGACGCCTGGGGGTTGTTCTGCAACGTGAGCATGACCTGGAACAGCGGGTGCCGGGCCAGGGAGCGGCGCGGGTTCAGCACTTCCACGAGGCGTTCGAACGGCACGTCCTGGTGGGCGAACGCCGCCAGGTCCGTCTCGCGCACCCGCGCCAGCAGTTCGGCGAAGGCGGGGTCGCCGGAGGTGTCGGTGCGCAGGACGAGGGTGTTGACGAACACGCCGACGAGATCGTCCATGCCGTGGTCGGTGCGGCCCGCGACCGGCGAGCCGATCGGGATGTCGGTGCCCGCGCCGAGCCGGGTGAGCATCCCGGCGAGCGCGGCCTGCAGCACCATGAAGACGCTGACGTGGTGGCGGCGGGCCAGGGCGGTGAGCGCCTCGTACAGCCGTTCCGGCACGTCGAAGGTGAGCTGGCCGCCCCGGTAGGAGGCGCGGTCGGGGCGGGGCCGGTCGGCGGGCAGGTCGATCTCGTCGGGCAGGCCCGCCAGCGCCTTGCGCCAGAACGCGATCTGCCGTGCGGCCGGGCTGCCGGGGTCGTCCTCGGAGCCGAGCAGGTCGCGGTGCCACAGCGCGTAGTCGGCGTACTGGACGGGCAAGGGCTCCCAGCCGGGGGCGTGCCCGTCGCGGCGGGCCAGGTAGGCGGTGATGACGTCGCGGGCGAGCGGCGCCATGGACCAGCCGTCCCCGGCGATGTGGTGCAGCACGATCAGCAGCACGTGCTCGTGCTCGCCGAGCCGGTACAGGTGGGCGCGGACCGGCAGGTCGCGGGACAGGTCGAAGCCGCGCGTGGCGTCCGTGAACAACGCGCCGCGCAGGTCGCCGCCGGGCGCGATGTCGGTGATCTCCAGCGGCGGGTCGGCGTCGTCCAGGACGCGCTGATGGGCGCGGCCGTCGTGGTCGCCGAAGACGGTGCGCAGCGACTCGTGCCGGGCCACGACGTCGCGCAGCGCGGCGCGCATGGCCGCGTAGTCCAGCGCGCCGGTCAGCCGCAGCGGGATCGGCATGTTGTAGGTGGCGGTCGGTCCCTCCAGGCGGTTGAGGAACCACAGGCGTTCCTGCGCGTGGGAGACGGGCAGCGGGTCGGGGCGGCGCTCGGCGGGCACGGGCCGCAGCGGCGGGCGTTCGGCCCGCGCGCCGGACGCGGCGCGTTCGGCGAGCCCGGCGACGGTGGGGGTCTCGAACAGGGCCCGGACGGGCAGCTCCACGCCGAGGGCGGCGCGGGCGCGGGCGACGACGCGGGTGGCCTTCAGCGAGTCGCCGCCCAGGTCGAAGAACCCGTCGTCCACGCCGACCCGTTCCAGGCCGAGCACGTCGGCGACGATGCCGGACAGGATCTCCTCGCGGGCGTCGCGCGGGGCGCGTCCCCCGGCGGAGGCGGCGGCGAGGTCGGGGGCGGGCAGGGCGGCCCGGTCGAGCTTGCCGTTGGGAGTGAGCGGCATCGCGTCCAGCACGACGACCGCCGACGGGACCATGTAGTCGGGCAGCGTCCTCGCGACGAACGCCCGGAGCGCCGCCGTGTCCGGGGTGGCGCCCGGCGTAGGGACGACGTAGGCGGCCAGGACGGTGTCCCCGGCGGCGTCGGTACGGGCAACGACGACGCTCTGCGCCACGTCGGGGTGGCCGGTGAGGGCGGTCTCGATCTCGCCGGGCTCGATGCGGAACCCGCGCACCTTCACCTGGTGGTCGGCCCGGCCCAGGTATTCGATGTCGCCGGAGCGGGTCCAGCGCACCAGGTCGCCGGTGCGGTACATGCGGGCGCCGGGCGGGCCGAACGGGCAGGCCACGAACCGTTCGGCGGTGAGCGACGGGCGGCCCAGGTAGCCGCGGGCCAGGCCGTCTCCGGCGACGTACAGCTCGCCGGGCACGCCGACCGGCACCGGCCGCAGCGCCGCGTCCAGCACGTAGGCGCGGGTGTTGGCCATGGGGCGGCCGATCGGGGCGACGCCGCCGTCGTCGCCGTCGTCGAACCAGCCGGTGACGAACACGGTCGCCTCGGTGGGCCCGTAGATGTTGGACAGGCGCGCGCCGGGCACGCGCTCGCGGGCGTCCCGCAGCAGCTGCGGCGGCAGCGCCTCGCCGCCGAACGCCAGGTCGTCGACGCGCAGCCGCAGGCCGTCGCGGGCCAGCAGCACCGCCAAAGCGGACGGGACGCCGCTGACCAGCGTGCCCTCCCAGCCGCCGCGTTCGGCGACCTCCAGCAGGTCCCGCACCACCTCGACGTGGCCGCCCACGGTGAGCGGGACGAGCCATTCGAACACCGACACGTCGAAGTTCAGCGACGTGGAGAACAGCACGCGGTGCAGCCGGCCGGCGCCGTAGAACGCCGCGCCGCCCGCGCAGAAGTCGGCCAGGCCGGCGTGCGAGACGACGACGCCCTTGGGGCGGCCGGTGGACCCGGACGTGTAGATCACGTACGCGGCGTGGCCCGGCCGCAGCGGACGCACCCGGTCGGCGTCGGTGACGTTACCGGCGGGGTGCTCCGGCAGCGGCAGCGCGTCCAGCTCGACGCGCGGCGCGCCGTCCGGCAGCGCGATGCCCCGGGTCGTCAGGACGCAGGCCGGGGCCGCGTCGTCCAGCATGAACGCGATGCGGTCCGCCGGATAGGCGGGGTCGATCGGCAGGTAGGCGGCCCCGGTCTTGAGCACCGCCAGCGCCGCCACCACCAGATCCGTGTCACGCGGCAACGCGAGCGCGACCCGATCCTCCGGGCCGACGCCCCGCCCGATCAGATGACGGGCCAGCCGGTTGGCCCGCGCGTTCAGCTCCGCATACGTCAGCGTCGTCCCACCATGGGTGACGGCGGGCGCGTCGGGCGTGCGGGCGGCCTGCGCCTCCACCAGCTCGGGTGCCAGGGCGTCCGGGACGGGCAGCGCGGTGTCGTTCCACTCGCCGAACAGGCGGTGGCGTTCGGTCTCCTCCAGCAGGTCGACCGCGCCGAGCCGCCGGCCGGGGTCGGCGGCGACGGCGGCGAGCAGCCGTTCCAGGCGGACGGCCATCGACCGGGCGGTGCCGGCGTCGAACAGGTCGACGGCGTATTCGAGGCGGCAGTCGATCCCGGCGGGGTTGCCCGCGGCGTCGCGGCGCTCGTCCACCAGCAGCGCCAGGTCGAAGCGGGACACGCCCGTGTCGACCGGCTCCAGCGCGACCGTCAGTCCCGGCAGCTCCACCCGCGCCGACGGGTCGGTCTGCATCGAGATCATGACCTGGAACAGCGGGTGCCGGGCCAGGGAACGGCGCGGGTTCAGCACCTCCACGAGGCGTTCGAACGGCACGTCCTGGTGGGCGAACGCCGCCAGATCCGTGTCACGCACCCGCGCCAGCAGCTCGGTGAACGCGGGGTCGCCGGAGGTGTCGGTGCGCAGGACGAGGGTGTTGACGAACACGCCGACCAGCCCGTCCAGCGCCCGGTCGGTGCGGCCCGCGACCGGCGAGCCGATCGGGATGTCGGTGCCCGCGCCGAGCCGGGTGAACAGCCCCGCCAGCGCCGCCTGCAGCACCATGAACAGGCTGGCGCGGTGTTCGCGGGCCAGGTCGGCGAGCGCGGCGTGCAGGCCGGCGGGCAGCGTGAACGGCACCTGCGCGCCCCGGTGGGACGCCCGTGCGGGGCGGGGCCGGTCGGTGGGCAGTTCGAGCTGGTCGGGCAGCCCGGCCAGGGCCTGTTTCCAGTAGGCGAGCTGCCGTGCGGCCAGGCTGCCCGGGTCGTCCTCGGAGCCGAGCAGGGCGCGCTGCCACAGCGCGTAGTCGGCGTACTGGACGGGCAGCGGCTCCCACACCGGCGCCCGGCCCTCGGCGCGCGCCGCGTACGCGGTGATCAGGTCGGTGGCCAGCGGCTCCATCGACCAGCCGTCTCCGGCGACGTGGTGCAGCACGATCAGCAGCAGGTGCTCGTCGCCGTCGTCGCGGCGGCCGAGGCGGAACACGTGCGCGCGGACGGGCAGGTCGCGGGTCAGGTCGAAGCCGCGGGTGGCGGCGGCCAGGATCTCCCGGCGGCGTTCGGCGTCGGTGGCGGCGGCCAGGTCGGCGACCGTCAGCACCGGGTCGACCTCGTCGGGGTAGCGCAGGATCCGCTGGTGCGGCTCGCCGCCGATCTCGGTGAACACGGTGCGCAGGGCCTCGTGGCGGGCCAGCATGTCGTCCATCGCGGCGCGCACCGCGTCCAGGTCGAGCCTGCCGGTGAGCCGCAGCGGGATCGGGATGTTGTAGACGGCCGAGCCGCCGTCCAGGTCGTTGATGAACCACAGCCGCCGCTGCGCGTACGACACGGGGAGGGGGTCGGGCCTCCTCCCGGCCGTCAGCGCGGGGCGCCGCCCGCCGGACGCGTCGAGGCGCGCGGCCAGGGCGGCGACGGTGGGCGCCTCGAACACCGCGCGGACGGCCAGGTCGCAGCCGAGCGCGGCGCGGGCGCGGGCGGCCACGCGGGTGGCCTTGAGGGAGTCGCCTCCCAGGTCGAAGAAGTCGTCGTCGATGCCGACCCGTTCCACGCCGAGCACGTCGGCGAAGATGCCGCACAGGGTCTGCTCGCGGGCGTCACGGGGGGCGCGGCTTTCGGGGGACGCGGCGAAGCCGGGGGCGGGCAGGGCGGCGCGGTCGAGCTTGCCGTTCGGGTTGAGCGGCAGCTCGTCCAGCACGACGACCGCCGCCGGGACCATGTAGTCGGGCAGTGTCTCACCGGCGAACGCCCGCAGCGCCGCCGGATCGGCGGTCCTTCCCGGGGCCGGGACGACGTAGGCGAGCAGGGTCGTGTCCCCGGCGGCGTCGGTGCGGGCGACGACGACGCTCTGCGCCACGTCGGGGTGGCCGGTGAGGGCGGTCTCGATCTCGCCGGGCTCGATGCGGAACCCGCGCACCTTCACCTGGTGGTCGGCCCGGCCCAGGTATTCGATGTCGCCGGAGCGGGTCCAGCGCACCAGGTCGCCGGTGCGGTACATGCGCTCGCCGCGCGGGCCGAACGGGCACGCCACGAACCGCTGCGCGGTGAGCGCCGGACGGTCGAGGTAGCCGCGGGCCAGGCCGTCGCCCGCCAGGTACAGCTCCCCGGGGGCGCCCACGGGGACCGGGCGAAGCGCCGCGTCCAGCACATAGGCGCGGGTGTTGGCGAGGGGACGGCCGATCGGCGCCATGCCCTCGGCGTTGCCGTCGTCGTACCAGGCGGTGACGTAGACGGTGGCCTCGGTCGGGCCGTAGATGTTGGAGATCCGCGCGTCCGGCAGCAGTTCCCGCAGCTCGCGCACCAGCCGGGGCGGCAGCGCCTCGCCCGCCAGCACCACGTCCGACGCCGACAGGTCCGGGCGGCCCGCGCCGAGCAGCGCCGACATCGCCGACGGGACGCCGCTGACCAGCGATCCGTGCCAGCCGCCGCGTTCGGCGACCTCCAGCAGGTCCCGCACCACCTCGACATGGCCGCCGACCGTGAGCGGCGCCAGCCATTCGAACACCGACACGTCGAAGTTCAGCGACGTGGAGAACAGCACGCGGCGCAGCCGCTCGGCGCCGAAGTCGCGTGCCGCCCACGCACAGAAGTCGACGGCGTTGGCGTGGGACACCACGACGCCCTTGGGCCGTCCCGTGGAGCCGGAGGTGTAGATGACGTAGGCGGCGTTGCCGGGACGCAGCGGACGCACCCGGTCGGCGTCGGTGACGTCGGCGGCGGAGTGCACGGCGAGGTCCAGCGCGTCCAGCCGCACCCGCCGTCCGCCCTCGGGCAGCCTCGTCGTGCTCGTGGTGATGACGCAGGCGGGGGCGGCGTCGTCCAGCATGAACGCGATACGGTCCGCCGGATAGGCGGGGTCGATCGGCAGGTACGCGGCCCCGGCCTTGAGCACCGCCAGCGCCGCCACCACCAGATCCGCGTCACGCGGCAACGCCAGCCCGACCCGATCCTCCGGGCCGACCCCCTGCCCGATCAGATGACGGGCCAGCCGGTTGGCCCGCGCGTTCAGCTCCGCATACGTCAGCGTCGTCCCGGCATGCGTGACGGCGGGCGCGTCGGGCGTGCGGGCGGCCTGGGCCTCCACCAGTTCCGGCACGGCGGCCGGCGGCACCGGCATGGCCGTGTCGTTCCACTCCTTGAGCACCAGGGCGCGTTCGGCGGCGTCCAGGATCTCCACGTCGCCCAGCCGCGTGGCCGGATCGACATCGCCCAGCGCCCGCAGCAGCCGCAGGTACCGCTCCTGGTGGGCGGCGACCTCCTCGGGCGTGTAGAGGGCGGGGTGCGCGTCGAAGTCGACGCGCATGCCGGCGCCGTCGAAGTTGTCGTAGATGTTGATCGACAGGTCGTCGATCGGCCCGGTGGTGATGGGGTGCATCCGTGCGGGCAGGCCCGCGAAGTCCAGCCGGTAGTCGAAGGCCATGATGTTGATGACCGGCCCGTGCAGGCGGCGCCGCTCACCGAGCAGCCGCAGGTCGCGCAGCAGGTCCTCGCGCCGGTAGCGCTGGTGGCGCAGCAGCCGGGCGGCGGCCCGGGCGGTGGTGCGCACCAGCTCCTCGACGGTCATGTCCGGCCGGACGGTCACCCGCAGCGGCAGGATCGTGGCCAGCATCGCGGGCGTGTCCAGCGCCAGCCGGGACGCGCGGCCGGTGACCGCCATGCCCAGGATCACGTCGTCGGTGCCGGTCATCCGCGCGACGTACGCGGCGGTCGCGGCGATCGCCAGCGCGGGCGAGGCGGTGCGCAGCCGCCGCGCGCCGGCCGCCAGCGCGGCCGTCTCCTCCGGTGACAGCGCGGCGACGCGGCTGAGGTAGTCGGCGGTCGGCTCGGCCAGGCCGTCGCTCAGGCCGACCGCGAGGGGACGGTCGGCGAACCGTTCCGTCCAGTAGGCGCGGTCCCGCTGGAAGCGCTCGGACTCGCGGTAGGCGGCCTCCTCCGCCAGCACCTCCCGGTACGAGCCGCGCGGGGCGGGCTCGTACTCCTCGCCGCGGGCCAGCCGCGTGTAGATCTCGGCGGCGCGGCGGCTGATGATCGAGCCGCAGTAGGCGTCCTGGATGACGTGGTGGGCGCGGATGAACCACCAGTGCAGGCCGGGCGCCAGCCGCAGCAGCGCGGTCACGTACAGCCGGTCGGCGTCCAGCGGCAGCGGCTCGGCCAGGCGGGCGCGCATCCACGCGCGGGCGGCGGCGCGCGGGTCCGCCTCCCCGCTCAGGTCCACGAGCGGAATCGCCGCCGAGGGGGCCGGGTCGAGAATCTGGCAGGGCTCCCCGTCGCGTTCGACCAGGCGCACATGCATCGCCTCGACCTCGTGCGCGGCGATCCGCGCCACGCGGTCGAGCAATTCGTGGTCGACCGGGCCCTCGATCTCGATGTACTGCGCGATGTGAATCGGCGTCCGGGGCGCCAGCTGCTGGGCGTACCAGACCGCGCGTTGCGCCGCCGAAAGGGGCACATACTCAATGGAGGACATCAAGGCAAATGCTTTCCCGGTCGCGGGGGATTCGATTTTCGCGAAGAGTGATCACCGAACTTCGGGCTGTTTCCCCGTCCCCTTTCCCCGAGTACCGCCCGGCGCCCCGTGCACCGAGCGCGCCGCCGCGGTCGCGGTCCGGATTCACGGACGGGTGCGCGCGACCGCCACTTCGCCGGCCCGGATGGGGGTCCGCCCTCCGACCTCGTCTACCGCCGAGTAGCGGGCCCACAGTCAACCAGCCCGCCCAGCGGACTGGCAATCCCCCAAAAAGTAGAAGTTGACCACGTGAAATGCTCACGACCGTGACAAAAAAGCGCGTCCGCCGCCCGGCGCCGCGCCCGCCGGACGCGCGGGATGTGACAAAGGACGACAACCGGTAAGGGACGATGTGATTACGTTGCGTTATGACGGCCGGTGCGCCTCGTGGACGATCACGGCGGCGGCGCCGACGGACGGATGCCGCCGCAGCACGGCCTCGATCTCGCCCAGCTCCATCCGGACGCCCGCGATCTTGACCTGGCGGTCCACCCGTCCCAGGTACTGCAGCACGGGCCGGTCCCGCCCGCCCTCCCCGGGCGGCAGCAACCTGACCGCGTCGCCGGTGCGGTAGAGGCGTCCCGCCTGGTCGAACGGGTCGCGGTAGAACGCGGCGCGGGTGCGTTCGGGGTCGCCCAGGTAGCCGCGTCCCACGCAGACGCCGCCGACGAACAGCTCGCCGGTCTCACCGATCTCGCAGGCGCTCCAGGAGCCGTCCTCCCCCTCCTCCGCCCCCTCCTCGGGCGAGGGGGCGCGCAGCACGTACAGGCGCGCGTTGAGGATCGGCGTGCCGATGGGCAGGCGCAGCAGGTCCAGGTCGCCTTCGGTCACGGTGTGGTGGGTGACGTCGTCGGAGCACTCGGTGGGGCCGTAGGCGTTGAGCAGCCGCGCGTGCGGCATCGCGGCCAGCCAGCGGCGCGCCAGCTCGGCGGGCAGCTCCTCGCCGGTGGCGATCATCCAGCGCAGCCCGGCCAGCGCGCCGGCCTGGCCGGGTGTGGCCGCCAGGTCGTCCAGCAGGTGCCGGACCATGGTCGGCACCAGCTCCACCACCGTGATGGCGCGCCGCTCCACCGCATGCGCGAACGCGACCGGGTCGTGCCCCACCTCGTCGTCGACCACCTCCACCCGGCCGCCCACCAGCAGCGGGCACAGCATCTGCCACACCGAGATGTCGAAGCCCAGCGGGGCGGTCTGGGCGACCGCGTCGGCCCCGGTCAGCTCCAGGTCGACGATCTTGGCGTAGAGGTGGTTGATCATGCCGCGGTGCTCGACGACCGCGCCCTTGGGGCGGCCGGTCGACCCGGAGGTGAACAGCACGTACCGGGGCTGGTCCAGGGATTCCAGCCGGGCCGGGCCCGACCACGGCGGGCCCCCGTCCGCGTCCGCCGCCCGCACGATCCGGCACCCCGCCGCCCGCGCCCCCTCGGCCAGCGCCGAGCCCTCCGCCGAGGCGTCGTCGGCGACGAGCAGGAGGCCGGCTCCCGCCTGGTCCAGGACGTCGCGGACGCGGGCGGCGGGCCAGGTCGCGTCGGCGGGCACGTACAGGGCGCCGACCAGCTCGATCGCCAGGAACGCCGCGACCACGGCGGCGCAGCGCTCGCCGCCGACGCCCACGACCGTGCCCGGCCCGGCGCCCGAGCGCTCCAGCAGCGTGGCCAGCCGGCGCGCCTCGGCGGCCAGCTCGGCGTAGGTCAGCGAGCGGTCGCGGTCGCGCACGGCGGGCCGGTCGCGTTCGGCCGCGACCCGCTCCACCCGCGCGATGACGGGATCGTCCAGGTCGACGGCGTGCTCGCGGGTCATCCCGTGCCGGGCGGCCAGCTCCCGGGCGCGGACGACCTCGGTCTCCGGAAGCGGCGGGACGGGCAGTTCGTCCAGGGTGAGCAGCCGGTCGACGGCCCGTCCGCGAGCACTCATGATCACTCTCCGTGAGATCCGACGTCGTCCCCGTCATCAGCGGAAAACCACCGCCGCGCCAGCTTATGGCGCCTTCCGGGAAGATTCCCGCTTTCCACACTACTCATCGGTAAGTAGGGGGTTGCGGGGCGACATGCCCGAAGGTACGGTGATGATCCGCCATGGGACTCTTCGTCCCCGGCGCGGATTCGGGGGGAACTCGGGAAACGCGCGGAAAGCCATTCCGGAGAATTCGGCACGGTTCCGGGGCCTCCACCGAACCGCCAATTGATATTTGTTCGAGGGTGGCAGCGTGCCCATCATCAGCTCGCCGCAGGACTTCAATGTCGAGGATCTCTACGTGGACCTCCGGCCGGTGCTCGGCTGTCCCCTCTACCTCAAGTGCGAGGGCTTCAATTTCGCCGGGTCGGTCAAGCTGAAGGCCGCCGCGCAGATGATCGACGCGGCGGAGCGGGACGGCTCGCTGACCCCCGACTCGATCCTGGTGGAGTCGTCCTCGGGCAACCTGGGCGTGGCGCTGAGCATCATCGCCGCCGCCCGCGGCCGGCGGTTCGTCTGCGTCACCGACCCGCGCTGCAACCCCGCCACCATGCGGCTCATGCGGGCCCTCGGCGCCGAGGTCCGGATCGTCTCCCGCACCGACGCGGCCGGCGGCTATCTGGAGAGCCGCATCTCCTACGTGCGGGAGCTGTGCGCGTCCGACGACCGCTACCTGTGGCTCAACCAGTACGCCAACCCCAACAACTGGCTCGCGCACTACCACGGCACCGCGCCCGCCATCGACCGCGGCTTCCCCGGCCTGGAGGTGCTGTTCGTCGGCGCGGGCACCACCGGCACCCTCATGGGCTGCGCCCGCTACTTCCGCGAACGGCGGCGCCCGGTCACGATCGTGGCGGTGGACGCGGTCGGCTCGGTCACCTTCGGCGGCCTCCCCGAGCGGCGGCTCGTCCCCGGCCTCGGCACCAGCAGCCGCCCCGCGCTGGTCGACGAGTCCTACGTCGACGACGTCGTGCACGTCGCCGAGTCCGACACCATCCGCACCGTGCACCGGCTGTCGGCGCACGGCTTCCTGTTCGGCGGCTCCACCGGCACCGTGGTGTCGGGCGCCGAACGGTGGCTGGCCGCCAAGTACCCCGGAGCCGACCCGGTCGCCGTCGCGATCGCGCCCGACATGGGTGAACGCTACCTGGACTCGCTGTACGAGGAACGCTGGCTGCGCCGCCACTTCCCCGACCTGGTGCCGGACCTGTTCCCCGGCACCGCGCCCGGCCCGCCCGCCGACGCGCCGGCCGAGGCGCCCGCCGACGCGCCCGCCGGCGACGCGGCCCGGGACCTCACCGCCGTCACCGACCTCACCGACCCGCGACGGAGCCGCACATGAACCAGCCCCCCTCCTTCGCCGTGATTCCCGGCGACCAGGTGCAGGACGCTCTCGGCGGCCGCGAGCAGCGGGTCATCGAGACCGTCGAGGCCGCCTACCGGCGGCACGGCGAGGGCGGCACGGTCAACCCCGACTCCTACTTCCTGCGCTTCCCCGACCGGCCGTCCGCGCGGATCATCGCGCTGCCCGCCTCGCTCGGCGACGTGCACGGCATCAAGTGGATCTCCAGCTTCCCGGAGAACGTCGCGGCCGGGCTGCCCCGCGCCTCCGCCGTGCTGATCCTCAACGACGCCGAGACCGGCTACCCGTTCGCCTGCCTGGAAAGCTCGATCATCAGCGCGGCCCGCACCGCCGCGTCCGCCGCCCTGGCCGCGGCCCGGCTCGCCGACGCGCGCGGCGACCGCCCCCGCCGCGCCGGGTTCGTCGGCGCCGGGCTGATCGCCCGCTACGTCCACACCTACCTGCGCGCCGCCGGGTTCGCCTTCGACGAGGTCGGCGTGCACGACCTGTCCGCCGCGCACGCCGCGGGCTTCCGCGGCTACCTGCGGCGCGCGGGCGAGACCGCCGTCACCGTCCACGACAAGGCCGAGGACCTCATCCGCTCCTGCGACCTGGTGGTCTTCGCGACCGTGGCGGGCGAGCCGCACGTCACCGACCCCGGCTGGTTCGCGCACGCGCCGCTGGTGCTGCACATCTCGCTGCGGGACCTGTCCCCCGAGATCATCCTGGCCTCCTGGAACGTCCTGGACGACGTCGACCACTGCCTGAAGGCCGGCACCTCCCCGCATCTGACCGAACAGCTCGTCGGACACCGCGGCTTCGTCGCCGGGACGCTCCACGACGTGCTGACCGGCGCCCTCGTCCCACCCGCCGACCGGCCCGTGATCTTCTCCCCGTTCGGCCTGGGCGTCCTCGACCTGGCCGTGGCGCTGCACGTCTACGAGCACGTCGCCGCCGCGGGCGGGCTGCACACCGTCCCCGGCTTCTTCCACGAACTCGACCGCTACGGCTGAATCGCCCGCCTCCCTGCGGGCATGGGTCGGGCATGAGGGAACAACGCGGCGACGTCCAGGAACTGACCGACTTCGAGCTGACGGTGTACGAGGCGGTCGCCGAGATCGACACGGACGGCGGCACCGCCGACCTCGCCACGCTGAACCGCCAGATCGACCGCCCCGAGGAGGACATCCGCGCGGCACTGGCCCACCTGCTGGCCGTGGGCCATCTGCGTTCGAGCGGCGCGGGCTTCGTCCTCGGCTCGCACGACTGGTCCCCGTGAACCGCCCCTGATCAGAAGTGGCCGCTGATGGGATGCGGCCGGTAGGGGGCCTCCAGGCGGGCCTTCTCGTCGTCGGTGAGCGTCACCTCGGCCGCGGCGATCGCCTCGGTCAGGTGGGTCTCCCTGCTCGCGCCGATGATCGGCGACACGACCCCGGGCCGGTCGAGCAGCCAGGCGAGGGCGACCTGCGCCATCGACACGCCCCGCTCGCCGGCGACCGCCCGCACCGCGTCCACGATGTCGAAGTCGCCCTCGTCGGTGTAGAGGCTCTCGGCGTACCGGTCGGTGCGGGACCGCAGCGTGTGGCGGCTGCCGCCGCGGTCGCGGGTGCCCGCCAGCAGGCCGCGGGCCAGCGGGCTCCACGGCGTCACGCCCACCCCCTGGTCGAGGCACAGCGGGATCATCTCCCGCTCCTCCTCGCGGTAGACCAGGTTGTAGTGGTTCTGCATGGACACGAACCGCGTCCAGCCGTTGAGCTGTGCGACGTGCTGGGCCTTGGCGAACTGCCAGGCGAACATGCTGGACGCGCCGATGTAGCGGGCCTTGCCCGCCCGGACGACGTCGTGGAGCGCCTCCATCGTCTCCTCGATGGGCGTCTCGTAGTCCCAGCGGTGGATGATGTAGAGGTCCACGAAGTCGGTGCCGAGCCGCCGCAGCGACGCGTCGATCCCGTCCATGATGTGCTTGCGCGACAGGCCCCGGTCGTTGGGCCCGGACCCCATCGGGTTGTAGACCTTGGTGGCGAGCACGTAGTCGTCGCGGCGGGCGAAGTACTCGCGCAGCAGCCGCCCGGTGATCTCCTCGCTGGTGCCCTCGTTGTACATGTCGGCGGTGTCGAAGAAGTTGACGCCCGCCTCGACCGCCGCCCGCACGATCGGCGCCGCCGCGGCCTCGTCCACCGCCCAGGCCCGCGACTCGCTCGCGCCGAACGTCATCATGCCCAGGCAGATCCGCGACACCTTGAGCCCGCTGCCGCCCAGCCGCACGTACTCCATCACACCGCCCTCGCGTAGATCTCGTCCAAGATCCTACGCGCGGCCGTCAGAACAGCTCGGAGGTGTCCAACTCGAAGTCGAACGGCTCCGGCAACACGATCGCCTTGCCGAACGGCACGCGGACGTCCGCGAAGTAGTCGTCGTCCTTCGGTTCGCTGAACAGCGTGACCGTCTGCTTCTCCCGGTCCACCAGCAGGTACAGCGGAATCCCCGCCCGCGCGTAGCAGTGCCGCTTGACCACCCGGTCGGGCTCGGGCCGCGAGGAGGTCACCTCCACCACCATGTCGATCCCCTCGGCGGGCGACCACGGCTCGTCGTCGTTGTAGAGGTCGGCCTCTTCACGGACGAACGTGCCGTCCGGGATGACGTGATTCTTCGGGCATCGGCCGTCGCTCGGAGTGACGAGGCCCTTGTTGCCCCAGAAGTCGAACCGTGTATCGCTCTTCTCGACGACCTGCCGGACCAGCTTCCAGATGTTCTTGTCATGCCCGCCGCCGGGGGGTGGTGTCACGACGATCTCTCCGTCGATCAGCTCTGCTCGGAAACCCTCGGGAGTTTGGAGGGCGAGGAATCCTTCGAGGAGGGTGTCCTCCTGCGCCTGTGGTTCATGAGCCATGACGGTCATGCCCTGCTCCCTTCCTCGTTGCCGAGATCGTAGTAGCAGAGCGCCACCTTCCATGTGCGAATCGTAGCGACCAACCCTTCGTTTCCAGCCTACGGGTTGGGGGTGGTGCGCGCCTGCGGTCGTGCGGCAGGATGTGATACCAAGCGGGCGTTTGGTTGGGAGGTTCGGGGATGGGGCTGGTCGGCACCGAGGAGCAGCGGGAGCTGCGGGAGACGCTGCGGCGGTTCTTCGCCGACAAGTCGCCGAGCGCGCAGGTGCGGCGGCTGATGGCGACGGACGAGGGGTACGACCCGAAGGTCTGGGCGCAGATGGCCGAGCAGGTGGGGCTGCAGGGCCTGGCGATCCCCGAGGAGTACGGCGGGGCCGGGTTCGGGATGCGGGAGCTGGCCGTCGTCATGGAGGAGATGGGGCGGGCGCTGGTGTGCGCGCCGTTCCTGTCCTCGGTGGTGCTGGCCGGGTACGCGCTGCTCGATGCCGGGGATGAGGAGGCCGCCCGCGAACTGCTGCCGGGCATCGCCGACGGGAGCACGCTGGCCACGCTGGCGTGGATGGAGGACGAGCGGTGGGACGTCCGGCACGTGGAGATGGCCGCCCGGCCCGCTCCGGACGGCTGGGTGCTCGACGGCGTCAAGACCTACGTGCTGGACGGCCATGTCGCCGACCTGATCCTGGTGGTGGCGCGTCAGGGCGAGCGGCTCGCGCTGTTCGCGGTGCGCGGCGGCGCGGACGGGCTCACCCGGGCGCCCCTGACCACGCTCGACCAGACGCGGAAGATGGCGCGCCTGGAATTCCACGGCGTGAGGGGCCGGCCGGTCGGGGTCCACGGCCCGCGCGTCATGGACATGGCGGCGGTGGCGCTGGCGGCCGAGCAGCTCGGCGGCGCGCAGCGGGCGCTGGAGATGACGGTCGAGTACGTCAAGATGCGCCGCCAGTTCGGCAGGCCGATCGGGAGCTTCCAGGCGGTCAAGCACCGGTGCGCGGACATGTTCGTGCTGGTGGAGTCGGCCCGGTCGGCGGTGATGCACGCCGCGGACGCGGCCGACGGCGCCCCGGACGAGCTGCCCGTCGCCGCCGCGCTGGCCAAGGCGTACTGCTCGGAGGCGTTCTTCCACGTCGCCGCCGAGGCCGTCCAGCTCCACGGCGGCATCGGCTTCACCTGGGAGCACGACGCGCACCTGTACTTCAAGCGGGCGAAGTCCTCGCAGGAGCTGCTCGGGTCCCCGGCGGCGCATCGGGCCCGGCTGGCCGAGCTCGCCGGGATCACGGGTGCAGCGACAGGCCCTTGAGCATCTTGTCCACAGGGTTCTTCGGCCCGTACAGGGCCAGGCCGACCAGCGGCATCTCCTCGGCGGTGACGGCGCGGACGGTGGCGCGGTTGTCGGCGTCGTGGCCGGTCTTGAACATGTCCTCGATGTAGACGGCCATGCTCGTCTCGCGGGCCAGGGCGCGGGCGTGGACGCGGGCGAGGTCCTCTCCGGTGCCCGCGTAGACCAGCACGGGCTGGCGGAACGTCGGCAGGTAGCGGTCGCCCGAGGCGTTCTCGTAGGGCTCGCCGATCAGGTCGGGGTGCCCGGCGGCGACCGCGCCGGCCAGGAACGCGGTGACGTTCAGCCGCTGCCAGGCGGCCAGGTCGTCCCGCACCACGATGGCGATCTTGGTGTCGAAGCGCATGCGGGCCATGCTGGCCGGGGGCGTCGCCGACCGTCTTGTACGCTCGTGCGCGTGACCGGCGAGTGGACCCGTTACTGGCGCGCCGGGGACCGGCCGCTGGAGGCCATGCACGCCCGCTTCGAACGGCACTCCTACCACCGGCACAGCCACGAGACGTACTCCTTCGGCGTCACCGAGGAGGGGCAGCAGGCGTTCCGGTGCCGGGGCGCGGCGCACACCAGCGCGGCCGGGATGGTCATGGCCTTCAACCCCGACGACCCGCACGACGGCGGGCCCGCCGACCGGATCGGGTTCACCTACCGGATCGTCCATCTGGGTCCCGAGCTGGTCGGCGACGTGCTCGCCGACATCGCCGGGCGCCCGGCGGGGCTGCCGTTGTTCGCCTCTCCCGTGGTGGAGGATCCGCTGCCGGCGCACGACCTGCGGGCCCTGCACCGCGCGCTGCTCGGCGACGCGTCGCGGCTGCGGCGGGACGAGCTGCTGACCTCGGCCGTGGCGTCGATGGTGCGCCGCGCCGCCGTCCGCCCGGGCCGCGTGTCCGCGCCCGTGCTGCCGCGAGGGGACGTGCGGGTGGTCGAACGGGCCCGGGCACGGCTGCACGACGGTTTCCTGGACGACCTCTCCGCCGACGAGCTGGCCCGCGAGGCCGGATGCAGCCGGTTCGCGCTGTACCGGGCGTTCCGGCGGGCGTACGGGATGGGCCCCAGCGACTACCAGCGTCAGCTGCGCCTGCGCGCCGCCCGCCGCCGCATCGCTCGCGGCGAGACGATCGCCGAGACCGCCGCCCGCACCGGCTTCGCCGACCAGAGCCACCTGACCCGCTGGTTCGTGCGCTGCTACGGCGTCACCCCCGCCGCGTATCGCCGCGCCGTCCGGTGATGCGGCGATTACGGCAGAATGCCCGGCGAGGCGACGGTGAGGAGGGGTCGTGGCGGGACGGGCCAGTGGCAGCATCTTCGGGCTGGCGTACGGGGACGCGCTGGGCAAGCCGACGGAGTTCCTCGACATGCGGCGGATCGAACGGCAGTACGGGCCCGGCGGGCCGCGTGAGCCGGAGGGCGACCCGGCGCTGGTCACCGACGACACGCAGATGGGCCTCGCCGTGGGCGAGGGGCTGCTCGACGCGCTGGGAAACCCGCCGTTCACGCCCGATCTGATCACGCCGATCTGGCGGCGCAGGTTCATCGACTGGGCGCGCAGCCCCGACAACAACCGGGCCCCGGGCAACACCTGCCTGCGCGCCATCGCGGGGCTGGCCGAGGGGCGTCCGTGGGCGGAGGCGACGGTCCGCGACTCCAAGGGCTGCGGCGCGAACATGCGCGTCACGCCGGTGGGGCTGGTCCCGGGGCTGACGGACGAGCAGCGGTCGGGGGCGGCGCAGTTTCAGGCGGCGCTCACCCACGGCCATCCCACGGGCCTGGCGGCCAGCGAGCTGACGGCGTACGCGGTGTGGTGGCTGCGGGAGGGCCTGGTGGCGCCCGAGGAGCTGCCCCGGGCGTTGCGCGAACGCTGCCACGCCCAGCGCACCACCTACCACGAGCGGTGGCTGGGCCAGCTGTGGCAGCGGCCCGGCGTGGACACCCCGCAGGAGTTCATCGCGCGGGGCTGGGACGAATGCCTGGCGGCGCTCGACCGCCTGGACGCGGCCCTCGCCGTGGCCGACCGCGACGCCGACCCGTGCGAGGCGACCGGCGGCGGCTGGATCGCCGAGGAGGCCCTGGCCACGGCGCTGCTGTGCTTCCTGTTGTTCCCGGACGACCCGGTGGCCGCCATCCGGCGCGGCGCGGCCAGCTCGGGCGACTCCGACTCGATCGCGTGCCTGGCGGGGGCGTTCGCGGGCGCTCACCTGGGCATGGACGCCTGGCCCGCCGAATGGGCGGCGCGGATCGAGTACGCCGACCGGCTGGCGCGACTCGGCCGGGCGTGGGACTGAGCTACCCGGAGGCGGACCAGCCGCTCCAGGCGTCGATCGTGACGGCGATGACGGGGCCCTCGGGCGGGCGGTCGCGGTACTGGGCGTAGCGGTCGCGGAGCAGGGCGATCGGCCCGGCCATCCCCGCGTCGTCCTCGATGACGCGGGCGTGGCCGTCCGCGCGCACCCACCACAGGCGCTCCCAGTCGTCGTCGTAGTGGTCGGCCAGCAGCGACACGTGCGGGTTGGCGCGGATGTTGGCCAGGCGGCGCAGGTCGCGGGACCGCTTGGGCTTGTGGTCGACGGCGGTGTAGAGGACGCCCCGGCGCACGGCGAAGGTCACCGGCACCAGGTGCGGGCGGCCGTGCTCGTCCACGGTGGCCAGCCGGACGACCGGGACCGAGGTGAGCCGCCCCCAGGCGGCGTCCTGCGTGAGCCTGGGCATACTCGCAGCCTGTCACGGATGCCGCCCGCGGCCCAGGGGCGGCCCCAGGGAGCGGTCGCGGGCGCGGGTCAGTCGCGGAAGTCCGGGGGGCGGTTCTCCCTGCGGGCCTGGACGGCCTCCTCGAAGTTGCGCGTGGTGAGGCGGACGAACAGCTGGGCGAGGCCCTCGTGGTCCATGTGGGCGTTCAGGCTGGCGGCGTCCAGGGACGACCACAGCATCCGCTTGGTCAGCTCGACGCCGGGGCGGCTGAACCCGGTGACGCGTTCGGCCAGCTCGTAGCAGGCGTCCAGTAGCTTGTCGCCGGGGACGGTGCGCGAGACCAGGCCGATGCGGTCGGCCTCGGCGGCGTCCACGTCGCGGCCGGACAGCATGATCTCGAACGCGCGGGACGCGCCGATCGCGCGCGGCAGCAGGTAGCTCAGGCCGAGCTCGCTCGCGGTGAGCCCGTTGTTGATCCCGGCGGCGCGGAAGGTGGCGGTGTCGGCGGCGATCCGGACGTCGGCGGCCAGGGCCAGGCACATGCCGCCGCCGATCGCCGGGCCGTTGACCGCGGCGATCACCGGCTGGTGCAGGCCGCGCAGCGTGCGCACGACCTCGTCGAGCAGTTCCATCGAGCGCAGCGCGATGGTGGGGACGGTGAGCCCGTCGATGCCCGGGACGCGGCCCGGCGACTCCAGGTCGGCGCCGGAGCAGAAGCCGCGGCCCGCGCCGGTCACGACCACGACGCGCACGTCGTTGTCGGCGCCGACCTCGCGCAGGGCGTCCCGGAAGGGCACCATGACGTCGAAGGCCATCGCGTTCATCCGCTCGGGCCGGTTGAGGGTGAGCAGCGCGACGTGCGGGCGGGGCTTGTCGATCAGGACGAAGGGCATCGGCGGGCCATCCTCTCCGCAAGTGACCTAGCAAGCGCTAGGTTACAAGCCGGGTGGCGTCACGCCTCCCGGCGCGGGTACTCCGGCGGGCGCAGGCCGCGCTCGGTGACCTTGGCCAGCTCCTCCTCGGTCAGGATGCGCGGCTCGCCGATCATCTTGGCCCGCACGTACACGCCGCACAGCCACTCCAGCAGCCGGGCGTTCTCGTACGCCTCGTCCAGGTCGCCGCCCAGGGTGACGCCGCCGTGGTTGCCCATCAGCGCGGCCCGCCGGCCGCCCTCCAGGGCCTTGCGCACGTTGGCGGCCAGCTCGGGCGTGCCGTAGGTGGCGTACTCGGCGACCCGCACCACCCCGCCGAGCAGCAGCGTCGTGTAGTGGATGGCGGGCAGCTCGGTCATGGTGGTGGCGACCACGGCCCCGTAGGTGGAGTGGGTGTGCACGACCGCCGAGGCGTCGGACTCCTCGTAGATCGCCAGGTGCATGGGCGTCTCGGAGGACGGCGCCCGCTCCCCCTCCACCAGGTGGCCCGAGACGTCCAGCACCGGGCAGTCCTCCGGCGTCATCCGGTCGAGCATCATCCCGCCGGGGGTGACCGCCACCAGGTCGCCGGCGCGCACGCTGATGTTGCCGGAGGACCCGGTCACCAGCCCGGTCTCGGCCAGCTGCCGGCCGATCCGGCACACCTCGGCGCGTTCGTCCGCGAGCAACATTGGAATCTCCTTCACATTTACTGGCTGCCACGCCGTACGCTACGGCTTTGCCGATTCGAAGGAGGGCCGGTCAAGCTCGCTGTCAACGCCCCGGGGGCCCGTCGGCACCGGGCCCGGCGCCATGCCGGGCATCGGTTCCGTCCTGACACCCGGACGGCACGGTCCGGCTAGATGCGGCGGGCGTGGTCCTTCCAGTACGGGTCGCGCAGCACGCGCTTGTAGAGCTTGCCGGTCGGGGTGCGGGGCATGGCGTCGACGAAGTCGACCGAGCGGGGCGCCTTGTATCCGGCGAGCGCGGCGCGGCAGTGCGCGACCAGCTCGCCGGCCAGCGCGCCGGACGGCGCGAAGCCGTCGGCCAGCTCCACGGCGGCCTTGACCTGCTCGCCGAACTCCTCGTCCGGCACCCCGAACACCGCCACGTCGCGCACGGCCGGATGGGTGATCAGCACGCCCTCGATCTCGGCCGGGTAGATGTTGACCCCGCCGCTGATGATCATGTCGATGGCGCGGTCGGCCAGGTAGAGGTAGCCGTCCTCGTCCAGGTAGCCGATGTCGCCGGTGGTGAACAGGCCGTCCGGGCGGTGGATGGAGCGCGTCTTGTCCCGGTCGCCCCAGTACTCCACGTCGTCGCCGCTGGTGTAGCGGAACCACAGCGTGCCCGGCTCGCGGGGCGCGGCGGGCGTGCCGTCCTCCCGCAGCACCCGCACCTCGGTGGTGGGCAGCGGACGGCCCACGCTGCCCGGCCGCTCCAGCCACTCCGCCGAGCTGATCACCGAGTTCACCGACGCCTCGGTCGAGCCGTAGTACTCGTACACGATCGGCCCCAGCCAGTCGATCATACGGCGCTTGACCTCCGGGGAGCAGGGCGCGGCGCCGTGCCACACGGCCCGCAGGCTGGATCCGTCGAACGCGGCGCGGGCGGCCTCCTCCAGGCGCAGCAGCCGGACGAACTGGGTCGGCACCAGGTGCACGTTGGTGATCGCGTGCTCGTCGATCAGCCGCAGCGTCTCGGCCGCGTCGAAGCTCCGCCGCATCACCACCGGACGGCCGCGCAGCAGGAAGATGTGCGAGAACAGCCACTGCGCGGAGTGGTAGACGGGCCCGACCAGCAGCGAGCGGCCGCCCTCGGGAATCCGCAGGATCTCGGCGAAAACGTCGCCGATGAGCACGGCGGTGTCCAGCGGGGCCCCGGCGGTGACGAGCTTGCGGGTGACGCCCTTGGGCCGTCCGGTGGTGCCCGAGGTGTACATCATCGGGTAGCCCATGACCTGGTCGGCGGGTTCCCCGTCCGGCCCGCCGGCCAGGAACTCCTCGTACGGCGCGAACCCGGGGACGGCGCCGCCGACCGCGACGCGGGCGGCCAGGTCCAGGCCGTCGGCGGCCTCGGCGGCGACGTCGCCGAACGCGGCCTCGGAGAACAGCGCCCTCGACCCCGAGTCGGTGAGCACGTAGCGCAGCTCGTCGGCCGTCCAGTGCCAGTTGACCAGCACGTAGCGCAGGCCGATGTGCCCGGCGGCGCACATCAGCTCGAAGTACTCGCGGCGGTTGCCCGAGTGGACGGCGATCGTGTCGCCGGCGCGCAGCCCCAGGCCGCGCAGCGCGCCCGCGAGGCGGTCGGCGCGGGCGTTCAGCTCACCCCAGGACGTGACGCCCCGCTCGTCGGTCAGCGCGGCCTGGTCGGGACGGGATTCGGCGAAGGGACGCAGCAGCTCGGCCATGGCGACCTCCCGGCGGCTGGACAACGGCTCCAGAACCGGACTCTAGTCCTCCATGTGACCGCCGTCACGCGGGCGAGCGGACGAGCGGGCGAGCGGGGCGGCCGGCAGGGGAACGGCCCGGTGATGCGACCGCGCCGCCGCATCATCGGGCCGTTCGGGAAACTTAGACGCCGCCGGTATCCCGGTGGTTTCTTACCCGTTAAGAAGTACGCACCAAATCGGGGCCCTTCGTCCCGGTCCCCCGGCCGCCGAGCACCGCCTCGGCCGCGCCCACGAGCTGCGCGAGCCGGGACACCTCGGTGCGGTGGAACGGCGGCGCGCCCGTCCGCGCCACCACCAGCACCCACGCGCCGTCCTCCGGCCCGCCGATCGGGCAGATCGCGAACTGGGTGCCGTCGGGGGCGGTGAAGGCGCGCGGCCGCAGCGGCGCCAGGTCCGGCAGGTCCGGCTCCGGCGCGGCGCCCAGGCTGCAGTGCACCAGCGCGTGCCCGTCCGGGCCGCCCTCGGCCAGCCCCGCCCAGTCGGCGCTGAGCAGGCCCGGCACGGCGTCGGCCAACGTCAGCGGCCCGCGCTCGGGCGCGGACGCCAGCTGCCCGATCAGCGCCGCGTCCGGATAGGCGCCCTGCGGCTCGACGGTCTGCCAGACGCCGACCGGCTGCACGCCCGGCACCGACCCCAGCCCGTCGAGCAGCCGCTCGAAGCCCGCCCCCGCGGGCCATACGACGGTGAAGTCGTCCAGGGCCCGCCCGCCGTCGCGTTCCAGGACGGCCATCTGCACCACGTCGGCGCCCGCGGCCCCCAGCATCCGTGCCACCCTGCCCAGCGAGCCGGGACGATCCGGCAGCCGGACGCGAATCCGCAGCAACATGGTCCACCTCCTGTGCTCCAACAGTCCGGTTCAGGTTGCGGGAGCCGCGTTTCGGATCTGTTACCGCCGCGTGTCGAAGCCGACAAACAGCCGCAGGTAGGGCAAACCTACGACGGGGCGAGTCAACGAAAAGTCCCGGGAAGGTCAACGGCGGACCTACCCTCGTCCCCGGCGGCCCGTTAGGGTTACTGCACGTGTCGAGCGCTCCGGGTCGTCGAGTAAACGAGGTCTCCGAGGAGGCCGCCGCGCGCCCGCCCGCCGAGACCGATGATCTCGACGCGGTCACCGACGGTGACGCGTTCGCCGGGGTCCGCGACGCGCTGGCCGCCCTGGCCGCGCGGCTCGACCGCGAGCACGAGCGGGCCGCGCACCGTGAGGCCGTGATCGACCGCCTGCACGAGGAGAACGAGCGGCTGCGGCGCGGCGAGCTGCAGACGGCGCTCGAACCGCTGCGCGCCGCCCTCTACCGGCTGCACGACCAGGCCCGCCGCGAGGCCCGCCGGTGGTCCGAGCCCGACCCGCCCGAGCCCGCGCACGCCGCCGCGCTGCTGGCGGCGGTGGCCGACGAGATCGCCGACGCGCTGGCCCGGTCGGGCGTGGAGCGCTACACCGTCGAGCCCGGCGAGCCGTTCGACGCGGTGCGGCACCGCCCGGTCGCGGTCGAGCGCGTCACCGACCCGGCGCTGGCGGGCACCGTGCTGTGGGCGCGCTCGGACGGGTTCGAGCAGGGCGGACGGGTGGTGCGCAAGGCCGAGGTCTGCGTCGCCAAGCCCGCCGGCCCCGCCGAGGGCCCGGCCACCGACCCCGCCGCGGACCGCACCGCGGATCACACCGCGGACCGCACCGCCGACGCCGCCGCCGACCCGGCGCCGGACGCGGCAACGGCCGCCGGCACCGCCACGGGGCCGGATCCGGCCGCCGGAACTGATCCAACGAGTGGGCAAAGTCACCCGCGCGAGGCCGGGAGGAGCGAGACGATGTCGTCAACCGCATCGGCAACGCCGCCCTCCGCGTCTAGCGCCCGCCGCGCCACCGTGAGCGGCGTGCCCGGACCAGGTAGCGATAGGTGAAGAGGACATGGCCGTCTACGGGATCGACCTGGGAACCACGTACTCCTGCATCGCCTGCATCGACGACGTGGGGCGACCCACGGTCCTGCGCAACCTGGAGGGCACCGACACCACGCCCTCGGTGGTGTACTTCGAGAGCGGCGACAACGTGATCGTCGGCGCCACCGCCAAGGACACCGCGGTGCTCGAACCGGAGAACGTGGTCAGCCTGGTCAAGCGGGACATGGGCCGCGACGTGACGCGCTCCATCCACGGGTTCGACTACACCCCCGAGGAGCTGAGCGCGTTCATCCTGCTCAAGCTGGCCACCGACGCGCGCACCAGCACCGGCGAGGAGGCGCGCGACGTGGTGATCACGGTGCCCGCCTACTTCGGCGCGGCCGAGCGCGACGCCACCCGCAAGGCCGGGCGGATCGCCGGGCTGAACGTCATCGACATCGTGTCCGAGCCGATCGCCGCGGCCGTCACCTACGGGGTGCTCAACCCCGACGCCGACCGCACCATCCTGGTGTACGACCTGGGCGGCGGCACGTTCGACACCACCGTGATCGCGCTGCGCGGCGGGCACATCGAGGTGGTGTGCACCGACGGCGACCACGAGCTCGGCGGCGCCGACTGGGACGCGCGGCTGGTGGAGTACCTGGCCGAGCGGTTCCGCGCCGAGCACCCGGACGCGGGCGACCCGCTGGACGACCGGCAGACCGAGCAGCAGCTGCGCCGCGACGCCGAGGACGCCAAGAAGGCGCTGAGCGCCCGCACCTCCCACACCGTCCGGGTGATGCACGACGGGCGGGTCGCCGCGATCGAGGTGACCCGGGAGAAGCTGGAGGAGCTCACCAAGGACCTGCTCGACCGCACCATCGAGATCACCGGGCGGACGCTGGCCACCGCCGCCGACAAGGGCGTGCGCGACTACGACGACCTGGTGCTGGTGGGCGGCTCCACCAAGATGCCGATCGTGGCGGCGCGGCTGGAGACCGAGCTGGGCCTGACGCCCCGGCTGCAGGACCCCGACCTGGCGGTGGCCAAGGGCGCCGCGCTGTACGCGTTCGAGGAGACCTACCGGCGGCTGGTCGCCGAGGGCGCGGCCGACCGCGCCGAGGAGATGGCCAACCGCGCGGGCCTGACCACCGAGCAGCGGCAGCAGATCGCCGGGCGGCAGATCAGGACGGTCGCCTCGCACGCGTTCGGGATCGTGGTGGTGGACCGCGAAACCGGCGCCGAGCACGTGGCGCACCTGGTGCACGCCAACGACGAGCTGCCCGCGGCCAAGACCGAGGACTTCTTCACCGTCCACGACGACCAGGCCGCCGCCGACATCCGGGTGATGGAGCAGGCGGGCAGCGTGGAGTCTGCCGAGGTCGCCGACAACAACGAGATCGCCACCGGGGAGGTGCGCATCCCGCCGGGCAAGAAGGCGGGCTGGCCGGTGGAGGTGACGTTCGCGCTGGACTCCTCGGGGCTGCTCAACGTGACGGCGGTGGAGAAGGAGACCGGCGACACGCTGGAGCTGAAGATCGACGTGGGCGGCATGTCCGAGGAGGAGGTCGAGAAGTCCCGCCGCGCCCTGTCGCGGGTGCAGGTGAGCTGACGCCCGGGAGGGGAGACGCCCTGCGGTGGGCTTCGACGAGGACTACCAGCGTGAGGTGCTGGAGCCCGCCCGCGCGGCCGGCGACCAGCCACCGGAGGATCTGCGGCTGCGCTACGCCCTGCCCGACCGGCTGGAGCCGGAGGCGGTGGCGGCGCGGGTCAGGCTGGTGCGGCAGTGCTGGCGGCGTTCGCGCGGCCAGCTGAAGTACCGCCGCCTGGTCGACCGGCTGGAGGCCGAGCACCGCGAGCTGGCCCCGGTGTTCGCGGCGGCCGAGCGCGGCGACCTGCGTCCGCTGACCGAGCGGCTGCGCGGCGGGCGCGAGCGCACCCGGCGGCGCCGGACGCAGGCGCGGGCCCGGCTGGCCGACGCGGCGGGCGCGCCGCGGATGGTGACGCCCGCCGAGCTGGAGAGCATCGCCCGCACCTGCGGGGTGCCGCGCGACGAGCTGGCCGGGCAGGCCCGCGACGACCGCATCGAGGTCCGCGAGCCCGACCCGCTGCCGTCCGCGCCGCCGTACGCGGCGTACCGCAAGGTGCGCGAGTCGCTGGACGTGCTGGGCCGGCGCCATCTGGCCGACTTCGTGTTCGGCGGGAACCTGGCCGGTCCGATGCGGGTGCTGGGCGGGTTCTCGGCCCCGGCGTCGCGGGGCGGCGTGCTGCGGCTGGACGAGGAGGCCGTGGCGGCGGTGTCGGCGCGGTGGGCGCGGCGCGGCCGCGACTCCAGCACCGTGCACGCCGACACGATCACGGCGGCGCTGCGGTCCGGCGCCGACCCCGGCGAGCTGGTGCTGTACGACGTGACGGACCGGCTGCGCGAGCGGCTGCGGCAGCGCGCGTCCGAGCGGGCGCTGCTGCGGCACGCGATCGAGGACCTGGGGGTCGAGCCGGAGGACGCGCGGCGGCTGGTGTTCGCGGTGGTGCGCGAGAGCGGCCCGGGCGGCGGCCTGGCGGGCCGGTTGCGGGCGCTGCTGGACGCGGGCGAGGTGTACGCCGCCGCCCAGCTCGCGGGCGGCCCCGCCGCGTCCGGCGACGACGGGCCGTCGGAGGAGGCCGCGCTGCTGGCCGCCGAGGCGCGGCAGCGGCTGGACGCGGCGGTGCGGCTGCGCGAGGAAGCCGCCGGCGAGGCCGACCCCGACCGGGCCTGGCGGCTGCTGGCCGACGCGCTGCGGCTGGTCGCCGACCTGCCGGAGGCGGCCGAGCTGCAGCGGCGGCTGGCGCCGCGTCCGGTGCCGTCGCTGCGCGCCGACGTGGAGGACACGGTCGTGCGGCTGTCGTGGCCGCCGTCGCCGTCCACGGCGGGCGAGGTGACGTACCGGGTGGTGCGGCGCCGTGACAGGCCGCCGCTCGACGCCGCCGACGGTGAGGTCCTGGCGGGCACGCGCGACGAGCAGCCGCCGGTGAACGTGCCGCTGTTCTACGGGGTGGTCGCGCTGCGGGGTGAGGCCGCCGCCGAACCCGCCGTGGCGGGGCCGGTGTTCGTGCGTCCGGAGCTGTCGGAGGTGGAGCTGCTGCCCGCCGACGGCGCGGTGACGGGCCGCTGGCGGTGCCCGGCCGAGGCCGCGCGGGTGCTGGTCATGCGCGGCGGGCGCCTGGTGCCGGCGGGCCGCGACGGGTTCCGCGAGCGGGTGCCCAACGGCAAGACGTACCACTACCGCGTCTGCGCGGTGTACCTGGACGCCCACGGCCGTGAGGTGGTCACGCCGGGGGTGCGTGTGTCGGTGACGCCGAGCGCGCCGCCCGACCCGGTGTACGAGATGAGCGTCGAGCCCGACCCGCACGACCCCGGGGTGCTGCAGGTGCGGTTCAAGCCGCCGCGGTACGGGACGGTGGAGCTGCTGCTGCTGGACGAGCCGCCGCCGTGGCCGCGCAGCGCGCTGCTGCCCGTGGAGGAGGTGCGGCGGGCGGGGCGCCGCCTGTCGGCGGTGCCGGCGCCGGGCGGCGGGCTGACGGTGCGACCGGGCGTGGGCGGCTGGCTGCTGGCGGTGACCGTCGCGGAGGGCAGGGCCGTGGTCGGCGCGCACCACCGGCACGTCAACCTGCCGCCGCCGCTCCGCCTGGTCGCCGAGCGGCGCGGGGCGCGCGTGCACCTGGGGTTCGACTGGCCGTCGGACGTGCCGGAGGTGCGGGTGACGTGCCGTGTCGGCGCGGAGGCGATCGCGGCCGGGCGCGGCGACCCTGAGGCGGGCGTGCACGAGATCGTCACGCGGGCCGCCTACGACGCGCAGGGCGGGCTGCGCGTCGCGGTGCCGGAGGACCAGCCGGTGGAGGTGGCGGTGGCGTCCGCCTGCTCGGTCGGCGACACCCGCGTCACGGGGCCCGCGGTGAGCGTCGAGGTGCGGGCGCGCACGGTGGTGCGCTACCAGGTGGAGCGGACGGGCCCGCCGTGGCGGCGTGCGCTGACCGTCCGGCTGTCGGCGTCGCAGCCCATGCGGATCGCGCGGCTGACGCTCGTCCTGCGCGCCGGGCGGGTGATGCCGCACCGGCGGGACGACGGGGAGCCGATCGGCGCGTGGACGGAGGTGCCGGTGCCGGGCGAGGTGTCGGTGCCGGCGCCGTCGGCGTCCGGGCCCTATTGGGTGCGGTGTTTCACCGATGATGATGTCATCGAGTTGACCGACCCCCCGGTCCGCCAACTCCACGTCCATCGATAGCTCCGCCGACCGTACCGCCAGGAGGAGGCCGTGTCGCTGACGTCGCGGGTCCCGATTCCGGGTGCGCGCGCCCGGCAGGGCCTGACGTGCCCGTACTGTTTCGCCGTCGTGCCGCTGCAGGACGTGCGGTTCCGCTGCCGTGGGCGCGCGGGGCGGCGGCCCGGGTGCGAGCCCGTCCTGGACGAGACGCTCGCCGAGTACCTGGGGTCCACGGCCGGCGCGTCGCTGCCGCCGGTGTTCTCCGCGACGGGGCGGCGTACGCGCGCCGCGTGCCCCGGCTGCGGGCAGGAGACGGGCAACCGTGTCTGCCCCGAGTGCCACAACCCGTTGCCGTCGGCGTACTGCGACTCCCCCGGTCGCATCGTCGCGTTGGTCGGCGCCAAGAACGCGGGGAAGAGCACCTACATCGCGGTGCTGCTGCA
This sequence comes from Actinomadura miaoliensis, assembly GCF_039536785.1. NCBI lineage: Bacteria > Bacillati > Actinomycetota > Actinomycetes > Streptosporangiales > Thermomonosporaceae > Actinomadura > Actinomadura miaoliensis. The sequence goes on from NZ_BAAAZG010000001.1 coordinate 932,195, forward strand.
CGAGCTGATGAACCGGGTGGGCACCGAGCTGGACGCGTCCCTGGTGGCCTGCGACGACCGGACCATCGACCGGTACAAGCGCGACTTCGCCCGGCCGCTGCTGGAGGAACGGCGGCTGCTGCCCACCACCACCAGCGCGGCCACCAGTGCGCGTGAGCCGCTGGTGTACCTGCTGACGCGCACCCGTACGCGCCGGGGCCGCGGCCCGCGGCTGGGCGGGGGGCGGCGTACCGAGTCCCTGGCGCTGGTGCTGTTCGACACGGCCGGTGAGGACCTGCGCAGCCGCCAGGTCACCGATCTGCATCTGCGCTACCTGGAGGCGGCCGACGCCATCATCTTCCTGGTGGACCCGCTGGAGCTGCCCGGGGCGCGCGCCTCCGTGGCCGCGGTGCCCCCGGGGCCGGGTACCGGCGACGACCCCGACAGCGAACCGATCAACATCATCGCGCGGGTGACCGACGCGCTGCGGGCGCGGCACGGCACCCCGCCCGGGCGGCGGCTGCCCGTCCCGGTGGCGGTGGCGCTCACCAAGATCGACGCGTTGCGTCCGGGGCTGCTGCGGCAGTCGGCGCTGCACCGCACGCGCGGCGGCGAGGGCGCGCTCGACCTGGACGACCGGGAGGCCGTGGACGCCCAGGTCCGCGCGTTGCTGCACGAATGGCACGCCGGGCAGCTGGACGTGTACCTGGACCAGCAGTACGCCGACTACGCGCTGTTCGGGGTGTCGGCGCTGGGGGGCATGCCGGAGGACGGCAGGGTCGGTCCCGGCGGCGTGCGGCCGTACCGGGCCGAGGATCCGCTGCTGTGGCTGCTGTACCGGTTCGGCATGCTCGACGGCGTGCGTCCGCAGCCGGCCGGCCTGGATTCGGGGGGATGAGGGCGCATGGCCTGGCAGATGCACTACACATCGGCGCGGAGCGGCCCGACCGGCCGGGCCGGGTTCCAGTTCGTGGCCGAGACGCCCGGTGTTCCGGAGGGGGTGCGCGCGCAGGTGACGCCGTTCCTGTCCTACCGGCCGCCGCCGGACGCGCCGCTGTCGCCCGACGATGGGGAGCTGGCGCGTTTTCCCGTGGCGTTCCTGTACGACCGGGTGGGCGGACGGCCGTTGCTGCTGCGATGCCGGTACCTGGGGCAGGACTACTCGGGCCGCTTCGGCAACTTCTTCGCGCACGCGGTGGTGGCCGACCCCGAGGAGATGGAGGGGGTGCGCGCGGCCGAACTGTGGCAGGCGCCGTTGTGGGCGGACGCCCCGTCGGACGCGCACGAACTCGCGCCCCTGGATGACCTGACGCCCGGCTCGGCGATGGCCCCCGAGGCGTTGGCGGAGTGGTTGGCGAGCGCGCCGGGCGACCCGTACGCGCTGCTGACCCGCCTGGTGGACGCGGTGACGGCCGTGCTCGCGCAGGGGCACGGGCGGGTGGTGCTGGTCGCATCCGACGTCGAGCTGACGGCCCGGTGGATCGCGGTGCTGTCGTACTCGCTTCCCATGGCGGCGGCCGCGCGCATGTCGTTCGTGACCTACAGCGCCGATCCGGACGGCGCGGCACAACGTCTCGTGGGCACGACCCCGGACGTGTGGGCGGCCGCCCAGCACCAGGGCTCGCCGCAATGGTTCCCCGTCGAGCAGCACCTCGCGCAGCCCGTCGCGCAGCCCATCGCGCAGCCCGTCGACCAGCCCGTCGAGCAGGCCGTCGACCAGGCTCCGCCGGGCGGCGGCGAGGAGAGCCGGTTCGCGCGTACGGTGGCGCGCTGCTGGCGTGAGTTCGACTTCGCGGGCCTGGACGCGCTCGGCGAGCTGGCCCTGCTCGACTCGTCCTCGGACCTCGACCCGGGCGGTCTGGAACGAGCCGCGGGGCTGCTGGCGCTGTGCCGGGGCGACTCGACCGTGGCGCCCGCCGACGAGAAGGCCGCGGCGGCGCTGCTGGCGCGGCACGGCACCGCGATCCCCGACTGGGTGTGGCGCGACCTGGTGGCCGGTGTGCCCGCGATGGGGTTCGACCTGGCCCTGACCGTCCACGACTGGGCGCGTGCGGCGGGCGCCGCCGACGTGGCCGCGCGGTGCGTCCGGCGTGCCCTGGCCTCCGCCCCCGACCTGACCGAGGTGGCGCGGATGGCCTCCGTCGCGACCCGCGCGGGCACGGAGCTCGACCTGGCCGAGCTGGGCACGGCTGCGGCGGACCGCGCGCGGGGCGGCGCCGCCGACGTCCCGGCGGCGCTCAGGACGTGCCCGCCGCACGCGCTGGAGCCGCTGTTGTCGGGCACGCTGCGGGGCCTCGCGGCGGCGGACGACACCGTCCGGGCGAAGGTGCTCACGGACGCGGCGTGCGACGTGCTGTACGAGCACAGCGCCGTGCTCAGGAGCGCGCCGTCCCAGATCGTCGCCCTGGTGCTGGCGTCGATCGGGCGTCGCCACCGCGACCGCCGCGTCGCCGTGACCGGCAGGCTCGTCCGGCTGGGCCCGGCCGACGCCGCGTTGCGGGAGATCTGGGAGGCGCCGCCGACGCCCTCGGAGTGCCTGGAGCTGCTCGACGCCCACCCCGAGGCGGTCGCCGCGTACGCGCCGCTGGCCGTCCTGCCGTGCCGCGTGTTCGCGCGGGCCGCCGCCGGCGATGCGGCCACCGGGGGTGACGCGCTGACCGCGACGGGGACGCTGCGGCTGGCGGCGGCGGTGCGGGTCTCGCTGCCCGACGGCCGCGCCGCGCACGACGCCGCCCTGGTGCAGGCCTACGCCGAGGCCGTCACGTCCCCTCGGCCGCGCGTCGTCGCGCAGGCGCTCGAGACGCTGATGGGCGGTTCCGGCGGCGGCTCACGCCTGGCCGAGGACGCGTTCACCGCGGCCGCGCGGAGGCTGGCGAACCACCGTCCCCGGTTCCGTGCCGCGCTGCTGGCCGCCGCGCCCGTCCCCGTGCGGGCGCGGCTGGGCGCGCGCTGGACGGCCGACCTGCCCGACCGGTCCCGCACGGGGCGGTCCCCGCTGCGCGGCGCCGAGATCGCCCAACGCAACGAGCTGGTCGAGGTGGTGCTGCGGCTGCGGCGGCGCGGGGTGCCCGAACCGGGGCTGGAGGCGTGGGCGCGGGCGGCGGCCGCCAAGTGGATCTCCGGTCGCCAGTTGGAGGCGTACCTGGCGGCCGAGCCGGAGCTGCGTGCCGTGCTGCGCGACCTGCTCGGCGAGGGACGCGCGGGGGGCGGGTGAGCCGTGCATCCCGTCGTCATCCTGCTGCTGCTCGCCGTGTGGGTCGGGGCGATGTGGCTGGGCTTCGTCATCGTGTTCCCCGTCCTGTTCCCGGCTTCGCTGGTCGCCGCCGGGGGCGCCGCGCTCGGCCTGTACTACCTGCACGCGTGCCAGGCCCTGGCGACTTCCAGCGTCACCGGTCCGTCCCCGGTGACCGAACCGAAGGTGGCGTACCGGCACTATCTGCTGGTGCAGGTGTGGCGTGACTGGTGGGCCATAGCCCGCACGGTCGTCCCCCGCATCTGGGTGATGGCCCGGTACGTCGTCATGTGGCTCACCCGGATGCTCCTGGGCGGGCCCTGGGGGTACTTCACCTTCCCCGTATGGCTGGCCCTGTGCGCGGGCATCGTGGCCGCCGCCCTGCCCGCCGCCGCCCTGGGCGTCGCCTTCTCCGTGCTGTACGCGGTGGTGGCCGCCGTGGGCCTGACGGGGTGGCTGGTGTGCGTGCTGGTGCTGGCGGCGGTGGAACGCGGGTTCATGGTGTACGGGCGCATCCTGCAGACCTGCCCCCACCCGTTCTGCTACGAGAAGATCGCGCTGCCGGTGTACGAGTGCCCCGGCTGCGGGGTGAGGCACCCCCGGCTGGCCCCGGGGCGCGCGGGAGCGTTCCGGCACGTGTGCCGGTGCGGGGCACGGCTGCCGACGACCGTGCCCTTGGGCCGCTTCCGCCTGGCCGCGTACTGCCCCCACTGCGGCGGACGGCTGCCCGAGCGGATCGGACGCGTCCGCGTCGAGCCCCTCCCGTTCGTGGGCGGCCCTGCGGCGGGCAAGACCACGTTCATGTTCCTGGGCATCCGTGCTCTGCACGCCCAGGCGCGTGCGGTGAGGGGACGGCTGGCGTTCGTGGAGCGGCGCCACGCCGAGGCGTACGCGGGGGCCATCCGGGAGTTCAGGCGCGGCGGCCGTCCCGCCAAGACCGGCCCCGAGCTGCCCCTGGCGACCATGGTGGACGTCGACCTGCCCGGGCGGGCGCGCCGCATCCTGTACCTGTTCGACCCGGCGGGCGAGCACTACACCGGCGCCACCGAGGTGGAGTCGCTGCGCTACCTCGACCACGGCGAGGCGTTGCTGTTCGTGGTCGACCCGTTCGCGCTGCCGCTGGTGCGCCGGTCGCTGACCACCGAGGAGCGGCGGCTGGTGGACGCCTCCGCCGCCTCGTCGGAGGAGGATCCCGCCGACACCCTGCAACGGGTGCTGAACGAGCTGCGGTCGCGTCCCGACCGGGGCCGCCAGAAGCGGGTCGCCGTCGTCGTCACCAAGATCGACCTGCTGGAGCGCACCGAGATCGGCCGGGACGCTGGCGGGCCGGAGGAGGCGGTGCGGCGCTGGCTGGAGGGCGTGGGCCTGGGCAACATCGTCCGCGCGCTCGACCAGGTGGCCGGAGAGGTCCGCTACTTCGGCTCGGGCCTGGAGACCCCGCCCGCCGAGGTGGCCGAGCTGCTCGGCTGGGTGTCGGGGCTGCCGGCCGGCGGGGAGCCGTCGCACGCGGCCGCCGGCGACGCCGGTCAGGAGGTGCCGGGCACGGCCCCGCTGCGCGCCCCCTGGCCGGTGCGGGGCCGTGACAGCGCCCGCGTCCCCGTCGGCTACCAGGTGGGGCGGTGGGCGCTGCTGACGGGCCTGTCGGTGCTGACCGTCGCCACCCTCGCCGGGGCGGTCGTGGCGGCGGCCCTGCGCCTGCCCCACCTTCCCTACTGACCCCCGTGTCACCGCCCCGGCGGCCGAGGGTGTGACGAACCCCACTGTCTGACGCGGCAGATAACGCTTCGTCGTCCTGTTACGGCTCCACAGAAGATCCCATCGGAGCCGACCAGAAGGGGACCCATGACGACCGTCGTGTCCGGCAACGCACTCGTCCTCGACGAGGCGGCGCAGGACCTGCTGTTCCGCCAGGCCCGCACCGCCAACTCCTTCACCGACGAGCCGGTGACCGAGGAGCAGATGCGCGCGATCTACGAGCTGGTCAAATGGGGTCCCACCGCCATGAACGGGCAGCCGATGCGGCTGCTGCTGATCCGCTCCCCCGAGGCCAGGGCGCGGCTGCTGCCGCACATGGCCGAGGGCAACCGGGCCAAGACCGCCGCCGCCCCGCTCACCGCGATCGTCACCGCCGACGGCGACTTCCACGAACACCTGCCGACCGTCTTCCCGCACAAGCCGGGTGCCCGCGACGCCATGGCCGCCAACCCCCGGCGCCCGGCCGTGGCCCGGTTCAACGCCGGCCTGCAGCTCGGCTACCTGATCGTCGGCATCCGCGCGGCCGGGCTGGCCGCCGGGCCCATGACCGGGTTCGACGCCGAGGGCATCGAGCGGGAGTTCCTGGCGGGCACCGGGCAGCAGGTGATCGCCGTGGTGAACATCGGCAGGCCCGCGCCGGACGCCTACTTCCCCCGCCACCCGCGCCTGGCGTTCGACCAGGTCGTCTCCACCCTGTGAACCGGTCGCGAAGCGAGGCCCCATGACACGAGCGGAACCGCGCCCCGCCGCCGGGGCGGGACGCACCGGCACCGGACGCCGGCGCGACCTGCCCGCCGGACGGCTCCGGACGATCGTCATCCTCGGTGCGCTGACCGCCGTGGCGCCGCTGTCGATCGACATGTACCTGCCGGCGCTGCCGCAGCTGGCCGACGACCTGTCGACCGGCACGTCCACCGCGCAGCTCACCCTGACCTCCTGCGTGGTCGGGCTCGCCCTCGGCCAGGCCGTCGCGGGCCCGCTCAGCGACGCGTGGGGGCGCCGCCGCCCCCTGATGATCGGGCTGGCCGCGTACGCGGTGGCGTCCCTGCTGTGCGTGGCCGCGCCGAGCGTGCAGACGCTGATCGCGCTGCGGCTGGTGCAGGGCATGGCGGGCGCGGCGGGCATCGTCATCGCCCGCGCGATCGTGCGCGACCGCTACGACGGGGTCGCGGCGGCGCGGTTCTTCTCGACGCTCATGCTCGTCAACGGGCTGGCGCCGATCCTGGCGCCGGTGCTGGGCGGGCAGCTGCTGCGGGTGACGCCCTGGCCCGGCGTGTTCGCCGTCCTGGCGGGCATCGGCGTCGCGCTGCTGCTGGCGGCGCTGGCGGGGCTGGAGGAGACGCTGCCGCCGGAGCGCCGCGCGACCGGCGGCGTGCGCGCCACGCTGGGCACGTTCCGGTCGCTGCTGGCCGACCGGGCGTTCGTCGGGTACGCGGCGGCCCTGGGCCTGTCGTTCGCGGCGATGTTCACCTACATCTCCGGGTCGCCGTTCGTGCTGCAGGACGTGTACGGCCTGTCGCCGCAGGCGTTCAGCGCGGTGTTCGGCGTGAACGCGCTCGGGATCGTGGCGGCCGGGCAGGTCAGCGGGCGGCTGGCGGGGCGGGTGCCGCTGCGGCGTCTGCTGGGCGTCGGCCTGGCGATCGAGACGGCCGGCGCCGTGGCCCTGGTGGCGGCTGTGCTCGCCGGGGCGGGGCTGGCGGCCGTGCTGCCCGCGTTGTTCCTGGTGGTCGCGGCGCAGGGCCTGGTCATGCCGAACGCCACGGCGCTGGCGCTGTCGGGCCGTCCGCCCGGGGTGGCGGGCAGCGCGTCGGCGCTGATCGGCGTGGGGCAGTTCGCCCTCGGCGGGGCCGCCGCGCCGCTGGCCGGGATCGCGGGGCCGGACACCGCCGTGCCGATGACGGTGACGATCGGGGCCGTCGCGCTGGCCGCCGTGGCCGCCGCCGTCATCGCCCGCCCGAGGATTGCCTCGCCGAACTGACGGGCCGTACGGTCGGTAGGGTGATCGTCCGTATCGGCTTCGCGCCTCCTCTCGGCTCGGCCTTCTCGCCCGACGCCCTGGCCGCGCTCGTGCACGGCCTGGAACGCGAGGGCTTCGACTCGCTGTGGGTCAGCGAGCGCGCCACCGGCCCGGCCGGGGACCCGCTGGTCACCCTCACCTACGCCGCCGCGCTCACCTCCCGGATCAAGCTCGGCACCGCCGTGCTGGCGCTGCCCGGACGGCCGCCCGCGCTGCTGGCCAAGGAGCTGGCCACCCTCGACCGCCTGTCGGGCGGGCGGCTGCTGCCCGCGGTGGGCCTCGGCATCCGCCACCCGGGCGAGCAGCAGGCGTTCGGCGTGCGGCGCGAGGAGCGCGCCGCGATCCTGGAGGAGGTGCTGCCGCTGCTGCGCCGCTTCTGGGCCGAGGACGAGGTCACCCACGACGGCCCCCGCTACCACTACGACCGGCTGCGGATCGAGCCCAAGCCCGCCGCGGGCGGCTTCGACGTGTGGATGGGCGGCGCCGCCGACGCCGAACTGCGCCGCACCGGGCGCCTGGCGGACGGCTGGCTGGCCTCGTTCGTCACGCCCCCCGACGCCGAACGCGGCCGCAAGACCGTCCAGCGGGCCGCGAAGGAGGCGGGACGGGAGATCGAGGAGGAGCACTTCGGCGCGGTCGTCCCGTACCGGCGCGGCCCGCTGTCGCCCGCGGCCGAGGAGCGGTTCGCCCGGGTGCGCGCCATCCGCGGCCCGGCCCCGCTCGGCTCCGTCATCCCCACGCTGGAGGAGGCCGAGGCCCATCTCGGGCGGCTGGTCGGCGCCGGCCTGTCGAAGTTCGTGCTCGTCCCCCTGGACGCGCCGGACGACTGGGACGCCGAGCTCGCCGACGTCCGCGACGCCGTGCTGCACCTACAGGACCGACCCGGTATGTGACCAGGAGGAGCCCATGCCAGCAGTCGAGACCGTGCGCGGTCCGGTGGACGTCGCCGACCTCGGCCGCACGCTGATGCACGAGCACGTGTTCGTCGTGTCCGCCGAGCACATGGCCAACTACGGCGCCGGGGCCTGGTGGGACGAGGAGGAGCGCGTCGCCGACGCGGTGGCCCGGCTGCGCGAGCTGCGGGACCTGGGCGTCACCACGATCGCCGACCCCACCGTGTGGGGCATCGGCCGCTACGTTCCGCGCATCCAGCGGATCGCCGAGCAGGTGCCGGGCCTCAACATCATCGTCGCCACGGGCCTCTACACCTACAACGACGTGCCGTTCCCCTACCTGCACCGCGGCCCGGGCGCGCTGCTGGACGGGCCCGACCCGATGGTCGCCGACTTCGTGCGCGACCTGACCGAGGGCATCGCCGACACCGGCGTCAAGGCCGCCTTCCTCAAGTGCGCGGTGGACGCCCCCGGCCTCACCCAGGGCGTGGAGCGCGTGCTGCGGGCCGTGGCCGCCGCGCACCGCGAGACCGGCGCCCCGATCACCGTCCACACCCACAGCCCGAGCGAGGCGGGGCGGCCCGTCCTGGAGATCCTCGGCGCGGAGGGCGTGGACCTGACCAAGGTCGTCGTCGGGCACGCCGGGGACAGCAACGACCTGGACTACCTGGCCGCCCTGGCCGACACCGGCGCCATCCTGGGCATGGACCGCTTCGGGCTGGACCTGCTCAACCCCACCGCCGACCGGGTCGCCACGATCGCCGCGCTGTGCGAGCGCGGCTATGCCGACCGCATGGTCCTCAGCCACGACGCCAGCTGCTACATCGACTGGTTCGGCCCCGACCCCGAAAGCCTGCGCGAGCTGGCGCCCAACTGGCACTACCGGCACATCAGCGACGACGTCCTGCCCGCGCTGCGCGCGGCCGGGGTCACCGACGCCCAGATCGACCAGATGCTCGTCGCCAACCCGCGCCGCTACTTCTCCGCCCGCTGACCGTCCCGCCGGTGGCGGCGCAGGGCGTGCTCGGGGCGGTGCGCGGTGGTGCCGGAGTCGATCACGATGGTCTGGCCGGTGACGCAGCGGGCCTCGGCGGAGGCGAGGAAGGCGACCAGCGCGTCGCCGTCGATGTCGGCGGCGGCGACGGCGGCGCCCTCTGCGGCGAGGCGCAGCGCGCACGCGCGCCCGATGCCCGATCCGGCGCCGGTGACCAGGGCGACGCGTCCGGCGAACCTCACCGTCCGCCCCTCACCCGCACGCCGCTCACCACTCCACCCGCAGGCCCGTCAGGCCGCGGCCGACCAGGCTGCGGCGGTAGGCGACCCGCTGGGGCGGCAGGCGCAGGCCGGGCAGCCGGGTGGTGAGCCGCTCGAACGCGATCTTCATCTTGAGGCGGCTGAGCGCGGCGCCGACGCAGTGGTGCACGCCGTACCCGAACACCATGTGGTCGCGGGCGTTGGCCCGGCGCATGTCGAAGCGTTCGGGGTCGGGGAAGACGGTCTCGTCGTGCCCGGCGGAGTCGGCGTGCAGCAGCACCTGGGCGCCCGCCGGGATCGTCACGCCGTGCAGGGTGACGTCGGTGGTCGTGGTGCGGAAGCTGCCGAGGCTGGCGCCGTCGACGCGCAGCGTCTCCTCGACCATGCCGGGGATCAGCGACGGGTCGGCGAGCAGCGCCTCCCAGTCGCGGCGGTCGCGCAGCAGCCGGTAGACGGCGTTGGACAGCCCGTTGGGCACGGTGTAGTTGCCGCCGAGCAGCAGCGCGCTGATCGTCTCCACGACCTCCCGGTGCGACAGGTCGTGCGGGACGAGTTCGGCCATCAGCGACACGAAGTCGTCGCGCGGTTCGGCGCGGCGCTCGGTGACCAGGCGGTCGATGTAGTCGAGGTACTTGAGGAAGTCCTGGGCCAGCTCGCGCTGCCGGTCGGGCGGCTGGGGCGACAGGAACAGCTGGAACCATGACAGCACCCACCGCTTGACCCGCTGCTCGTCCTCGGGCGGGACGCCGATGAACACCGCGGCCAGCCGGGCGGACGGCGGGTGGGCCAGGTCGGCGACGAAGTCGGCGCGGCCCGCGGGCAGCACCGCGTCGATGGCCGCGTCGACCTTGGTGCGGAAGTCGTCGCCGAGCCGTTCGACGGCGCGGGGCGTGAACGCGCGGGAGATCGCCCGGCGGATGGCGGTGTGCCGGGGCGGGTCGAGGTTGGCGGCGAAGTTGTCCAGGAAGGACCGGTGCTCCCCCAGCGTCTCCTTGACCTCGTCGGTGAGGGTGCGGGAGAGGGTGAGCGATCCGACGCTGGAGAAGCGCGTGTGGTCGCGGTAGGCGGCGCGCACGTCGTCGTAGCGGGTGAGCACCCACATCTTCAGGTGGTCGCTCCAGAACACCGGCTGCTCGTGCCGCAGCCGCCGCAGGAACGGGTAGGGGTCGGCGACGTGCCAGTCGGCGGTGACGTCGAAGTCCGTGGCGGTGTGCGCGGGATTCGGCGCGGGGGTGCGCCCGGGGGCGGGCGCGGGGGTGGACGCCGGGGTGGTCACGGACGGCCTCCGGTGAGGATGTCGCGGGGGTTGACGACGAGCATCTGGTGGATCTGGGCGTCGGTGACGCCCCGGTCGCGCAGCGCGGGCAGCACGTCGCGGGAGATGTGCAGCAGGTGGTAGTTCGGGTGGCGGCGCCGGACGACGTCCCAGTCGAAGCGGTCGTTGAAGCAGTACGAGTCGTGCGACAGCACCATCCGGCCGGCGTGGCCGCGTTCGCACAGGGCGGCGACGGTGGCGACGCGGTCCTCGAAGGAGGTGAACTCGATGCCGAAGCGGTCCATGCCCAGGTACGAGCCGGCCGCGAGGAGTTCCTCCAGGTAGTCCAGGTCGGTGGAGTCGCCCGCGTGGCCGATCACGACGCGGGACAGGTCGACGCCCTCCTCGGCGAGGAGTTTCTGCTGGTCCAGGCCGTTGCGGGTGGACGACTCGCTGTGCGTGGTGATCGGCACGCCGGTCTCGCGGTGGGCGGCGGCGACGGCGCGGATGACCCGTTCCACGCCGGGCGTGAGGCCCTGCCGCCCGGTGGCGCACTTGAGCATGCCCGCCTTGACGCCGGTGCGGCCGATGCCCTCGGTGATGTCGCGGACGAAGAACTCGGCGAGCCGGTCGGGGCCGCCGAACAGCGTGCCCGGGCCGCGGTTGCCGAAGTAGGCGGGCAGCGCGTCGTAGGTGTAGAGGCCGGTGGCCGCGACGATGTTGACCTCGGTCTGCTCGGCGACCCGCCGCACCGCCGGGACGTACCGGCCGAGACCGATCACGGTGAGGTCGACGATCGTGTCGATCCCGGCGGCCTTGAGCTCGTTCAGCCTGGCGGCGGCCTCGCGGGCGCGGGCCTCGAGGTCCCAGCCCTCGGGGATGTCGGGCCAGTTCCACAGGATCTCGGGGCTCAGCCCGAAGATGTGCTCGTGCATCAGCGTGGCGCCGGGGTCGGCGACCGGACCGCGAACCGTCTCGATCATGCCGTGGGCACCACCGGGAACCGGGGGTGGTCGAACGGCTCGTTCACCTTCAGGCCGAGGTCGTCGGTCTGCCCGTACGGGGCGCCGGTGTAGAGGGCGGCGGCGTCGAAGTAGGTGGCGGTGAACGACAGGCGGGGGCGGTCGCGCCGGTTCTCCGGGGCGCCGTGGATCACCAGGGCGCTGTGCACGGTGGCGTCGCCGGCCGCCAGGTCGAGCGGTTCGGACAGTTCGAGCGTCTCCAGCCAGGGGTGGTTGCTGAGGGCGTCGTCGCCGTCGCGGACGAAGCTGCGGCCGAGGGAGCCGTACCGGTGCGAGCCGTTGTAGAAGCGCAGCGCCCCCATGTCGGCGGGCACGTCGTCCAGGGCGAGCCAGACGGTGAGCATGGCCGAGCGGTCCATCGGCATCCACGGGAAGTCCTGGTGGAAGACGGTGGCGCCGTGGCCGTCGCCGCCGGCGGGTTCCTTGACCAGCAGGTTGGTGACCTGCAGCCGTACCGCGTCGACCCCGGTGAGCAGGCGGATCGCGTTGCGCCCCAGGCGGGGCGACAGCGCCAGCGCGGCGAACGCCTCGTCGTGGCGGGCGATGTCGCGGTCCTGGCCGAACGCTCGATCGACGTAGCCGTTGCGGAAGCGCCCGCGCCGTCCGGCCAGCCGGTCGAGAGCGCGTTCCCGCAGGCCGGCGACGAACTCCGGCTCGACCAGGCCGGGCAGCGGGGCCCAGCCGTGCTCGCGGAAGCGGGCCACCTCCTCGTCGGTCACCTCGCGCACCGGTGCGCGCAACGCCGCAACGCCCATGGGCATCGCCCCTCACCAACGGAGCCGGGTCTTGTGCAGGACGGTAGCGCCGCCGATGCTACTGAGCAAGCGCTTGGTAACATCTGGAGGCCGTCGATGCCCCGTCCGTCCCGTGGTCCCCGCCCCTTCCGGTTCGCCGCCGTGCTGCGCCTGGCCGACTCCGGCCGGGCCTGGGCGGACAAGGCCCGGCGCCTGGAGGATCTCGGCTTCGGCGCGCTGCTCGTCCCCGACCACCTCGTCGGCCCGCGCCTGGCCCCGGTGGCGGCGATGACGGCCGCCGCCTGCGCCACGACCCGGCTGCGGGTCGGCACGCTGGTGTTCGCCAACGACTTCCGGCATCCGGCCGTGCTGGCCAAGGAGGCCGCCACCGTCGACCTGCTGTCGGACGGGCGGCTGGAGTTCGGGCTGGGCACCGGCTGGATGGCCCGCGACTACGCCGGCGCCGGGCTGCCGCTGGACCCGCCGGGGGTGCGCGTCGACCGGCTGGCCGAGGCGATCGCCGTGCTGAAGGGGCTGTGGCGCGGCGGCCCGTTCACGTTCGCGGGCGAGCACTACCGCGTCGACGGGCTGGAGCAGGAGCCACGGCCCGTCCAGCGCCCCGGGCCGCGGCTGATGCTGGGCGGCGGCGGGCCGCGCATGCTGCGCCTGGCCGCGCGCGAGGCGGACATCGTCAACCTCACCCTGCGGGTGCGGCCGGACGGCTCCGGCCCCGACACCGCCGACGGCGGCCCGGACGCGTTCCGCCGCAAGGTCGACGTCCTGCGGGAGGCGGCCGGCGAGCGCTTCCCGGCCATCGAGCTCGGCACCTCCGTGCTGCGGGTGCGGCCGGACGCCGCGGCCGCCTCCTGGAGCGCCGCCGCCCCGGACGCGCAGGCCGGCACCCCGCAGGTCCTCACCGGCGACGCCGCCGCCGACCGCGACCGGCTGCTGCGCTGGCGCGAGGAGTGCGGCCTGTCGTACTACGTGCTGCACGACGAGCGCGACCTGGACGCGTTCGCCCCCGTCGTCACCGCCCTCGCCGGAACCTGATCTTCCATTCGCCGGATCCCCGCGCGCCCGGCGCCCGCCGGGCATGCGACAGTGGGGGGACGTCAGGTGAGCTGGGAGGACGTGACGATGCCGCGTAAGGCGCCGGTGGACGACTTCGACGACTCGGGCCTGGAGGTCTCCGGGCCGAAGACGTGGGCGGCGGGCGTGCCCGGCGTGACCACGGCGCTGCGCCAGTCCTGGGAGCAGATGGGCGCGCGGCGCACCGCGCTGACCCTGCTGCGCGTCAACCAGAAAGCAGGGGTTCGACTGCCCGGGCTGCGCCTGGCCCGAGGGCGACCACCGGCACGTGGCCGAGTTCTGCGAGAACGGCGCCAAGGCCGTCGCCGAGGAGGCCACCACCCGCCGCGTCACCCGCGAGTTCTTCGCCCGGCACACCGTCGCCGAACTGGGCGAGCGCACCGACCACTGGCTGGGGCAGCAGGGCCGCCTCACCGAGCCGATGATCCGCCGCGCGGGCTCCGACCACTACGAGCCGGTGTCGTGGGACGAGGCGTTCGCCCTGCTCGCCCGCGAGCTGAACGGGCTGTCGTCCCCCGACGAGGCCGTCTTCTACACCTCCGGCCGCACCAGCAACGAGGCCGCGTTCGCCTACCAGCTGTTCGCCCGCGCGTTCGGCACGAACAACCTGCCCGACTGCAGCAACATGTGCCACGAGTCGTCCGGGTCCGCGCTGACCGAGACGATCGGCATCGGCAAGGGCTCGGTTCTCCTCGAAGACCTGTACCAGGCCGACCTGATCTTCGTGGTGGGGCAGAACCCCGGCACCAACCATCCGCGCATGCTGTCGGCCCTGGAGAAGGCCAAGAAGGCGGGCGCGCGGATCGTGGCCGTCAACCCGCTGCCGGAGGCGGGGCTGATGCGGTTCCGCAACCCGCAGCGGCCGTCCGGCGTCGCGGGGCGCGGCACGGCGCTGGCCGACCGGTTCCTGCAGATCCGGCTGAACGGCGACCTGGCCCTGTTCCAGGCGCTCAACCGCATGCTGCTGGAGTCGGACGCGCCGAACGCGGTCGACCGCGAGTTCATCGCCGCGCACACCACCGGGTTCGCCGAGTTCGAGAAGCACGTCAAGGCGCTGGACTGGGACGACGTGCTGGAGGCCACCGGCCTGACCCGCGCCGAGATCGCCGCGACGCTCGGGGACGTGCTGGCCGCCGACCGCATCGTGGTGTGCTGGGCGATGGGCCTCACCCAGCACCGCAACTCCGTCCCCACCATCCGCGAGGTCGTCAACTTCCTGCTGCTGCGCGGCAACATCGGCAGGCCCGGCGCGGGCGTGTGCCCGGTGCGGGGCCACTCCAACGTGCAGGGCGACCGGACGATGGGCATCTACGAGAAGCCCAAGCCCGAGTTCCTGGACGCGCTGGCCGCGGAGTTCTCCTTCGAGCCGCCGCGCCGGCACGGCCTGGACACCGTGGACGCCATCCGCGCCATGCGCGACGGCGGGGTCAAGGTGTTCTTCGGCATGGGCGGCAACTTCGTCCGCGCCACCCCCGACTCGGCGGTGACCGAGGCGGCGATGCGCAACTGCCGGCTGACCGCGCACGTGTCGACCAAGCTGAACCGCTCGCACGCCGTCACCGGGGAGCAGGCGCTGATCCTGCCGACGCTGGGCCGCACCGAACGGGACGTGCAGGCGTCCGGGCCGCAGCTGGTGTCCGTGGAGGACTCGATGGGCATGGTGCACGCCTCCCGCGGGCGCCTGGCCCCCGCCTCGCCGCACCTGCTGTCGGAGGTCGCGATCGTGTGCCGCCTGGCCCGCGCCGTCCTCGGTGAGACGGGCATCGACTGGGCGGCGATGGAACGCGACTACGACGTGATCCGCGACCACGTGTCGCGGGTGGTGCCGGGCTTCGAGGACTACAACGCCCGGGTCCGCCGGCCCGGCGGTTTCACGCTGCCGCACCCGCCGCGCGACGGCCGCCGCTTCCCCACCGCGTCCGGCCGCGCCGCGCTCACCGTGAACGAGCTGGAGGTGCTGCGCGTCCCCGACGGGCGGCTGCTGCTGCAGACCGTCCGCAGCCACGACCAGTACAACACCACCATCTACGGGCTGGACGACCGCTACCGCGGCATCAAGGCCGGACGCCGCGTCGTGTTCGTCAACCCCGCCGACCTGGAGGCGCTCGGCCTGGCCGACGGCGCGACCGTCGACCTGGTGTCGGAGTGGAGCGACGGTGTGGAACGGCGTGCGCCCGCGTTCCGGATCGTGGCGTTCCCGACGGCGCGCGGCTGCGCGGCCGCCTACTTCCCCGAGACGAACGTGCTCGTCCCGCTCGACAGCACCGCCGAGGTGAGCAACACGCCCACGTCCAAGTCGATCGTCGTTCGCCTGGAGCGCCGGGAGGCCGTGGCCGCGGAGGGATAGGCTCGCCGCATGACCGACCTCCCCGACCGGCGCGACCCCCTGCCCGCGCCGGAGCTGCGCGCCTCCGACGCCGACCGCGACCGCGTCGCCATGGTGCTGCGCGAGGCCGCCGGCGACGGCCGTATCAGCATGGACGAGCTGGAGGAACGCCTGGAGGCGGTGTACGCGGCCAAGACCTACGCCGAGCTGGAGCCGCTGACGCGCGACCTGCCGGTCACCGGCCGTCCCGACCCGCCGGTCCCGGGCGCCGGCGCGCGGCTCGCCGTGGGCGAGGCGCCCACCTGGCGCACCGGGATCGGGGTGCTGGGCGCGTTCAGCCGCCAGGGCGTGTGGGCGGTCCCGCCGAAGTTCACCGCGTTCGCCTTCTGGGGCGGCGGCAAGATCGACCTGCGGGACGCGCGCTACACCTCGGGCGAGGTCCGCATCCGCGCCTTCGCCGTCATGGGCGGCATCGAGATCATCGCGCCCGACGACGTCACGGTGCACGTCAAGGGGCTGGGCGTCATGGGCGGCTTCGACGGGCGGGCCAGCGGCCCGGGCGCCCCCGGCGCGCCCCGGGTGGTCGTCAGCGGGTTCTCGTTCTGGGGCGGGGTCGGCGTCAAGCGCAGGGCCCGCAGGCGCAGGAACCGCGAGGAGAACGAGGACGCCTAGCGCGGGGCCAGCTTGCTGCCTGGGTAGGGGCTGAGGAGGGTCTCGCGCCAGGGGCCGTCGAGGAACTCGCGGGCGCGTTTGCGCCAGGAGATCAGCCGGTGGTCGGGGGCGACCTCGTCGTCGAGCCCGAGCGCGGCGTCGCGGGCCCGTTGCAGCGCCAGGTGGGCGTCGATGTCGGTGCCCCACAGGACGACGGCCTCGGCGTCGCAGAACTGCACCTCGTACGCGCCGACCAGCCGGTGGCCGTGGTCGGCCAGCAGCGGCGCCCGCTCCTCGCGCACGGCGGCCAGGTAGTCCAGCACCGCGCCGGGCCGCACCCGCGCGCTCTCGAACACGTACAGCGGCGCGGCGTACCCGTCGGCCAGCAGGTCGGCCACGGCCGGGCTGCCGGGCGCGGCGCCCAGCGGCCGCGAGTACGCGCCGAAGCGCAGGTCGTCGATGTCGGACAGGAACAGGTTGCGCTGCACGTCGTCGTAGATCTCCAGCATCTGCCGCCAGCCGCCGGCCCAGCCGCCGTGGCAGTCCCACAGCGTCACCACCTTGAACTGCGGGTGGCCGGTGATGCCGACGGCGTAGAACGCGCCGACCAGGTCGATCTCGCGGGACCGGATCGACATGCCCGCGGTGAGCTCGGCGGCGCCGGCCGCGCGGCGGTCGTCCTCGCGCTTGTAGTCGGTGAGCCATTTCAGGTACTCCAGCGGCCGCCGCGAGTTCATCGGGTGGAACTCCACCTCTTCGAGCAGGTAGACGCCGCGACGCATGGGGCCTCCCGAGCCAGAACGCAGCCAAGCGAATGCTTGCTCGGGACACTAGACACCGCGTTCCCGCCGCGCAAGGCCGGGCGGCCGCCGCCTATGGTTTCGCGGGCGGGTCGAGGACGGGCGGGCGGCGGTCGTGCCACGGACGCGCCCGCTCGTAGGCGCGGCACGCCGCCAGCACCCGCGCGTCGGCATGCCGGGGCCCGACGACCTGGAGCCCCACCGGAAGGCCCTCGGCGGTGAAGCCGCAGGGCAGGCTCGCGGCGGGCTGCTGGGTCATGTTGAACGGGTAGGTGAACGGCGTCCAGCTCGTCCAGCGCGGCGACGGCGAGCCGGGCGGCGCCTCGCGGCCCGCCTCGAACGCCGCGATCGGCACCGTCGGCGTCAGCAGCAGGTCGTAGCGCTCGTGGAAGCGGCCCATGACCAGGCCCAGCTCCATGCGCCGGGCGGTCGCGTCCAGATACCGCAGCGCGGTGAACCGCGCGCCCTGCTCGCACACCTCCCGCAGCCCCGGGTCGAGCTCGGCGCGGCGTTCGTCGTCCAGGTGCTCGACCACCTTGGCCGCGCCGGCGAACCACAGCACCTCGAAGTCGGCCACCGGGTCGGCGAAGCCGGGGTCGGTCTCCTCCACCTCGGCGCCCAGCTCGGCGAACGCCTCCGCGGCGGCCCGCACCAGCGCGGCCACCTGCGGATCGACCCGCGCGAAGCCCAGGGCCGGGCTGAAGGCGACGCGCAGCCCGCGCAGGTCGTCGGGGCCGTCGGCGAACGACGCGGACGGCGGCTCCAGCGCCGACCAGTCGCGGGCGTCGAACCCGCAGATCGCGTCCAGCAGCACGGCGGCGTCGGCCACCGTGCGCGTCATCGGGCCGACGTGGGCGAGGGTGCCGAACGGGCTGGCCGGGAAGTGCGGGACGCGCCCGTAGGTGGGCTTGATGGTGAACGTTCCGGTGAACGCGGCGGGGATGCGCACCGAGCCGCCCCCGTCGGTGCCCAGCGCCAGCGGCGCCATGCCCGCCGCCACGGCCGCCGCCGCGCCGCCGCTGGACCCGCCGGGCGTGCGGGACGGGTCCCACGGGTTGCGGGTGACGCCGGTCAGCGGGCCGTCGGTCACGCCCTTCCACGCGTACTCGGGCGTCGTGGTCTTGCCGACGAGCACGGCGCCGTGCTCGCGCAGCCGGGCGACGGACGGCGCGTCCTGCGACCAGTCTCCGTCCGGGTCGATGGTGCGCGAGCCGCGCAGGGTGGGCCACCCTCGGGTGAGCAGCACGTCCTTGATCGACACCGGGACGCCGTCGAGCGGGCCGAGCGGCTCGCCGCGCCGCCACCGGTCGGCCGAGGCGCGGGCCGCCTCGACCGCCCGCTCGGCGTCGACCAGGCAGAACGCGTTGAGCGCGGGGTCGACACGTTCGATGCGCGCCAGCACCGCCTCGGCGACCTCGACCGGCGACAGACGCCCGGCGCGGTAGGCGCCGGCGAGTTCGGCGGCGGTCAGGTCGGCGGCCTCGGTGGCCTCGGTGACTGCGGACACTGCCTACCCCCTCGGGTCGGGGCGTGCGGAGACGAGGGCTGAGGGGACGTAGCCGAGCCTTTTGTCGACCACGTTGCGCAGCGGGCGGCCCTCGCGGTGGCGGGCGAGGTTGTCGGCGAACAGCCGGACCAGTTCGCCGCGCCAGCCGACGGCGTCGCCCGACATGTGCGGGGACACGATGACCTGCGGCAGCTCCCACAGCGGGGACGTCCCGGGCAGCGGCTCGCTTTCGAAGACGTCCAGCGCGGCCCCGGCCGGCCGGCCCGCCCGCAGCGCCGCGACCAGGTCGTCCTCGACGACCAGCGGCCCCCGCCCCACGTTGACGAGGCGGGCGGTCGGGCGCATCCGGGCCAGCGCGGCGGCGTCGATCATGCCGCGGGTGGCGGGCGTCAGCGGCGCGGCCAGGATGACGTAGTCGGCCTCGCCGAGCACGTCGTGCAGCCGTTCGGCGGGGTGCACCCGGCCGAGGTCGGGGTCGGCGGGACGTCCGGTGCGGCCGACGCCCTCCACGCGCACGCCGACGGCGGTCAGGCGGCGGGCGATGGCGCGTCCGATGGGGCCCGTGCCGACGACGAGCGCGCGCTTGCCGCCCACCCGTTCGGTCTCGCGGTGCCGCCAGCGTCGTTCGCCCTGCAGGCGCAGCGTGGTGTGCAGGTCTTTGGCGAAGCACAGCACCAGGCCGAGCACGTACTCGGCGATGGGCTCCTCGAAGACGCCTCGCGAGTTGGTGACGACCGTGTCACCGTCCACGATGCCGGGGAAGAGCAGACGGTCGACTCCGGCGCTGGCCGTGTGCACCCATCGGGGGCCGCCGGTGTCCGGCCACGCTCCGGCCAGGGCGTCGGAGAGGAAGTCCCACACGAAGACGACGTCGGCGCCCGGCAGCGCGCGCGCCAGGTCGGGTTCGCGCACGTACCGCACGTCGGCGAGCCGCTCGATGCTCGCGGTGTCCGGCGGCCGGTCCTCCCCGTGCAGCACCACGACCGAGGGTCGTCGCACCGGCTCCTCCCTGGGCGTCTCCTCGGGCCCGCCCCCGGGGTCCGGGTCGGTTCGTGCGGGGTGGCGTCAGTTAACGGGAACGCAACCTGTGGAGGCATTGACACGCTATGAAGCCATCGTAGGATTGTCAACAATCAGCGCGGACAACGGGCAAGCGGCGACCGCGCCGATCACGTGCTGCAAGACCGTCGCAACCGTTCCCACTGGCCAGGACGGATCCCAAGGCGCTCCGAACGGAACAGTCCCTCGGGTGAGCGACGATCTCGCCCACCCCTGCGCACGGGGAGGCCGGCATTGCCGAGGCACATCACGATCACGCTGGAACGCCGCGGCGTGTCCTGCGTCGCGGAACTCCTGGAGAAGGACGCGCCGCGCACCTGCGAGGCGGTGTGGAACGCCCTGCCCCTGGCGGGCCCGGCCTACCACGCCAAGTACGCCCGCAACGAGGTCTACACGATGGTGGAGCGGTTCGCCCATGAGGAGGTCGGGCTGGAGAACCCGACCGTCACCCCCATTCCCGGCGACGTGGTGTACTTCTCGTTCCCCGGCGGCATGCTCGACCGGGGGTTCAAGGAGGAGAAGGGCATCGAGGGCCTGCCCGGCGTCATCGACCTGGCCATCTTCTACGGCCGCAACAACCTGCTGCTCAACGGCGACGTCGGCTGGGTGCCCGGCAACGTGTACGCCACCATCGTCGAGGGCCTGGACCGCATGGCCGAGGCGTGCAACGACGTGTGGCGCGCGGGCGCGGTCGGCGAGACGCTGTCCTACCGCCGGCACGAGTCCTGAAGCGGCGGCCGGGATGACCATCGACCTGGCGCTGCTGCCTCCCCTGGAGCTGCGCGCCCAGCAGGGCGTCGGCGTGGTGGCGCCGTTCGACTTCGCGCTCGACCGCGAGCTGTGGCGCTGGACGCCCGACGACGTGTCGCTCCACATGACCCGGCTGCCGTACGTGCCGGTGCCGGTCACCGTGGAGATGGCCTCGGCCCTGTCGGACCACTCGATCGTCCGGCAGGCCACCCGCGACGTGCTGGCGCCCGAGCCGCTGGTGGTGGTGTACGCGTGCGCGTCCGGCAGCTTCATCCACGGCGCCGCGGGCGAGGACTCCCTGCACGCGGCCATGGTGTCGGCCGGCGCGCCCGCCGCGACGACCACGTCCGGCGCCCTGGTGGAGTCGCTGCGGCTGCTGGACGCCGGCCGCGTCGCCGTCGTCACCCCCTACATCGACAGCGTCACCGACCGGCTGGTGTCGTTCCTCGGCGAGCACGGCGTGTCGGTGGTGTCGAGCGTCGGGCTCGGGCTGCTCAGCCACATCTGGAAGGTGGGGTACGGCGAGATCGTCAACGCGGTCGCCCGGGTGGACCGACCGGACGCCGAGGCGGTGTTCATCAGCTGCACCAACGTGCCGACCTACGACATCATCGCGCCGCTGGAGCGGATGCTGGGCAAGCCGGTGCTCACCGCCAACCAGGTGACGATGTGCGCCGCGCTGCGCGCGATCGGCCGTCCCGCCGCCGGAGAGGGGCAGCGGCTCGTCCAGCTGAGCGGCACCCCGGCCGCCTGAGCGCGGCCCGCGCCCCGGCCGCCCCCTGGCGGCACCCCGTGCACCGACCCGCGTAGGATTGTAAACAATCTACTCTCCCAGGAGCGGATTCCATGGCACCCAGCGACGCGACCCCCGGCGGCGTGGGCTTCCTGTACCCCGGCCACAGCGCCGAGGACGACTACCCGGTGATCGAACGCATGCTCGGCGACGTCCGCCTGGCCGTCGTGCACACCGCCATGCGCGAGGACGCGCACCGGGTCGACGCCCTGCTGGACATCGGCGGCGCCGAGGTGCTGGCCGAGGGCGCGCGGCGGTTGCGCGACCTCGGCGTGCGCGCGGCGGTGTGGGCCTGCACCAGCGGCAGCTTCGTCTTCGGATGGGACGGCGCCGCGCAGCAGGTCGCCGGTGTCCGCGACGCCGCCGGGGTG
This sequence comes from Actinomadura miaoliensis, assembly GCF_039536785.1. Taxonomy (NCBI): domain Bacteria; kingdom Bacillati; phylum Actinomycetota; class Actinomycetes; order Streptosporangiales; family Thermomonosporaceae; genus Actinomadura; species Actinomadura miaoliensis. Next base: position 953,682 of record NZ_BAAAZG010000001.1, read on the forward strand.
CCCGCGTCCAGCACGTCGTTCGCGTTCGTCAACGCGGCACGGCACCTGGGCGTGACCCGGGTGGCGGTCGCCGCGTCCTATCCCGCCGACGTGGCCGAGCGGTTCGTGGACTTCCTCGGCCGCGCGGGCGTGGAGGCGGTGTCGCTGTCGTGCGAGGGCATCGTCACCGCCGCCGAGGTGGGGACGCTGACGCGCGAGCAGGTGCTGGACCTGGTGGCCGCCAACGACCACCCCGACGCCGAGGCGGTGCTGGTGCCCGACACCGCGCTGCACACCGTCGCGTGGCTGGACGAGCTGGAGGCGCGGGTGGGCAAGCCCGTGCTCACCGCCAACCAGGTGACCGTCTGGGAGGGGCTGTGCCTGGCCGCGAACGGGGCGCGCGCGCCGCGTCCGCGCTCCGGCCTGGGCACGCTGTTCGCCGCGCGGGGCCCGGCCGTACCGGTGCCCGGGGCCACGCCGTCCGCGGACGTCGGCTCCTCCGGGGCGCTGCCCCCGCGCAGTCAGACGCTGTGAGGAGGCGCCCTGGCATGGGCCGACTGGGTGAACTGGAACCTGTCCCGCGTAGGTCGACGGTGGAGATCGTCTCCGACGAGCTGCGCTCGGCGATCCTGTACGGCTCGCTGGCGCCGGGCACGCAGCTCGGCGAGGCCGAGCTGGCCGCGCGCCTGGGCATCAGCCGCGGCCCGCTGCGCGAGGCCATGCAGCGCCTGGTGCAGGAGGGCCTGCTGCACAGCGAGCCGCACCGCGGACTGTTCGTGATCACATTGGACGAGAGCGACGTCGAGGACGTGTACCTGGCCCGGCTGGCGATCGAGCGGGCCGCCTGCTCGCTGGTCATGGCGCGCAACCGGGGCGAGGCCGTGCTGCGGCTGACCGAGGCGCTGCAGGACCTGGTCGAGGCGGCCCGGCAGCGCGACCGGGTGGCGATGAGCGACGCCGACCAGCGCTTCCACCAGGTGCTGGTGGGCGCCTCGGGCAGCCCCCGGCTGGAGCGGATGGCGCAGACGCTGCTGGTGGAGACCCGCATGTGCCTGAACGCGCTGCAGGACACCTACCCCGAGCCGGACGAGCTGGTCGAGGAGCACCGGCGCCTGGTGGACGCGATCGCCGACGGCGAGGAGGAGCGGCTGCTGCGCCTCATCGAGGAGCACATGACCGACTCGATCGAGCGCCTGCGCAGGCCCTGACACCGCCGGCCGTGCCGGGGCCGCGCCGAGGCCGTGCGCCCCGGCCGCCGGGCCGGGCCCGCCCTGGACAGCGGGGAGCGGTCCGTGGTGCCATGGACGGTAGATTGTCGACAATCTACGGAGGCGCGCATGGCGACGCTGTCACCCCTGCTCCAGCAGGCCACGCCGGTGCTGGCCGACCGCGGCGAGGGCGTCCACCTGATCGACGAGGACGGCCGGCGGTGGCTGGACTTCACCGCGGGCATCGGCGTCACCAGCACCGGCCACTGCCACCCCAAGGTCGTGGCGGCGGCGCAGCGCCAGGTGGCCACGCTCATCCACGGCCAGTACACGACGGTGATGCACCGGCCGCTGCTGCGGCTCACCGAGCGCCTGGGCGAGGTGCTCCCCGAGGGCCTGGACGCGCTGTTCTACGTCAACAGCGGCAGCGAGGCGGTCGAGGCGGCGGTGCGGCTGGCGCGGCACGCCACCGCGCGGCAGAACATCGTGGTGTTCCAGGGCTCCTTCCACGGGCGCACCATGGGCGCGGCGGCCCTCACCACGGCGGGGACCAAGTTCCGCACGGGCATCGGGCCGCTGATGCCGGGCGTCGCGGTCGCGCCGTTCCCGTACGCCTACCACTACGGCTGGAGCGAGGACGAGGCGGTCCGCTTCGCGCTGCGCGAGCTGGACCACCTGCTGGCGACCGTCAGCCACCCCGACGACACGGCCGCGTTCGTCGTGGAGCCGGTGCTCGGCGAGGGCGGCTACGTGCCCGCGCCGCCCGGGTTCCTGGAGGGGCTGCGCGAACGCGCCGACCGGCACGGCGTCCTGCTGGTGATGGACGAGGTGCAGACCGGCTTCGGCCGCACCGGACGGTTCTGGGGCCACGAGCACTCCGGCGTCCGTCCCGACGTCGTCGTCACCGCCAAGGGCCTGGCCAGCGGGTTCCCGCTGTCGGCGATCGCCGCACCGGCCGCCCTGATGGAACGCGGCCGGCCGGGTTCGCAGGGCGGCACCTACGGCGGCAACGCGGTGGCCTGCGCCGCCGCGCTGGCCACCCTGGAGGTGATCGAGGAGGAGGGCCTGGTCGCCAACGCGGCCGAGATGGGCGCGCGTCTGCACGACGGCCTGCGCAAGGTCGCCGCCGACCATCCGCGGGTCGGCGACGTGCGCGGCCTGGGCCTGATGCAGGCCAGCGAGTTCAGCACGCCGGACGGCGAACCCGACCCCGGCACGGCGCGCCGCGCGCACGCCGCCGCCGTCGAGCGCGGCCTGCTGCTGCTCACCTGCGGCGCGTACGGCCAGGTCGTCCGGATGATCCCGCCGCTGATCGTCACCGGTGAGCAGATCGACGAGGCCCTGTCCATCTGGTCCGAAGCCGTCACGGCCGCGACGCGCTGACGGCCGGCTCCGCGGCCCGGGACGGGGCCGCGGCGGGGCTCTTCGGCGCGGCGCCTTTCGGCGCGGGCACTTTCAGGGCGGGCACTTTCAGGGCGGGCAGGCGGCGCAGCAGGCGCGGGCCGAACACCGAGACGGCGGCCGCCACCGCGGCCGACCCCAGCACCACCGCCCAGGCGCCCGGGCCGAGGGGCACGGAGCCGAAGAAGTGGCTGAGGCCCGGCGTCTCGATGACGACGGCGAGCACCAGCACCGAGGCGGCGCACGTCGCCAGCACGGCCGGGCTGTGCCGTCCCATCTGCAGCGTCTGCGCGAGCTGGGTGATGACCAGGGCGGCCAGGCCCATGGTGCCGGCGCGGCGGCGCCGCCCGGTGAGGCGGCCGATCTGCCAGGCGAGGATGGAGCCGAGCGCGGTGACGAAGCCGCGGGCCGCGATGGCCTCGTGCAGCGGGTCGCCGAACGGGCCGCGGCGGGCCGGGCGTTCGCCGTCGCCGTTGGGCGGCGCCAGCGCCACGGCCAGCGCGGGCATCATGTCGGTCAGCGTGTTGACCAGCAGCAGCTGGCGCGTGCTGAGCGGCGCACGGCCGCCGACGGCGGTGCCGTACACGGTGAAGGCGATCTCGCCCGCGTTCCCGCCGACCAGGATGGACACCGCGTTGCGCACGCTCTGCCACAGCATGCGGCCCTCCATCAGCGCCTCGGTGATGCCGGGCAGGTCGCTGCCGGGCAGGATGAGGTCGGCGGCGGAGCGGGCGGCGGCCGAGTCCCCGGCGCTCAGGCCGATGCCGACGTCGGCGAGCCGGATCGCCGCGGCGTCGTTGGCGCCGTCGCCGGTCATCGCGACCACCCGTCCGGCCCGGCGCAGGGCCTGCACGATGCGGACCTTGTGCTCGGGGCCGACGCGCGCGAACACCGACGTGTGGGCGATCCGGGCGGCGCGGTGCCGGTCGCTGAGCCGGTCCAGCTCGGCGCCGGTCAGCACCCGGTCGGCGTGCGGGACGCCCAGCTCGGCGGCGATGGCCTGGGCGGTGGCGGGATGGTCGCCGGTGATGACGACGACCCGGATGCCCGCCTCGGTGAGCGTGCGGATCGCGTCGGCGGCGTCGCGGCGCGGCGGGTCGGCGATGCCGACGAACCCGACCAGCGTGAGCCGCTCTCCGTCGAGCGCGGCCCTGCCCTCGTCGAGCCGGGACGCGTCGGGCCGCGCCTCGGCGACGGCCAGCACCCGCAGGCCGCGTTCGGCCAGGTCCCGCACGACGCCCCGGGACTTGTCGCGCCCCTCGGCCGTGAGCGTCTTGGTGGCGGCGCCGGACACGACGCGGTCGCAGCGTTCCATGACGACCTCGGGCGCGCCCTTGACGACGAGCGTCGGCCGGTCGCCGTCCCATCCGGTGGCGGCGGAGAACCCGCGGCTGGGTTCGAACGGGGTCTCGTGGACCAGCCGCCAGCCGTCGTCGCCGCCCAGGTGCGCGGCGGCCGCGTCCAGGACGGCGCGGTCGGTGGCGTGACGCGGCCCCTCCGCGCCGCTTCCCTGCGGGCAGGCGCGCGCGGCGGCCGTCAGCACGCGCCGCCCCAGCGCCGAGTCGAACCGCGCCTCGCCCTCGGGCCCGCTGAGCGTGGTGACGCGCAGCCGTCCCTCGGTCAGCGTCCCGGTCTTGTCGAAGCACAGGGTGTCGACGCGGCCCATGGTGCCGAGCGTGCGGGAGCTGCGCACCAGCACGTTGCGGCGCGACAGGCGGCGCGCGGCGGCCAGCTGCGCCACGGTCGCCACCAGCGGCAGCCCTTCGGGGACGGCCGCGACCGCGACGGCCACGCCCGACGACACCGCCTGCCGGACCGACGCGCCGCGCAGCAGCCCGAGCGCGCCGACCAGCGCGCCGCTCAGCCCGGTCACCGGCAGCGCCACGCGGGTCAGCTCGTTGAGCTGCGCCTGCACGCCGCTGGGGGCGGCGCCGCGTCCGGCCAGCGCGGCGGCGCGCCCCGCCTGCGTGGCGGCGCCGGTCGCGACGACGACGGCGTAGGCGCGGCCGGTGAGCACGGTGGTGTCCTGGTAGAGCATGCAGCTGCGCTCGGCGAGCTCGGCGCCCGGCACGGCCTCCACCGACTTGGCCACCGGCAGCGACTCGCCGGTCAGGCTGGCCTCGTCGACCTCCAGGTCGTCGGCGGCCAGCAGCCGGGCGTCGGCGGGCACCAGGTCGGACGGGCCGAGCACGATGACGTCGCCCGCGCGCAGCTCGGCCGCCGGCACGCTGTCGGCCGGCACCGGCTCGCAGCGCCGCACCAGCGGGTCGTCCCACGGCCGCCGGTCGCCGTCCACGCGGACCCGGCGGACGGGGGGACGCTGGTCGAGCAGCAGGTCGCGCAGCGCCCGCTCGGCCCGCGCCCGCTGCACTCCGCTGATGAGCGCGTTGCCCGCCATGACGCCGCCGACCAGCCCCGCGTCCACCCCGGACCCGACGACGGCGGACGCGGCGGCGCCCAGCACCAGCACCGGCGTCAGCGGGTCGCGCAGCTCGTGCCCGACGGCGCGGGCCACGTCGGCGAACACTCCGGCGCGGCGGCCGACGCCGTCCGGCAGCGGAACGGGTATCGGCAGGCGCGGACGCGACGGCTTTTCGGCGGGCGGCGCGGGACGCAGCGCGAGGGCCTGTTCGGCGGCGGCCCGCGGGTCCAGCGCGTGCCACTGGACGCGCGGCAGCGGCTGCGGCGCGGGCCGGGCGGCCAGGCGCCGCGCGGACACCACTCCGCCGAGCAGCGCGACGAGCGCGGCGCTGTGCATCGGGGCGAGGTTGAACGGCGCGGTGGTGCGGCGTCCGGTCACCACCAGCAGCGCGCCCAGCGCCGACCCCCCGGTGGCCAGCCGCACCGCGCGTTTGCTGGCCTCGCGGGCGGCGCGCACGGCGACCATCACCCGCCACGCCTGTTCCAGCCCGCCGGTGCAGATCAGGTCCGAGCCCCAGCACACGACCGCCCCGTCGTGGAGCCGCCCGGCATCGTCGCCGCGCGGGGGCGCCGGTGGTCGCCTGACCACGCCGACGCCGACGTCGGCGGCCAGGGCGGCGTCATCGTCGGCGGCGGTGAGGACGAGCACGCCGTGCCCCTCCTGCTGCAGCCGCCGCACGTGCTCGACGAGCGGCACGCGGTGGTCGAGCGCGTCGTCGGCCAGCGGCATCAGTTCGGCGGTCGAGGCGTTCTCCGTCAGCAGCACGCGCGCGTCGCTGTCGCGCGCGGCGGTGAGCACCGCCTCGGCCAGGGGATGCAGGCGGTGGCCGACGACGGCGCCGCCGCGCGCGGTGCCGTCGGCGTCGACGACGCGCACCCGCATGCCCTCGGTGTCGACGTCCTCCAGGCGTTCCAGCCGCAGGCCCTCGTCGTCGGCCCTGCCGTCCAGGCCCGGATCGTGCTCCAGCAGCCGCGCCGCCGTCCGCCACGTCGACGGGTCGTCCGCGGACAGGATCTCCAGGTCGTCCACGCACAGCACGGGCGCGTCCACCACCACCGCGCTGACCCGGTCGAGCCGCCGGTAGCAGGAGCCGTCCAGCGGGACGACCCCGTCGCGCGACAACTGCCGGTCGAGCATCGCGGCGAATCCGGCGCGGCCGAGCCGGGCGGCGCGCGGCACCGTCGCCATGATGAGGCCGGTGGCCATGCCCGGGTCGCGGGTCAGGCCGAGCACGGCCGCGGCCCCGCCGAAGGTGGCCAGCGCGGAGCGGTCGGCGGCCTTCTCCACGGGGCCGTCCGGCAGCGGGACGGGCCGTTCGGCGCGCAGCGGCGACTCGTGCGGCAGGCCGGCGGCGCACAGCCGCGGGTGCCAGCCGAGCCACGCGGCGCGCCGCGCGTTCAGTTCGGCGATCAGGACGACGCGGTGCAGGACGTCGACGGCCAGCCCGGCGGGCTCCTGGGTGAGCCCGTGCATGGCGGCGTTGCCGACGGCGAGCACCATGTCGGTGCCGTGCGGGCCGAGCCGGCTCTCCAGCAGGCCGCGCAGCCTCGGCTGGTGGTCCACCCAGGGCAGCACCATGCGGAACACGCCCGGCAGCCGCGGCGCGCGCGTCAGCCGCCCGGTGGCGGCCAGCGTGAACGCCGCGCAGTCGGTCACCAGCGCGATCGTCTCGGCGGTGACCGGCGCGCGGTCGGCGGGATGCGCGGACATGGGGAACGGCCTGTCGGGGACCTCGTGGTCCTTCTCCACGGCGGCGATCACCGCCACCAGCCGGTCCACCGGCAGCGAGTCCTCGTCGAAGGCGCACATGATCTCGCCGGTGACCGCGTTGACCTGCGCCCAGTTCACGCCCTCCAGCCGCCGCACGGCCGCGCCGACCGCCCGGCGCAGCTCGACGGCCTCGCGTGCCCGCCCGACGGCATGGCCGTGCAGCTCGATGCAGGCGCGTCCCTCGCAGGACCACACGCGGCGCCTGCTGCGGGGCCCGACCAGGTTGCTCAGCTCGGCACGCCGGGAGAACTCGGCGATGCGCGACCATCCGGGCGGGCGGGGCAGGGCGGGCGGTCTGGGCAGCCCACGCGGCCGGTGCAACGTGATCAGGCCGGGCACCGCGACCGGCAGCGACATCGCCACCGGCAGGCCCGGCAGCGCCGACAGCGGGACCGGCGGGGCGGGCACCGCCCGCACGGCCCGCCGGGGGACCTCCACGGCCACCTCGGCGGCTCCCCACGCCAGCCCGGCCGCACCTCCCGCCACTTCGGCGGCCCCGGCGGCGACCTTCGGCACCATGCGCGCCGCAGATCGCAACAGTCCCATGATCGGCATCAGCCCCCAACGCCTGGTGGACGTGACGGTCTGTGCCACTACCCCCGGTATCGGACTCGACACCGGAACGCCGCGACTTTCGCAGCCTTTTGGGACCGGCCGCTAGGCCTGGGTGACCGCGCCGTCGGACAGCAGGTCGTCCACGTCGTCGAAGCCCAGTTCGGCCAGCACGTCGCGGCTGTCGGCGCCGGGGGCGGGAGGCAGGCCGCCGATCTCGGTGGACGTGCGGGAGAAGCGCGGCGCCGGGGCGGGCTGGCGGTGGCCGCCGCGTTCGACGAACACCTCCCGCGCGGTGTTGTACGGGTGTTCGGCGGCCTCGCGCAGCGACAGCACCGGCGCCACGCACGCGTCGCCGGGCAGGAAGATCTCCGCCCACTCGTCGCGGGTCCTGGACTTGAAGGCGGCGGCGAAGCGTTCGCGCAGTTCCGGCCAGTTCGCGGGGTCGTCCCGGTCGGGCAGGCCGGCGTCGGCCAGGCCGAGGCGCTGCAGGAACTCGGCGTAGAACTGCGGTTCCAGCGCGCCGACCACGACGTGCCCGCCGTCGGCCGTCTCGTACACGTCGTACCAGGGCGCGCCGGTGTCGAGCAGGTTCACGCCGCGTTCGTCGCGCCACATGCCGCCGGCCAGGAACGAGTGGATGAACGTCGACAGGTGCGACGTGCCGTCGACGATCGCGGCGTCCACGACCTGGCCGCGGCCGCACGCCCGCGCCTCCAGCAGCGCCGACAGCACGCCGACGACCAGGTACATGCTGCCGCCCGCGAAGTCGCCGAGCAGGTTCAGCGGGACCTGGGGCGGCCCGCCGGCGCGGCCGATGGCGTGCAGGGCGCCGGTGACGGCGATGTAGCCGATGTCATGGCCCGCGCTCCGCGACAGCGGCCCCTCCTGGCCCCAGCCGGTCATCCGCCCGTACACCAGGGCCGGGTTGCGGGCCAGGCAGGCGTCGGGGCCGATGCCGAGCCGTTCGGTGACGCCGGGGCGGAAGCCCTCGATGAGCACGTCCGACCGCTCGACCATGCGCAGCACGACCTCGCGTCCCCGCTCGTTCTTCAGGTCGACCGCGATCGAGCGTTTGCCGCGTCCCAGGAAGTCGGCGGGCACGGGGTCCTTTCCGCGGGCGGCCGAGGAGGCGCGGTCGACGCGGACGACGTCGGCGCCCAGATCGGCCAGCAGCATCGCGGCGAACGGCCCCGGCCCGATGCCGGCCAGTTCGATCACCCGCACGCCCGACAGCGGCCCCTTGCCCATCGACGGCCCCTTTCGCCTCTCGCCGTCCGCACCCGTCGCGCGGAACCCGGTTCGACTCCCCTAGTCTGCCCCACGCGAGTAAGCGAATGCTGACCCGGCCCCCGGGCGGGCTCAGCCGGCGCGGGCGGTGAGGGTGATGGGCACGCCGGAATGGTGGGGCGAGCGGGGGCTGGAGGCGACCAGCAGGCGGCCCCTGGTGTCGGTCGTGCGCAGGACTCCCTCGCTCTGTATGTGCGGCACCAGGCCCGGACCGGCCGCGGCGAGGTAGTACCACCGCCCGGACGGCGCCTGCCACCAGGTGCCGCTGACCGGCTTGGCCATGTCGCAGCTGCCGGTGGCGTGGTGGGCGTCGCGCCGCAGCAGCGTGGCCTCGCCCGCCGGGCCGCCCGCGATGAAGGACAGGTTCGTGCACACCCACTCTGCGGGGCCGCCGCCGTAGGGCAGGGAGCCCGTCCAGAACTGCCGGGCCGACGCCTCGGTGACCGGGCGTTCCGGACGTGGCAGCGCGCATGCCACCCGCTCCCACAGCCGCACACCGCCGGCCTGGAGCGGCACGGCGGCGTGCACGCGGCGCTCGGCGGGGCGGGGTCCGACGGGGCGCTGGGTCAGCACGGCGGGACGGGAGAAGCCGAGGTCGCCCACCGTGCGGACGCCGCCGGCGCCTTCGAGGCGGAGGAGGGGGCCGCGCCCGCATGGGGTCCTGGGGGCGGGCACCCGTTCGGTCACGCCCGCGTCGACCCTCACCCTGCGGCCGCCGGGCGTCGTGGCACGGGTGTCCCATGGCGCGAGCAGGTAGCGGCCCCCGCCCAGCGGCAGGGGCGTTGAGCCGTCACCGGCGGCGGCGGTGAAGATCTCCACGGGGCGCCCCCGCCCGCTGTAGCGGGCGACGCGGTCACCGTTGCGCAGCAGCGCGGTGGGGACGCCGTCGACGCGCCCGGCGTAGAGGAGCTGGGCGCCGATGTCGCCCCTGTCCGGCGGGTGCGGGGCGGCGGGCGAGCGGGCCCACGCCCTGAGCGCCCGCGCGGTGAAGCCGCGGTCGCCGGTCAGGTCGCCGCGGGCGGGCCAGACGTCCAGGCGGTGCGGGCCGCCGCGCCAGGCGCCGGCCGCGGCGGTGAGCAGGTGCAGCCGGCGGTCGGCGGCCGAGCCCGCGCCGCCCGCCAGCGACCCCTCGTTCTCGGTGACGACCAGGGTGCCCCCCAGCGCGGCGGTCAGCACCACGGCGGCGGCGACGGGGATGAGCGGGCGGCGGCGGACGGGATGGTCCAGCCCGGGGCCGAAGGAGAACGCGTCCGGCGGTTCCATGTCCGGCAGCGCGGCGGCGTCGGCGGCGTCGATCACCGGCCAGGGGTCGCGAACGCGCAGCCGCAGCAGCTGGTCGCGCACCGCGTACCGGCGCATGCCCTCGACCCGCCGCAGCACCCAGGCCACGCGCACGGGCGGCTCCAGGTCGGCCAGCGCGGCGGTCAGCGTCGCGTCCGGCAGGCGGGCGGGCAGCGCGCGCAGCCACGGCCCCAGGCCGATGCGCAGCCGGCGGGACGGGCGCATCGCCCGGCGCAGCACACGGGTCCGCTGGCGGGCCAGGTCACCGCGCGGGCGCCGGGTGACGACCTCGTCGACGATCCGCCGGGCGACCGCCATCCGGTAGACGCGGCGCGCCCGGCCCGGCTGAACAAAATACGCCAACCGGACAAGCTCCCGATAATGCGTTTCCGCCCCGTTTCTCGTCGCCACTTTCTCCGGCATCGCGCCAGCTCCTCAGGCCGCGAGGGACAATCGTCAGTGCGGACCAGAGATTAGGGAGCGCCGCCGGCGGGCGGCGCGCGTTTGGTGGAACGATTAACCACGGCGCCGGATAATTCCCGTTATTCTCGGACGGAATGGCGTCCTGCCGATCATCCGTGCGTTCAGGAAAGCCTCTCGTGCCCTTTGTGCGGGGGCGGCGCGGCCGCCATGCCGGGACGATGGGGCGAACCCCGGCCTCCCGGACGTGTCGCACGTGTGCGCGGAACCGCCGGAACGAAACGAACGCGGCGGCGGTCCGGAACGTCCTACCCTGTGGGATCGCCGACGCGAACCGAGAATTCCGAGGTGGACGTGGACGTGGCAAGCGCTGACGCGGGCAGCATCGCCGACCTGTGGGATCGGCTGACCGGAACGCAACCGGACCCTCCGTGGTGGTTGGTGATCCTGGTCGGCCTGCTGGCGCTGGCCGCCGTCGTGCACGGGCCCACCTGGCGGGTGGCGCGCAACGTGGTGACGATCGCGCACGAGGGCGGGCACGCGCTGATCGCGCTGGCCACCGGGCGCAAGCTGGACGGCATCAAGCTGCACTCCGACACCTCGGGCGTCACCGTCTCGCGCGGCAAGCCGCACGGCCCGGGCATGGTGTTCACCGCGATGGCCGGGTACCTGACTCCCCCGCTGCTCGGCCTGCTGTTCGCCCTGCTGCTGGCCGGTGGGCGCGTCACGCTGATGCTGTGGTTCTCCCTGGCGCTGCTGGCCGGGATGCTCGTGATGATCCGCAACGTGTACGGGGTGCTGTCGGTGGTGGCCACCGGGGCGCTGATCTTCGGGGTGTCGTGGTTCGGCGGCGACAAGACCCAGGCCGGGTTCGCCTACCTGGCCGCGTGGTTCCTGCTGTTCGCCGCCACCCGTCCGGTCGTGGAGCTGCAGCGCATGCGCGTCCGCCACATGGCCCCGTCCTCCGACGCCGACCAGCTGGCGCACCTCACGGGCGTCCCGGGGCTGGCCTGGGTGAGCCTGTTCGCGGTCGTGTCGCTGGTGTCGCTGCTGGCGGGCGCGACGCTCATGGCGCCCGACGCGTCGTCCCTGCCCGACCTTCCCCTGCTGCCCGGCGTCTGAGCCCGGCGGCCGCGACCGAATGATCACGGTCTGCGATCTGGGGCCGCGCCGGACGTAGATGTACTGCCTTCGGGCGAATGTCGGACCCGGTCGATAGTTTCGACAATGTGAGCGATCGATGGGGTCGGGAGCAGGTGCTCGGGCTCGCGCCCGACGCGGCGTCGGCCAAGGCCGCCGCCGGTGTCGCCAGGCCCTCGAAATGGAGTGGGACGGGCGCCGACGGCGAGGCGGTCTGGGGCGAGTGCAAGGGGAGCGGCAAGAGCGTCTACCGGGCGTGCGTCGACCTGACCGAGCCGGCGTTCCGGTGCACGTGCCCGAGCCGCAAGTTCCCCTGCAAGCACGGGCTGGGGCTGTTGCTGCTGTGGAGCGACGGGACGGTCGGCGGCGGGGCGCGCCCGGAGTGGGCGGCCGAGTGGGTCGGCCGGCGTCGCGCCCAGGCCGAGAAGGCGCGCGAGCGCAAGGCCGCGGCGGCGCCCAAGGCCAGGGACCCGAAGACCGCCGAGCGGCGGCGCCGGCGGGTCGACGAGGGGATCGCCGAGCTCGACCAGTGGCTGTGCGACCAGGTCGCCCAGGGGCTCGCGCAGGCCGAGCACGCCCCCTACCGGGTGTGGGACGACGTCGCCCGCCGCCTCGTCGACGCCCAGGCCGGCGCGTTGGCCGGGCAGGTCAAGGGCCTGGCGGGGATCCCGCGCCGGCCGGGGTGGCCCGACCGGCTGCTGGAGGAGTACGCGCTGCTGCGGCTGCTGGTGCGGGCCTACCAGCGCGGCGAGGAGCTTCCCGAGGGGCTGCGTGAGACGGTCCGCGCCCGGGTCGGTTTCACCCTGTCCCAGGACGAGGTGACCGAACGCGGCGAGCGGGTCCGCGACCGGTGGTGCGTGACGGGCGCGCACGACTCCGAGCAGGAGCGCCTCACCACACGGCGGGTGTGGCTGCGGGGCCGCCGCACGGGTCGTCCCGCCCTGGTGCTGTCCTTCGCGGCGCCCGGGCGACCCCTGGACGCGTCCCTGATGGTGGGCACGGAGATCGACGCGGAGATGGTGTTCTACCCGGGGGCGCAGCCGCTGCGGGCGCTGGTGGGCGAGCGGCACGGCCCGGCCGAGCCCGCGGTGCCCGATGGCACGACGGTGCGGGGGTTCCTGGACGAGCACGCCGCCGCCCTGGCGCGCGACCCGTGGCTGGACCGCTGGCCGGTGACGCTGGCGGCGGTGCGGCTGGCCCGGTCCGAGGACGGCGCCCTGCACGTCATGGACGAGGCCGGGGACGCGCTCGCGCTGCGTCCCACCGACCCGTGGCGGCTGCTGGCGGTGTCGGGCGGGCACCCGGTCACCTTCGCCGGCGAGTGGACGCCGCGCGGGCTGCGTCCCCTGGCGGCCTGGCACGAGGACGAGGGGATGGTGGTGCTGTGAGCACGGCGCCGAACGGGGTGTGGAACGAGCACGTCACCGCCGCCCTGCTGGGGACGCGGCGCAAGCCCGCCCCGTCCCTTCCGGAGGCCCCCGCCGAGGTCGGCGACGCCGCGGCGCGGCTGCTCGACCAGGCGGCGCTGCTGACGGTGCGGCGGCGCGCGGGCATGCGTCCGCCCAGGTCCCCGGAGCCGATCGCGCCGGCGCCGGTGGAGGACCTGCCGGTCGTCTCCCCCGCGGCGGCGCGGCGGCTGGCGCGGATCCTGGGCGGCACGCAGATCCGGGTGCTGCCCGAGTGGCTGGAGGCGGCCGCGGCGCACGGACGCCGCGTCCCCGCGCGGCTGCTGCCCGACCTGCTCGAACGCGGCCGCAGCGACCGGATGCTGCGGCCGTCCATAGCGCGCGCGGCCGGCCGGCGGGGCGTGTGGCTGGCGTTGCAGAACACCGAGTGGGCGTACCTGGTGGGGGCCGGGGACGACCCGGGCGGCGGCCCCGAGGTGTGGCAGACCGGCACGCGCAACCAGCGCGTCGCCTACCTGACGGCGTTGCGCGGCACCGACCCGGCGGCGGCGCGCGAGGCGCTCCGCGAGACCTGGGGGCGCGAGCCCGCGCCCGACCGGACGGCGTTCCTGGCCACGTTCGAGCACGGCCTGTCGGCCGACGACGAGGAGTTCCTGGAGTCGGCCCTGGAGGACCGCGGCAAGGACGTCCGGCAGATCGCCGCGGACCTGCTGGCCCGGATGCCGGGCTCGGCGTACGCGGCGCGCATGGCGGCCCGGGCCCGCGCGTGCGTGCACGCCGAAGAACGCACGGTGCAGGGCCGCCGTCGCACGTGGGTGCTGGTGGAGCCCCCGCGCACGCACGACGAGGACCTGGCCCGCGACGGCGTCCCGTTCCATCCCACCGGGTCGTTCGCGCCGGGCGGCCGGTCCGGTGGGCCGGTGGGGACGCGGGCGGCCTGGCTCAGGGAGATCCTGGCCCGCACGCCCCTGTCGGCGTGGACGGACCTGTTCGGCCTGCCGCCCATGGAGATCGTGTGCCTGCCCGTGGCCGACGCCGCCGAGCACAAGGGCCGCAAGGACCGCGACGGCGCCGAGGGACGCGACGGCGGCGACGCCCGGAGCGCCCGCGACGTGCACATCGGCTGGGCGCGGGCCGCCCTGCGCCAGCGCGACGTCGCGTGGGCGCGCGCGCTGCTCAAGGGCGGCGTCATGGTGGACGAGCCCGAGGCGCTGGCCGATCTGCTCCGGGTGCTGCCCGACGACGAACGCGACCAGGCCGCCGCCGACCTGATCCGCTGGGTGGAGGGCGACCCCGACCTGCTGCGCGTCCTGGAACGCATCCCCGGCCCGTGGACGGGCCAGCTCGCCGACGCCGTGGTGATCACTCTGGCGGCCGCGGCCGAACGGCGGGCGCAGTCCCATGAGCACACCCTGACCCAGCTGTGCCGCCTGGCCGACCAGCGCCTCAGCCCTGCCGCCGCGCCCCGGCTGGAGGCCGTCGCGGCCCGGTTCGGCGCCCCCGCCACCGGCGCCCACACGACGGGCGCGGCCGGGCACGCGCTCACCGAACTGACCGAGACCTTGCGTTTCCGCCACGAAATGCTGAAGGAGCTGTCCTGTTGACCCCTCCCCGGACTGACGCACGGGGATTGTCGCCCTCCCGGGCGAGGGCGCCCGCCGCGCGGGACGCCGCCGCTCCGCCGAACAGCACGTGCCCTTCCGCTCCCCCGCAGATTTTCTCCCGAAAAGGCGGGATTCGTCCCGTCCAGCGGTATCTATCCCGTTGGGGACGCGCCCGTGCCACGGCACCGGGCACCGCGCTCCGACCTGGCTTTTCGCTACAAGTCCGACTTCTCCCCGGCGTCACGGCCGGGACCGTCATGGAGGTTCACCGGTGACCACCGACTCCACTCCCCCGGGTGGTGTGCTCCGGCCGCACGCCGAGCAGCAGTACGCCGACGAGCTGGCCAGGCTGGCCGAGCACGACGACCGGCCGCGCCCGCCCGGGTGGCGGCTGTCGCCGTGGGCGGTCACCACCTACCTGATGGGCGGCGAGCTCCCCGACGGCTCACGGATCAGCCCCAAGTACATCGGGCCGCGGCGGCTGATGGAGGTCGCCGTGGCGACGCTGGCCACCGACCGCGCGCTGCTGCTGCTCGGCGTGCCCGGCACGGCCAAGACGTGGGTGTCGGAGCACCTGGCGGCGGCCGTCAGCGGCGACTCGACTCTGCTGGTGCAGGGCACGGCGGGCACGTCCGAGGAGGCCGTGCGGTACGGGTGGAACTACGCCCGGCTGCTGGCCGAGGGCCCGTCGGAGCGGGCGCTGGTGGAGAGCCCGCTGATGAGGGCGATGCGCACCGGCGCGGTCGCCCGCGTCGAGGAGCTGACCCGCATGCCCAGCGACGTGCAGGACACCCTCATCACGATCCTGTCGGAGAAGACGCTGCCCGTCCCCGAGCTGGGCACCGAGGTGCAGGCCCGCAAGGGCTTCACCGTGATCGCCACCGCCAACGACCGCGACCGCGGCGTCAACGAGCTGTCCAGCGCGCTGCGCCGCCGGTTCAACACGGTGGTGCTGCCGCTGCCCGCCACGGTGGAGGAGGAGGTCGACATCGTCTCCCGCCGGGTCGACGAGATCGGCGCGGCGCTGGAGCTGCCGGACACGCCCGCGGGCCTGGAGGAGATCCGCCGGGTGGTGACGGTCTTCCGGGAACTGCGCGGCGGCCTCACCGGCGACGGCCGCACCAGGCTCAAGTCGCCGAGCGGCACGCTGAGCACCGCCGAGGCCATCTCGGTGATCACCAACGGGCTGGCGCTGGCCGCGCACTTCGGCGACGGCGTGCTGCGCGCCGCGGACGTGGCGGGCGGCATCGTCGGCGCCGTCGTCCAGGACCCGGTGTCCGACCGGGTGGTGTGGCAGGAGTACCTGGAGACGGTCGTCCGCGAACGCCCCGACTGGCGGGACTTCTACCGCGCCTGCCGGGAGGTGTCTTGACCCCGTCCCCGCCCCGTCCCGCCGCCTCCGCGCCGGCGGCCTCGGGCCCGCCCGCGCCGGGGCGGCGGGTGCCCGACCGCGGGGAGCGGACGCGGGTCGAGGTGTTCGGGATCCGGCACCACGGTCCCGGGTCGGCGCGGGCGCTGCGGCGGGCGCTGGAGGAGTTCAAGCCCGAGGCGGTGCTGATCGAGGGGCCTCCGGAGGCCGACGACCTGGTCGCCCTGGCCGCCGACCCCGGCATGGTGCCGCCGGTGGCGCTGCTGGCCTACTCCCCCGGCCGCACCCCGTCCCCCGACGGCGGCGAGGGCACCGAGCGGCAGGCGGCGTTCTGGCCGTTCGCCGAGTTCAGCCCGGAGTGGCAGGCGATCCGTTACGCGCTGGACGCGGGCGTCCCCGTCCGGTTCTGCGACCTGCCCGCCGCGCACCAGCTCGTCCGGCAGCAGGAGCCGCAGGACCCGCAGGACCCCGGCACGCCCCCGGACGCGCCCCTCCCCGAGGGCGACGACCCCCAGCGGATCGCCGCCGAACGGCCCGAGGGGCAGGGCGAGGAGCCCGAGCACGGCATCCGCCTGGACCCGCTGGGCTGGCTGGCGAAGATCGCCGGATACGACGACGCCGAACGCTGGTGGGACGACGTGGTGGAGCACCGCCACGACGGCCCCTCGCCGTTCCCCGCGATCGCCGAGGCCATGGCCGAGCTGCGCGCGCGGCTGGCCGAGCTGCCCGAACCGGAACGCGGCCTGGACCGGCTGCCGCCCGGCTACCTGCGGCGCGAGGAGCAGCGCGAGGCGTACATGCGCCGCACGCTGCGCCGCGCCCTCAAGGACGGTTACGAGCGCGTCGCCGTGGTGTGCGGCGCCTGGCACGTCCCGGCGCTGCTGGAGAAGGTCCCGGCGTCGCGCGACGAGCAGACGCTGCGCGGGCTGCCCAAGACCAAGGTCGCGATGACCTGGGTGCCGTGGACGCACGGCAGGCTGGCCGGCCACTCCGGGTACGGCGCGGGCGTGCGGTCCCCCGGCTGGTACCACCACCTGTTCGCGTCCGGCGACCGGCCGGTCGAGCGGTGGCTGACCGAGGCCGCGCGGCTGCTGCGCGAGGAGGACCTGCACGTCTCCTCCGCGCACGTCATCGAGGCGGTGCGGCTCGCCGAGACGCTCGCCGCGCTGCGCGGCCGTCCGCTGGCGGGGCTGGACGAGGTCACCGAGGCGACCCGGGCCGTGCTGTGCGAGGGCAACGACCTGCCGGTGGAGCTCATCCAGCGCCGGATGGTGGTGGGCGAACGGCTCGGGTCGGTGCCCGAACGGACCCCGATGGTGCCGCTGCAGCGCGACCTGCAGGCCGAGCAGCGGCGGCTGCGCCTCAAGCCGTCCGCGCTCGACCGGGAATACGACCTCGACCTGCGCAAACCGCTCGACCTGGACCGCAGCCGGCTGCTGCACCGGCTGCGGCTGCTGGACGTCGACTGGGGCGTGCCGCAGGAGGCGCAGGGACGGTCCAAGGGCACGTTCCGCGAGAGCTGGACGCTGCTGTGGCGGCCGGAGTTCGACGTGGAGCTCATCGAGGCCAGCGCCTGGGGCACCACCGTGCACGGGGCGGCGGCCGCGCGGGCGGAGGCGACGGCGTCCCAGGCCACGGCCCTGTCGGAGCTGACGTCGCTGGCCGAGCGGTGCCTGCTGGCCGACCTGGGCGACGCCCTGCCGACCGTCATGTGCGCCCTGGCCGACCGCGCCGCCGTCGACTCCGACGTGGCGCACCTGATGGCGGCGCTGCCCGCCCTGGTGCGCGCGCTGCGGTACGGGGACGTGCGCGGCACCCCCACGGGCCCGCTGCGCACCGTCGTCGACGGCCTGGTGGTGCGCGTCTGCGTGGGCCTGCCCCCGGCCGTCACCGGGTTGGACGACGACGCGTCCCGGGAGATGCTCGGGCACATCGACGCCGTGCACGGGGCGCTGTCCCTGCTCGGCGACGACGACCACACCGACCGCTGGCTGCGCGCCCTGCGCGGCCTGGCCGACCGGGACGGCGACCACGCCGTGCACGGCCTGCTGGAGGGACGCCTCGTCCGGCTGCTGCTGGACGCCGGGCGGCTCGACGACGTGCCGGCCCGCATGGCCCGCGCCGTGTCCGTCGGCACCGCGCCCGACCGCGCCGCCGCCTGGGTGGAGGGGTTCCTGGCGGGCGGCGGGCTGCTGCTGGTGCACGACGACGACCTGCTGCGCCTGCTGGACGGCTGGATCGCCGGGCTGCCGGGCGAGGCGTTCACCGACGTGCTGCCGCTGCTGCGCCGCACGTTCGGCGGGTACGCGGCGGCCGAGCGGCGCGCCGTCGGCGAGCGGG